>DATFXI010000022.1:0-15415 GCA_035316085.1 Candidatus Angelobacter sp.
GAGGACATATCGTCGGGGTCTCTCCACTCCTCCTTAGTCGCTACGCTCCCTCGGAGTCGGTCGAGATGACAGCTTTCGGCGGCATGGGGGCCAAACAGAGAGCGTAAGACCCAACCAACGGTCCTACCACTGTGACACAAATCACATCCTGCTTTCTTTCGCCGCGGGATACTCAAGAGTGAGAACGCCCGCCGCGCATTGGACCCGTCGGTAAGGCGCGGCACAAAGATTCGCGGCAGGACGCATTCCTCACAGGGACAAACCTGAAGTTCAATGTGGAGGAGGCCCTTATGCAAGTCCTCGAAACTGCAACTGACATTTCATTCAAGAACATTCTTTTTCTCACAGACTTTACTGAAGCCTCACAGGCCGCTTTGTCCTATGCTCTGGGATTCGCCAAACAGTACAAGGCCCGGCTCTATCCCGCGCACGCCTGCGACCCGGTCATTCTCGCCGAAACCACTTCGGCTGACGTCATCGAAAAGGTGGTGGAAAACAGCAAAAAAGAACTAGAGAAGCTGGCCGCCTATAACAAGATGACCGGGCCCGTGCTGTTCACGCGCGGTACCGTTGAGAACATTCTCTCAAAGTGGATCGACGAACACGGGATCGATCTGGTGGTGGTGGGCACGCATGGACGCCGCGGCCTGCAACGCTTCCTGCTTGGCTCGACTGCGGAATTCATCTTCCGCAATGCCCCGTGTCCGGTGCTTACGGTTGGCCCGCACGTCGCTCTGAGGCCGTATAACGGATTCACTGCCGACAACATCCTGTTCCCGACTGACTTGGGCCCGCATGCCGAGTTCGCGGCTACGTATGCGTTGTCGTTTGCGCGTGAGAATCATGCTCCCATCACGTTCATGCACGTGGTTCCGCTGGACGAAGCCTTCCAGCGTGACCGCACGGAACTTGTCAATGCCGCCAAAGAAAAATTGGCCAGGCTGGTTCCATCAGACGCTAAGGACTGGTGCCAGCCGGAAATGATTGTGGAAGTTGGTGACCCGGCGCTGGAGGTCGAAGGATTTGCCGAGAAGAATCGGCCGGATCTGATCGTTTTGGGTCTTCCGGCCAACAAGGAATTCAGCGCGCACTTCCGCACCGGCGTGACTTACAAGCTGGTGAGCTCGGCTCCATGCCCGGTACTGACGATTCGCGATATGGCAACGAAGTAATTCGAAGCGTCAGGCTCGCAATTGGGAATGCTATACGTCGTGTTCCTTTCTTAGAACCGATTGTTTGAAGGGGCACGGCTTTAGCCGTGCCGTCCAGGATGCAAAAAAATCTGGGCTTTAGCCCCTGAGGCTTCGACGCGTAACTCCGGGGGCTAAAGCCCAATTTTTCCTGAGATTTTACCGGCACGGCTAAAGCCGTGCCCTTTCAAATCTCCACAAGGTAGTAATCTATTGCCAGTGATGCCAGGTAAGCCGGAGTCCGCAAAGGGCCACGAGAGCGAATCCACCCAGGCTGTGCTGCCGCTGAGCCCGCTGACGGCCATCTTTCATCCGCGGACAGTGGCGGTCATTGGCGCGACGGAGAAGCCGGCGAGCGTCGGCCGCACCGTACTGCGCAACCTGCTGGACCAGCCCTTCGGCGCCACCATCTTTCCGGTGAATCCCAGCCGCGCCAATGTTCTGGGTGTGCGTTGTTATCCCAGCGTAGCAGCAATCGGTGAACCTGTGGATCTGGCCATCGTGATCACGCCCGCGGCGACGGTCCCCGCTGTCTTGCAGGAGTGCGAAGACTGCGGCGTGCAGGGCGCAATCGTGATCTCCGCCGGTTTCGCCGAACTCGGCCCGGAAGGCAAGGAACGCGAACGGGAGATCCACCGCATCCTGGCCTCCGGACGCATGCGCTTGATCGGCCCAAACTGTCTGGGCGTGATGAACCCGCGCACCGGGCTCAACGCGACGTTTGCCCAGGCCAACGCCTTGCCGGGTAACATTGCTTTTCTGAGCCAGAGCGGCGCGCTGTGCACTGCGATTCTGGATTGGAGCCGGCGTGAGAATGTCGGATTCAGCGGATTTGTCTCCGTCGGCTCCATGCTCGACGTGAATTGGGGCGACCTGATCTACCACTTCGGCGATGACGCGTACACCTCCAGCATCCTTATATATATGGAGTCGATCGGCGACGCGCGGAGCTTCCTCTCCGCCGCGCGCGAGGTTGCGCTGCGCAAACCGATCATGGTGATCAAGCCGGGTCACTCTGAAGCTGCCCGGAAAGCCGCGTCGTCGCACACCGGCGCCATGACCGGCGCGGATGAAGTCTTTGAAGCCGCGTTTCGCCGCTGCGGCATTCTGCGCGTGGCCACGATCGGCGAACTGTTTGATATGGCGGAAGTGCTGGGCAAGCAGCCACGCCCGCGCGGTCCGCGCCTGGCCATCGTGACCAACGCCGGCGGCGCTGGAGTGCTGGCCACGGATGCCCTGCTCGCCAACGGCGGCCAACTCGCCGCACTCTCTGCTCCAACGCAGGCAACGCTCAACCAGCT
Organism: Candidatus Angelobacter sp.; assembly: GCA_035316085.1. GTDB lineage: Bacteria > Acidobacteriota > Terriglobia > Terriglobales > Acidobacteriaceae > Angelobacter. The sequence continues at coordinate 2,492 of DATFXI010000022.1, forward strand.
CCTTCCTCAAGCCTGGAGCCACGGCAATCCCGTGGACACGCTGGGCGATTGCGGTCCGGAAATGTACGTCAAGGTCCTCGAGGCCGTTGCCGCTGACGCGAACTGTGACGCGGTGCTCTCCATTCTCGCGCCGCAAGGAATGTCAGAACCGGAAAAGTCCGCGGGCTTGCTGAGCAAGATTGCCGATTCCATGCAGAAACCGCTACTCGCCAGCTGGATGGGCGGCAGCCGCATGCAGATGGCGGCCGACGTCCTCAACGAACACCGCATCCCGACCTTCGAATATCCTGACGACGCCGCGCGCAGCTTTGCTTACATGTGGCGCTACAGTTCCAATTTGCAGGCGTTGTACGAGACTCCTGTCTTCGCCGGCGATCTGCCCCAGGGCGGCCCGGAGCGCGTGCAGCAGATCCTGGCTGAGGCGCTTCGCAAGAACCGCACCATCCTTACCGAACACGAATCCAAACAAGTGCTCGAGGCTTATGGTTTGCCCGTCGTGGCTTCGAAGATCGCCGTCTCGGCGGCGGAAGCGGTTGCCGCGGCGCGGGAGATCGGTTTCCCTGTCGCCGCGAAACTCAATTCGGAGACCGTCACTCACAAATCAGACCGCGGCGGCGTACGCCTGAATCTGGCCGACGCGGCCGCCGTCGAGACTGCATACGCCGAGATTGAAGCGGCGTTCACCCCTGACAAAAGTTTTCAGGGCGTGACCGTGCAGCCGATGATCAAGAATCGCGGCTACGAATTGATTCTGGGCAGCTCCACCGATCCTCAGTTCGGGCCGATCCTGGTCTTCGGCCTGGGCGGACAACTGGTGGAGATCCTGCGCGACCGCGCCCACGCGCTACCGCCGCTCACTACCACGCTGGCCCGCCGCGTGATGGAGTACACACGTATTTTCCAGACGCTGAGGGGCGTCCGCGGGCAAAAGCCGGTGGACCTGGAAAAGCTCGAAGAACTGCTGGTCCGCTTCAGCCAACTGGTGGTGGAGAACCGGCGCATCGCTGACGTTGAGATCAATCCTTTGCTCGCTGGGCCTGACGTCCTGCTCGCGCTGGATGCGCGCGTAATCCTGCATCCGGCGTCGGTGAGCGACGCTGATCTGCCGCGTCCTGCCATTCGTCCTTATCCGGGGCAGTATGTCTCTGAGTGGCAGCCGGCCGGCGGTCCCGCCTTCACCATCCGGCCCATTCGTCCTGATGACGAGCCGCTCATGGTTGACTTCCATCACCAACTCTCAGAGATGAGCGTTTATATGCGCTTCTTCCTGCCGATCAAGCTGAATGCGCGTGTCGCCCACGAACGGCTGTTCACCAAGTGCTTCATTGACTACGACCGCGAGATGGCGCTGGTGGCCGAGTACACCGATAACGCGGGAGAGCGCCATCTGGCCGGAATCGCTCGCATGATTCGCAAGCATTCTGACAATGCTGCCGAAGTGGCGTTTTTGGTGGCCGACAAATTTCAAAACCGGGGCCTGGGAACCTATCTTCTGGAGCGGTCCATGCATGTCGCTCGCAAAGAAGGCATCGGCACTCTGGAAGCTTCTACTCTCTCCGACAATTTCAACATGAAAGACGTGTTCGCGAGGGCCGGATTCCGCTTTTCACCGCCGGAGGATGGCGTGGTCACAGCTTCGCTCAGTTTGTGAGGATCCGCTGGCGTAAACTGATCCACAGTCCGAAACGCACGAGCTCCGCGCATGGGTTTGAGGGATTCGAGGCCGGTTGTTATAATCGGAAGAGTTTGGCGCGCAGAACGTCTTCTCGGACCCACCGAAGCTCCGGCGCGCGTGTAATCAGCCAATCCGGCCAGGTAGCTCAGTTGGTAGAGCGCAGCCCTGAAAAGGCTGGCGTCGGCGGTTCGATTCCGTCCCTGGCCACCACATTCCAAAGAACTTATCCAATTGAGTGATTTAATTTAGTCGATATCAGAATAATGGAGGCTGGCGATGCGAAAGATCATCGAATCCACGCTCGTCTCACTGGATGGTGTGTTCGGAGACCCGCACATCTGGGCCACGGAATACTTCGACCACGAGGCCGAAAGGTATGCATTAGAGCTACTTTCGGCGGCCGATGCGATGCTGATGGGGAGGCGGACGTACGAGTTCTTCGCGGCGGCGTTTCCCCATCAAACCGGCGAGTATGGCGCCCGGATCAACGGCATCCGCAAATATGTTTTCTCGAATACTTTGAACAGGGCGGATTGGAGCAACTCGTCGATCATCAAGGGCGATGTCGTCGTCGAGGCGGCCAAGCTTAAGCAGCAGGGCGGCAACGACCTCGTCATCTACGGTCATGGTCTACTCGGGCAGACGTTGCTGGAGTCTAACCTGCTCGATGAGCTCAAACTCTGGATCCATCCCCTGCTGGTGGGCCGCGGTCAACTTCTCTTTCAGGAAGGGAGAAAGACAAAACTGAGGCTCGCTGCGACTAAGACACTAAAAACCGGCGTTCTCGTTGCGACCTACCAACCGGCACGACCTGATCGCTAATGTGAGCGCCACATCGTTTCCTTTCTGCGATTGGCGCGGGAGGGCTTCGGTCGGACCTAGGAGCTTTTGAGTGTGTTTGAGATTGCGTGAGTCTGGGCAGTCACAACACTCCCAGCAGTGTGAAGGACCTGAGTGAACAAGGCCACCAGCCTCACGGCCTTCCATTAGCCGGCGGGGAAGGCAGTTCCCGTTTTCAAGCTCTTCCGGTAGACTGGCGTGCGCATGCGACACCCTAGGCCAGCAGGATACCGGCAAATACTGATTTTCACCCTTGGGTTCAGCTTGAGCTTGTCTACAGCCGCACAAACCACCCAACGCCCGTACTCTACCGCGGCCCGCCCGCGACAGGTACCGGGCCAAGGTGTTGGGAATGCGGCGCTCCTGGGCAAAGGGCAGAATGCCAACGGGAAGTTGCTGGTCGGAGTCCATGTTGTCTTGACCGCGGCTTCAGACAGCAAGAAGATTGAAAGCCAAAGCGGCGCTGACGGAATCTTTCGCGTTTTCGATATCCCTCCAGGACAATACCAGATCATCTTCGAGTTGTCCGGCTTTGCGACGGTGGCGCAAGATGTTGTCCAGTTCAATCCAGGGGAGGCTCTCATGGTTGCCGTGAAGCTGCAGCCTGCAGGCAGCGGATCCGCGGTAGCTCTGCACCCCGCGGCGAAACCGCCGGCGAGCGCGGCGGCCGCTGCGGCGCCGGAGAATGCTCAGTATCGCGAGCTCACGCGCCGCCCCGTGGAAGACATACGAGAAGAGCTGTTTTCTCCCGAGGCCTTCCCCGATGCCAACGTCATGAGCCAGGAGCCGGATCGGTGGAACACCAGCATGCCCGCGTGGCGCAGGTACACGCGCAACGGCGAATTCCCTTACACCAGCAGCCATTGGTGGGACCCGTTCAACCAGAACCGTATCAAGGGCGACAAACCGGTCTTCGGTCAAGCGACGTTCTTCAAATTCACTGGCACCAGCACCACGGCCCTCGATGCTGGACGGTTCTTTGTGCCCAGTGGCGTCTCAGCCGTCAACCCAGGCAGCAGCCAATTCTTTGGACGGGGCGGACAAGGTCTGGTGCAAGAGACGCTGCGCCTCTCGGTCAATCTTTTTCATGGCGACACCAGCTTCAAACCCGTGGACTGGCAAGTTAGAATCACGCCGGCTTTCAACATCAACCAGCTATGGACGCGGGAGAGGGGGATCGTCAACATTGACGTCCGTGAAGGCACCGCGCGCACCGATGGGCGCGCAGGGCTGCAAGAAGCCTTCGTCGAGAAGAAGATCGCCGATCTCGGTCCGAACTACGACTTCATTTCCATCCGGGCCGGCATTCAGCAGTTCAACAGCGACTTTCGCGGCTTGCTGTTCACGCAGGAACAGCCCGGCCTACGCGTCTTTGGGAATCTGCGCTCCAACCGGCTGCAGTACAACGCGGCATACTTTTTCTTTCTCGAGAAGGACACCAACAGCGGCCTGAACACCTTCAACAGCCGCCATCAGCAGGTGATGCTCGGCAATCTGTACGTGCAGGATTTCCTTACCAAGGGCTACACCGCCCAGGTCAGCTATCTCTACAACAAGGATGACGCGAGCGTCCACTTTGACGACAACGGCTTTTTGGTGCGCCCCGCGCCGATCGGCAACGTGCTTCCCCACAACGTACGCGCACACTACATCGGATGGACGGGCAACGGACACATCCGCCGGCTCAACATCAGCCACGCATTCTATGAGGCATTGGGGCACGACGATCTGAACCCCATCGCCGGGCGCCGCACGGATATCAACGCGCAGATGGCCGCCTTGGAACTGTCGTTGGACAAGGATTGGTATCGCGTACGCGCCTCTGGATTCTTCGCTTCCGGAGACGCTAACCCGCGCGACCGCGTCGCCCGCGGGTTCGATGCCGTCAGCGAAGCGCAGAGCTTTGCCGGCGGCATCTTCAGTTTCTTTAATCGTGAAGGCATCCGCCTGACCGGGACCGGCGTTGGCTTGGTCGCGCCTAATAGCTTCTTGCCCAACCTGCGCTCCAGCAAGGATGAAGGCCAGGCGAATTTTGTGAACCCAGGGATCTTTCTTGTCAATGCCGGCGCCGACTTCAGAGTGACGCCCAAAATTCTCGCCGTCGCCAACCTAAGCTACATGCGGTTTGCACACACTGACCCCCTGGAGCTCCTTCTCTTCCAACCCCGGATCGATCCGAGCATCGGGTTCGATTACAGCGCGGGTTTGGTCTATCGCCCGCCACTCTCGGAAAACATGGTCATCACCGGGGGCGTGGCTGCGCTTACACCCGGCACAGCATTGCGAGAGATCTACACCAGCCAAACGCTGTTTTCGGGTTTCGTGACGGTTCGATTCCAGTTCTAGGGAATGACCGGGATTATTCGCTGTATTGACGCTCCCGGCCGTCTTATAATGGCGCGCCATTGGCACGCGATTCAAAGTTGAGGTCATCCGACTCAAGCGAAAGTCATTAACGTGATGAAACGCGCCGGCACCGATCCTCGCTCCTGGATTTCGATACCTCGGACAAGCGTCTTCTGCCTGCTCCTGCTGCCAATGTTGCTCGGCCAGGTTAAGTCCAGCCACACTTCCCAGCAGAACTCGGCGCCGGCACTGCCAGACTTTGCCGGCCAGACTCAGCAAGAGGCCGACGCGAAAAGCACTGGCTGTGTTTCCTGCCATTTGTCCACTGACAGCGCGAGCATGCATGACAGCACGGTGGTAAGGCTGGGATGCATCGACTGCCACGGCGGCTCGGCTGCTGTGGTGCTTTCATCCGGAACGGCACAGGGTTCTGCCGAGTACGAGGCCATGAAACGGAAAGCGCACGTAGCCCCGCGTTGGCAAGAGAATGCGCGTTCTTCGGCGAACCCGGTGCGCTCTTACACCAAATGGCTGCAGGAAAGCCCGGAGTACATACAGTTTGTCAACCCCGGCGACCTGAGAATCGCGACTCGCACTTGCGGTACGTCGGGCTGTCATGAGCTCGAAGTGCGACGCATGCGCAGCAGCATGATGACTCATGGCGCAATGCTGTATGGCGCCGCACTCTACAACAACGGATCGTTTCCGCTGAAGAATCCGCACTTTGGGCAAAGCTACGACATCAATGGTATCCCGCAAAAGCTCCAGACCTGGCCGCCGCCAACGGCGGAAGAGACGCGGTCGAAGGGAATTCTGCCGGACCTGCAGCCGCTGGAGCGCTGGGAAGTTTCGCAGCCCGGCAACGTGTTGCGGGTCTTTGAGCGGGGAGGCGGAGCGCGATTGGAATTGGGCAATCCCAACTCTGAGGAGGAACCAGGACGGCCAGACGTAAAGTTAAGCGATCGCGGCTTCGGCACGCTGTTGCGGACTGACCCTGGGTTCCTGGCGCTGCAGAAGACACGTTTGTTCGATCCCCTACTCTATCTGCCCGGAACCAACGATCGGTCCGGCGATTATCGCGGAAGCGGCTGCACCGGCTGTCACGTGATCTACGCCAATGATCGCGATCCCGCACACTCCGATTTCTACGCACGATTCGGCAATGAGGGGCGCAGCTCCACCGTGGACCCGACCATTGCCAAGGGAGAATCTGGACATCCTATCCGGCACACCCTCACCAGAAGCATTCCCTCCAGTCAATGTGTGGTCTGCCACATGCACCCGGGGACCAATATGGTGGCCAGCTACTTTGGATACACCTGGTGGGATAACGAAGTGGATGGAGAACAGATGTATCCGGCGAAGCAGCGCAACCCCAGCGCGGAGGAATATCGCAACGCCCATCTGCGCAATCCCGAAGGCTCCGCAGCCAGAGGATTGTGGTCGGACGCCGAGTTTCTTAAGAAAGTCGGCACTCCGGAATTCAATCGGGAACTCAAGAACACGCAGTTCGCGGATTTCAACAGCCACGGCTGGGTATTTCGCGCTGTCTTCAAGCAGGACCGCAAAGGAAATTTGCTGGACGAGCATGGGCAGGTCATCTCGCCCGACGATGCGGAAAAATTCAAGAAAGCCGTTCAGCTGAAAGACATCCACCTGGAAAAAGGCATGCACTGCGTGGATTGTCATTTCTATCAGGACGTGCACGGCAACGGGAAGCTCTACGGTGAGACCCGCAACGCCATCGAGATTTCCTGTGCTGACTGTCATGGCACCGTCGAGAGCTACGCGTCGCCGGTCACGAGCGGTCCCGCGGTCTCCTCCGACGGGGGCGCCTTGGTGCAAGGGGGACGCACGCCGTGGAAGTCGCTGCGCTTCTACTGGAAGAACGGCCGCCTATTCCAGAGATCGGTTATCGAGCAAGGAAGAGAGTGGGAGGTTGTGCAAGTCAAGGACACCATCACGCCCGGCAATCCTCACTACAGCGAGAAGTCTCGTCTTGCCAAGACGCTTTTGAAAGACGGGGTCTCTTGGGGTGGCGTGCCCAAGGACCTCACCCGGCTCGCGCACGCTGATACCCGCATGACTTGTTTCAGTTGCCACAGTTCGTGGACCACAAGTTGCTTTGGCTGCCATCTCTCCATGACCGCCAACCAGCGAATGCCGATGCTGCAAAACGAAGGCACGATGACGCGGAACTGGACGGAATACGACTTCCAGGTCTTGCGCAATGACATGTACATGCTCGGCATTGACGGCACGGTCACGGGCAACAAAGTTGCTCCTGTGCGCTCCGCCTGCGCCGTCGTCGTCAGCTCGCAGAACCAGAATCGCGACTGGCTCTACTACGGCCAGCAAACCGTCTCGGCCGAAGGCTTCAGCGGCCAGGCTTTTAGTCCGTATGTGCCGCACACGGTCCGTAGCACGGAGACCAAGACTTGTATCGATTGTCACGTCGCCACCGGCAATGACAATAATGCGTGGATGGCGCAGTTGATGTTGCAGGGCACGAACTTCCTGAACTACCTGGGACGCTTCGCTTATGTTGCAACGGGAAACAAAGGCCTGGCGGCGATTGCCTTTGCCGAGCGAAGCGAACCGGAAGCGGTGATCGGAAGTGACCTGCATAAGATCGCTTATCCCGGCAATTACCGGCAACACCAGCAGGGTAAATTGGCATTGCGCGAGGCACACGAACACTCAGGAAAGACGGTCCTCGACGTCCAGCTCCGCGGCGAGTACCTCTACGCCGCGATGGGCAAAGGAGGGCTGCGCGTTTTTGATGTCGCCGACATCGACAACAAGGATTTTTCTGAACGCGTGGTGACCGCTCCGGTCTCTCCTTTAGGACAGCGCTTGTATGTGCCGACACGCTATGCCATGGCGGTTGCCGCCCCGAGCACCACAGCGATTGACCCAACCCGCGCGCAGGCTCCTGAGAACGAAGAGCAGCCCATCCACCCGATGTACGGGTTCCTCTATGTAGCGGACAAGTACGAGGGGCTCGTGATCGTCGGTGATGCATCTCCCAAGAGCAAGACTCCCGGAGTTTCAACGTTGCTCGACGGCGAGCCACGAAACAACTTCTTGAAACGCGCCCTATCCTTTAATCCAGAGGGACAGCTTACCGGAGCTCGCCGCGTGACTATCGCCGGCGTTTACGCCTACGTTCTTTGCGACGCCGGTCTGGTGGTGATAAACCTGGATAGCCCTCTGCAACCCAGAATCACGGCGAAGATCGGGGCTTCTGAGCTCAACGATCCACGCGGGATCGCTATTCAGTTCCGCTATGCCTTTGTGGTGGATCGCGATGGGCTCAAAGTCCTCGACGTTACTCATCTCGACCAGCCGCGGGTCGTTGCCGGGGCTGGGGTAAAGTTGGCCGACGCGAGAAACATTACCGTTTCACGGACCTACGCTTACATTGCCGCAGGCAAGCAAGGCGTGGCCATCGTTGACGTCGAACGTCCGGAACACCCAGCCCCGAATCAGGTCTTCAACGCGAACGGTGGGCTCGAGGACACCAACGACATCAAAATCGGCATGGTCAGCTCGAGCCAGTTCGCTTTAGTTGCGGACGGCAAGGCCGGCTTCAAAGTGCTCCAACTTTTTTCGCCTCAAACCGTGCCGGGGTTCTATGGCTTCAGCCCGCGCCCGGCTCCCAAACTGATAGGCGTGTTCCGCACTCGCGGACCGGCGTTGGCAGTGTCGCGTGGTGTCGATCGTGACCGTGCAGTCGACGAAAGCGGCAACCAACTCTCTGTCTTTGGACGGCGCGGATCTCGGCCATTCAATCTGCAGGAAATGCAGCGCCTGTTCCTGCGCAACGGCGAACTTTACACGGTGAGCGATTCTCCGCCTGGCAAGCCTCTTGCCCCAGGCAGAGCCCTCAACACGCCGAGCCTTCCCGAGCGCTAGTCGTTTCTGAATGGGACACAGCCGCCTACCGGCTGGAGTCCGCTCCAGTCAGTTCCTGGATGGTGTGGGTTCCGCGTAAGTGGATGCGGTCTTTCCATTGATGATATTGATGGCAAAGGAAGCAGGAATTCTCAGCGCTCCCGGCGTTTGCCGGGTTGCCGTTGTGACAGCTCTGGCAAGTCTTGATGCTGGGGATCAGGATCTGCGACGCCGCTTCGCTGCTTGGAGCGGAAGCGTGGCACGATTCGCAGGCGACCCCGCTATGAGCTTCGTGGCTGAACGTGGCGTTGGGCAGCCAGCGTGCCGGCGCCACTGAAGGTTTGACGCGAGGCAGCCCTTCTCCCACGGGAAACTCAAGCTGGTGGCATAGCTTGCAAGTCACGCCCCATAGCAACTGCTCGGTCCGTTCGACGTTCTGCTGTACCCACTCACTCGCATTTCTGGGTGGCGTGGGTTGCATGATGGTGGCGCCGGGAATCTTATGGCCGGCGGCAGGAACCTGGTGGATCGCCTGGGGATTTTGTGCAATGTAATTTTGGAATTGCCGCACCACAAACGCATGCACGACATCCGGCGCTTTGTGAGGAATGGCCTGGGTGAATCTGTCGTCGAATCGCAGTGCGTGGCACGTAAGGCAATGTTTCTCGTAGGTGACCGGCGCCATCAGCTCTCGCCGGGAATCGCGGAAAAGGTTGGCGCCGGGACCCGCCGGCGCCGCACCAAATCGCGTGCTCGGATCGGCATAGACCCACGGTCCCGCGGTTTCCGCTTCCGGCCGGTGACAATCGTCGCATTGCAGCTTTACGGCTCCTTGGGGGCCTCGGATGGAGTCGCCACGATGCACCCGGTGGCTGAAAGTGATCGCGCTCGGTCCGGCAGAGTTATTGCGCAGAGGAGCGAACTCCGGGTGGTTGCGGTTGAATCCGCGGATATCCGACACGTAGCGCAACTTGCCGGTGGTGGTCTCGAGGCCGGAGTGGCATTGCACGCACTGGGCGTCGCGTACATGGTTTAGCGAGACCAGCCCCCGATGCTCCACGTGGCAGGAAGAACACTGCGGCGTGAACACCTGATCGGGCTGGTGTGCCGGCGCTTGGTGGCAGCTCAGGCATGCTTCATCGGTTACCGGTCTCCTGAAGCCTGCGGTGGAAGCGCCGCGAGTCAGGCTCACGTGGCAAACGCCACATTGGTCGGCAAACAAAGCGTGCGCGGAAGAGAGAGGTCCCTTGCTGTAAAACTGCCTCTTCCCCGAGATTCCCAGCCACAGGAGAGCAAATACGGGTACAGCCAGCCCCAGGACGACTCGCGAGATGCGGAAGGGCGTGAACGACTTGAAGTAATTCAAATCGTGCCGCGTGCCTAGCGTTTTTGCCGTTCGCAGTCTCAATTTACTCTCAGCGGTAGCGCAGGGCCATGATCGCGTGGATGGCGCTCAAGGCCAGCAGCAAGTAAGACAACGGAATATGCGCCAGCAGCCAGCCCTGCAGAACGCGCTGCAGGCGCGACTGGCGGTCGAGATCACGTTTTTCTTCGCAGATGTTTTCCAGATCGTCAATCACTGCCCAAATTGAATCAGGGGTAACCGTGCGAAGTTGGGCGAACATCGCTTTGGAAACGCGGCGGTCGGCCATCGATTGACGGTATGAGCCGGGATGGGCCAGATACGGCCGGACCGCCTGGTGATACATCGCGCTCAGCTTTTGCGCGGATTGCTGGCTTACTCGGACCACCGTCGAAGTCGTAGTCATGGTCGCAGCCTGGTCCGACGCCGGGACGATCAGTCCATATTCATTCTTTTCCGGGGAAAGAGAGCTCATCAAGTCATCGGCTTCCGCCAGCAGTTGTTCCTGTACCCGTCCGATCTGGTTGTAGATCGTCTCCAAGGGCACGCGGTCGGTCATGATGCGCGGCATGTAGTGCTGCAATGCCGCTCCCAGCAAGCCGCTCACGATCACGATCGAGAGAATCAACATGATGAGGCGGGCCAAACCGTGTCCCCAACTGAAGCCGGCATGAAAGAAGATCAGGGGATAGCTCAAGAGGCCCAGCCAGAGATGTCCGCGCATCCAGGTTTGGGCGCGGCCGATCCGCCAGATGGAGAATTTCTTCCGCAGGCTGAGCAGAGCGGCGAAAATCATCAGGCCGTACCCGGCAATGCCGTAGATGAGTCCTAAGGCGCTGCCTCCTGGGGGACCGTTACGCGACAAGACGGCGTAAGGGACATACGCCAACACGGCGAGAGCAAGCAGCGCTCCGGTGCGAAGCGCCCATGGCCGGTGTGTCTGGTCGATGCGCAAGTTTTAGCTCTCCCGCCGGGTAAGTCTCATTTTTTGATCATTCCAAAGAAATCCGCAGCATTGACGCGATGCGCTGCGTCGTGCGGGCAGGCGTACACGCAACTCGGCTCAGGGTAGTCGTTGCAGAGATTGCAACTGGTCGCCTTGCGCACAACTCCAGCCTTCTTCTTGGCCTTTTCCTGCCCGGCGCCGAGTGAGGCAAGCTCGTCGCCGGCCGGACCATCCACTTTGAACTCCTGCAGATTGATATTGCCGTACGGGCAATTGTTGGCGCAGAGACCGCATCCGATGCACCAGTCCTCGATGATGACTTCCAGAGAATTCTGGCGGCGAATGGCCCCCACCGGGCAGCCGACCATGCACAAGGGGTCGCGGCAATGGCGGCAGGAGGTTGCGATCAGGAAGCGATCCAACCGCAGGCCATCGCGGATCAAGCGGGTGACGCCGCCGTGGGCATCGGCACACGCAGTCACACACTGGTCACAGCGCGTACAACGGTCGAGATCGAGCACCAGAAGGTTCTGCGCTTCCATCAGACCCTGGCGCAGAAATTCATCGACCTGAACCGTACTCACCTGCTTGAATCGCACCTGGTTTTCGCGCAGCCGCTCTTCTCTCACCGCTTCCAGCTTTGCCCGTGTCTCGGGAAACTGCTGCAGCATGGCCTTGAAGTCTTCTGCGCCGATGCGCACTACTTCCACGTGGTCCAGTGCTGAACACGTGGCGGTTCGTTTGCCCTCGCCCAGCAACCCGATCTCGCCAAAATAATTTCCTTTGGAAAGATAAGCCAGCACGAGTTCGCCGCCGGGATGGGTCTCGCTGACCTTCACAAAACCGATGCGCACGAGATAGAAGGTGTCCGCCACGTCTCCCTGGCGGAAAATGATTTCGCCCGGCGCGTAGCGTACCAGCTCCACTCGATGCCGCAAGTCGTCGATGAATTCCGTGGTCAGGCTGGCGAAGATGGGCAGAGTACGCAAATGAGTTTCCAGCGCGCGCTGGCGGTAATCGTTCTCGAGTTTGGTGCGGAAGGTTTTGTTCTTCTGTAGCACGTCCAGGACGTTGCGCAGCATCTCCAGGAGCACGCAATCGGTGGCGGCGCGCGCGGTGGCGGACCGCGGATAAAAACTCATGCAGGTCATCTCGCCGAACAGCTCACCCGGACCCATCTGCGCCACCGGGTCGTCGTATGCAAGCTCGACCGGCGCATCAATCGAAATATGGGTGCGCGCCATATTTTCATCGGCGCGGCTGTGCTCTTGCCGGCCTACCAGTTTGTTTTTCAAGGTGTTGAGCAGCGCCCTGGCCCCTCTTTCCGTGTTGACATGCGCTCGCGGGCTGGAAATGAAAACGTCCACTTTTCCTTCGAGAATGTAGAAGGCTGTGGATCCGTAATCGCCTTCGCGGAAGAGGATTTCTCCCTGCTTCACCCGGCGCATCATCACCGATCCTCGATTGAGCTCAAGAAAAGTTCCGGACACTCCCTGAAAGACAGGAAGACGCAGCAGTTCTTGGGTCTCGCAGGAAAGCCCCCACTCAAGCTTCTGCCCGACCGCGCCTTTGTTGGTGAGCGCTCCGGTAGGGCAGGAAACCATGCATTCTCCGCACGAGACGCAAGTGGAGCTGCCCATGGGATCGTCCATATCAAATGCGATTCCGGCGCCGTAACCCTTCCCCTGGCGAGCGATTACGAAGTTCTGGCGCAAGTCGGAACAAGCGCGCACACAGCGGTCGCACAAAATGCAGGCGGCGTGGTCCACCAGGATGGTCAGGGAAGACTCATCTTTGCCGCGCGCGACGTCGCGGCGAGGATAGCGGGTTTCTTTGGCCTCATATGCGCGAGCGAGT
>DATFXI010000023.1:0-19269 GCA_035316085.1 Candidatus Angelobacter sp.
CAAGGACCAAGCGGCTTGCTGGGACAGGATCAGAACGCAGCTTGTTCTTCAAGACGCTTCTGCGCCGGACTGCAACGCGGGTTACGAAAACAGCGCGCAGCAACTTGCCAAAGGACGTTGCCAAGCCCAGAACGCCGACAACCCCCAGTGCCTGGCGAAGGAAATCGTGCTGGCGCGTCAGCAAACGAGCGACGCCAATTCCGTGCTGGCATATCCAGTGGAAGTCGTGCTCGGAGCGAAGGCCACGATCAAGCCTGTAGCTGGAAACGTGCGCTGCTGGCCCGCAGATTAATCTTCTCGACTGTTTCACAACGACACACTACGCGCGCCGTTCATCGCGCGATTTTCACTTCTTGTTAACGGCGCGAACATCAGCCTTCAACACACGGCCGCTACACTCCCCGTCAAATCCCAAAACAGTTGCACGGCAACTGCCGGAGGAAAAGTATGGGAGTCAAGTCTGTTCTCAGAAAGTGGCGGCCGACCGCGCGTTTGGCCGTTTTGCCTCTTACTCTGCTGCTGATCGCGATGCCCGCGCGGAGCCAGGACGACGACGATCGTCCCCGCACCGCAACACCGATCAAGCATGTGATCATCATCATCGGCGAGAACCGTACATTCGACAATGTTTATGGCACCTACGTCCCCAAGCACGGCAAAGTGTTGAACTTGCTTTCGCAAGGTATTGTCCATGCCGACGGTTCACCTGGTCCCCATGCCGATCTGGCCCGGCAGTTCCAGCTCACCACCATCAATCCAGTTGCTTTTTTCATTGACACCAGCAAGCTCATCAATCCCGGCAAGACCGCTTACGCTCCATTCCTGCCCACGCCGGAAGCAGGGGGCGCGCCGCCACTTGCGGCAACGCACACGCAGTTTCTGAACGACCCCGTCGACACCGCGCCGCCGTTCGACGCGTTCACTTTCTCGACTGCGCAACTCCACATCATCTCTCCTGAGCTCAGGGTCAGCGACGTGCACCTGCTCACCAGCGGTGCAACCGGTCTGAGCAACTGCACAGCGAACCCGGCCTTGCCCCCTTCGCCCTGCGCCCAACCGGACACACGCGTAGCGAACTTCAACAAGCTGCCCAACACCGCATTCCAGATCACCGGCGCCAAGATGCCTTATGACACCTACACCGGTGACATGGTGCACCGCTTCTACCACATGTGGCAGCAGGCTGACTGCAACGTGGGGGACGCGACCCCACGGAATCCCTCAGGCTGCAAGAATGATATCTATCCCTTCGTCGGCATCGCGCGTGGCGACGATAGCGGCAGCAACGCCATGGGCTTTTACAACGTCCAGCAGGGCGACGCGCCACTCTTCAAGCGCCTGGCAGACGAATACACGATGAGCGACAACTATCACCAGCCGGTGATGGGCGGCACGGCCGTGCAGCACACCATGCTGGGTACCGCCGATGCCCTGCCCTGGGAAAAAGTCGGCAATTTCCCTGCGCAGCCGCCGGCCGCGCAGGTTGCCAATCCCACGCCGAAGAGCGCCACCAATGTCGCCTTTGTCAACGACCGGCGTTGGACGGAATGCGGTGATCTAACCCAGCCAGGCCCCAAGCCAATCGTCGACTACCTGAAGACTCTGCCCTGGCGTCCGGACTTGAGCGCCACCAATTGCGCGCCCAACACGTTCTACATGATCAATAACCTCCGCCCCGGCTTCCTCTCTAACGGCCAGCTCAACACGGCGGCGATCAATGCCGGCACGGCAGCGCCGCCTTCCTCGCTGCGCACCATCGGCGACGCGCTCAACGAAAAGAACATCAGTTGGGCGTTCTATGGCGGCGGATTCAATGCTGCGAGGCGCTTCGACAACGGTTCCACCGACCCTGTGGATACGTTGATCGGCACCGGCGGCGACTGGTATTGCGACATCTGCAACCCGTTCCAGTACGCTACGTCGATCATGGGCGATCCGGCGCAACGTGCCGCGCACATCAAAGACGCCATCGATTTCTTCAACGACCTCAAGGCCGGGCATCTGCCCGCGGTGTCGTATCTGAAGCCGGACAGCTTCGGCGACGGGCATCCCGCAAGCTCCAAGCTCAACGTGCTTGAGGCGATCATCCAGCGAGTCCTCGACGGGCTCAAGGCGCATCCGGAACTCGCCGAAAAAACCGCGTTCATCATTACCATGGACGAAGGCGGCGGGTACTGGGACTCCGGCCCCATGATCCCGCTCGACTTCTTCGGCGATGGCCCGCGCATTCCGCTGATCATCGTCTCACCCTTCACCCGGGGCGGCCATATCAGCCACACTTATGCCGACCACGCCTCGATCGTGAAGTTCATCGAGCGCAACTGGCATCTGAAACCGCTGACCGGCCGTAGCCGCGACAACCTGCCTAACCCGATTGTTGATCATGACAATCCTTACATCCCGCTCAACCGCCCGGCTGTCGGAGACCTGTTCGATATGTTCCACTTCGACAACGATGGAGATCGCGACGACGATCATCGCTAGAACTTGCTGCGGACGGTAGCACGTTGTTGAAGACGCCGGCCTCTTTCTGCAGGAGGCCGGCGTTAATCTTGTTTGCCATCGAAGGAGCTTCGCCCTCGATGTGGTGCCCCAGGGAGTTCAGGGAGGCGGCCGCTCTTCTTCAATCTTAACCTGACCAATCCGGAGATGCGTGATCGTGGTTCGCTCCAGCAACCACGCTGCGATCGCTAGCGTCAAAGAGAAGGCGAGGAGGAATGACTCTATGGATCGCATGCTCGTCGTGGTATTTGACAACGAAAGCAAAGCATACGAAGGCAAACAAGCCCTTCAGCAGCTCGATGACGAAGGCAGCATCAATATTTACAGCTACGCCGTGCTGGCGAAGGGGGCCGATGGCAAGGCGACCATCAAGCAAAGTGAGGACGTGGGGCCGCTCGGGCCTCTGCTGGGCACGTCGCTGGGAAGTCTCATCGGTTTGCTAGGTGGGCCAACCGGGTTGGCGATCGGGGCTGCTGCCGGGGCTCTGGGCGGGACTTCTGCCGCTCTCGAGAACTCCCGGATCGGCGCCGACTTCATCGATGACGTCAACAAGGACTTATCCCCGAACCGGGTGGCGCTGGTTGCCGAAATCGAGGAAGAATGGACTACGCCCGTGGATACCCGGATGGAAGCAATCGGGGGAAAGGTCTTTCGGCGGGCTCTCTCCGAGGCGCAGGACACGGTTAACAAGGAAGACGTCGACGCGATGAAGGCAGACCTTGCGAAAATGAAGGAGGAGCATAGCAAGGCCCGCGCTGAGAGAAAAACAAATCTTCAGGAAAAGATCAGCCATCTCGATTCAAAGATTGAAGGTTGGATGCAGAAGGACCAAGACAGAACCGAAGCTGTAGCACGCCAGGCCAAGGCAAAATTGCAGATCCTTAAAGAAAAGGCATCTGCTCCGAGAGCCAAAGTATCGTAACCACAGAGGAACACAGAGGAACAGCTGCTCCTTTGTGTTCCTTCGTGTCCTCTGTGGTTGTAGACGTTTTGGTCGTTCATCGCAGCGCCCAATCCCTGAACCTCAAGTAACACTTGAACCATCTAATCAGTTGACTCACTCGTTGATTCTCTCTACCGTAGAGATAGCTCTTTGACAAAAGGACGGCCAAAGTCCTTTTCCGTTTTTGGGGGCGTCACGGCTTCGACGGAAATGCTTGCGGCCGAGAGGCATACCGGGGCGCATTCCCCCGTAAGTGGTGCAAAAACAATACATGCCAACTCTAATCAGTTTGCATACGCTGCTTAATTAAATTAAGTAGCCGTCCTCCGCGGCTTCGTCTGCGGGCTGCGGAAGGGCGTCGCACAGCAGACTGGCTGGTGGCCCTATGTCCGGGGACCTCCGGCGAGATATTCGGGCTAGCGTCTTGCGTTTCTTGTCCGTTCTGAGCGCAGGATGCGAATGTGACGGGGTAACTCCCGCCGCGCGAACGCGACTAAGTATGTAGGCTCTTGACCAGTAACATTTTCGGACGTGGGTTCAACTCCCACCGCCTCCACCATTGATTCTAAATAAGTTAATTGCCCTATGTGCGGGGAGTGTGCGGACTGCTACACTGCCCGCCATGATTAATGTCCACGTGTACGTGCGACATCGACCCTCCTGTCCTCACCGTTTGGGATCGGAGGAATCCTAGGTACGGTAAGCTCTAACAACAGACGACTGGGGAGCAACATGGTCGAGACAGGCGGCATCGGAACGGCATACAGGGCTCGCAGACATGGTATTCCGACTGCTGAAACAGCGTGGCAGAACGAGGCGGTTCCTGAGTCTTCTCGCGCTCCTGGTCGTAAGCTTCGACCTGTTCTGTGTTTCAGGCGCTTACGCTCAAGAGTCCTCAGCAAACACCGCCAAGCCACCCTTCAACATCATCTTCATCATCGTTGATCAGTGGACTTACCGGCTTCTCGCCGGACCGGAATATTCCCTCCCGGCCATTGATGCGATTGCAAGTCACGGGGTGAGATTCCGAAATCATTACATCGCTTCGGCCATGTGCTCGCCATCTCGAGCAACGTTCCTCACCGGCCGGCCGCCCCAGTTTCATCATGTGTTCGATCAGATGCAGTACTCCTACGTGCCGACTCTGGACCCTAACATCCCCAACGTGGGGTCGGTGTTGAAAAGTCTCGGCTACAAGACCGCGT
Source organism: Candidatus Angelobacter sp. (assembly GCA_035316085.1). Classification (GTDB taxonomy): domain Bacteria; phylum Acidobacteriota; class Terriglobia; order Terriglobales; family Acidobacteriaceae; genus Angelobacter. The sequence continues at coordinate 4,651 of DATFXI010000023.1, forward strand.
ACTTTGGGAAGTTCGAGATGGACAAGGAAATCCTCAATCCCAAGCCAACCGTCAACTACAGCCAGGTTGCTCAGCCCTACGGCTTCGACGTATTCAGTGCGGGGGGAGACACCAACAGCGATCCACTCAGCGGCTTTGAAAATGATCGGTTGACCGCAGGCGAGAGCGTGCGGTGGCTGCGCGTCATGGCGATGGAATCGCGCCGGACTGGCCAGCCCTTCTTTATGGTTGCAAGTTTCGTCAATCCTCACGACATCATGTTCGGAGACGCGAATATCCCCGGCCAGCCGCCGGTGCAGAAGCCGCTCTCGCCAAAGGCGGCCCCCCCGCCACCGCCGGACTCGATCTACGAAAAGAAATGGTCTTTCACGCTTCCAGGAAGTCTCCAGGAATCGCTGACGCGCCCGGCATGCCGGGTGCACTCCGGGAATACCGGAAGGGCTGGGACGGCTGGTCCGGCGTGATCCCCACGGATCGCAAGGATATGTGGACCATTTTCTACAACTACTACCTCAACACCATCAGGGACAGTGACCGCGACATTCAGCAGATTGTGGATGTGCTGAACAATATGGATTTGTGGCGGAACACGGTCGTGGTCTTCACCGCCGATCACGGCGAGATGGGAGGTTCACACGGCGGTCTCAAGGGTAAAGGTCCGTTCAGCTACGAGCAGAATTGGCACGTGCCGTTAATCATCGCGCACCCGGCAGCCAAGGCTGGCGCGACCTGCACCGCACTGACCAGCCATCTGGACCTGGTTCCTACCTTTGTCGGGCTGACTGGACTACCGGAGAGCAAGCGGCCGGCGGCAGTGAAGGCTCTCCCAGGCCACGATTTTTCGTCGCTGCTCGCCAACCCTGAAAAAGCGGATGCGCACGCGGTGCGCCCCGGTGTCCTCTTCGACTACGTCGGCGTTAGCACCGTTGACGGAGATTACCTGCTGCAAATCATGACTAACCTTTTTCTGGAAAAACCCTCTCCGCCGCTCAGCCAGGCGAAGCTAGACAAGCGCGGCCTTCTGTACGTCGTTTTCGACGGACGTTACAAGTTCGCTCGCTATTTCGCGCCGACCGCTTTCAACACCCCGCGGACACTGGAGGAAATCCTGAAGAACAACGACGTGCAGCTTTTCGATCTCGAGACCGACCCTGAAGAAATGCACAATCTGGCCCTCCAGCCGGACCAGTATAAGGACCTCATGCTTCGCATGAATGCTTTGCTCAACGATTTAGTAGCGAAAGAAGTGGGCGAGAATGATGGGGCGTTCCTAGGCGATGTGATCCCTCCAAAATAAGGCAGCGCCCACAGGTGTGCGGGAAATGTGCGGACCCTGGCTAAAATGGCCGGATTTTCAGCCAGTAGCTATTGATTACAAAGCAGTTAGTACATGACGAGCGAGCAACTCCCACCGCCTCCACCATTTTTTCTGAAATCCCGATCCCGCGGAGCGGGAGAGGGATCCCTACCCGCTCTATGTAGTCCCCCTGATCGCAGACCACATTGAAATTCACGCAGTTCAGGCTGTCCCCTTTTTCCCCGATCCCGCGGAGCGGGAGAGGGATCCCTTTTTCCCGGCCTACGGCTGGAGGCCGTCCCATGACCAGCGTGGGATGCTGAGGCCATTAGGCACGTCATCGGCGGACTTGTGGTAGCGGGCCATGGTTGTCGTGGTCGCCCAGGCGAAGTAGTCGTGCAGCACTTGTCCGAGCACGCTGTCGAGGGCTACTCCGATGTCTGCCAGAGCCTGATCGAAGCAGGCAATCGCACGGCGATCCATTTCGTCGTGCTCGCCGTTGCCGCTGTGGATCTTGACCACCGTGGTCTCGCTACCATACGAGTCGGAATAGGCGCTGGGACCACCGAGTGCTTCGGCCCAGTAAGCGGCGAGTCGCTCCGTATGCTGGGGGTGGAAGCCGTGGCTGAACGCATGGCTGACCACCTCGTCGGCCATCACCCGGTGGTGCCAGGCGTCGGCAAGACGGCGCATGCCGTCCATTCCCCCTGCCGCTGCGAAAACAGTTTGCATGCGTCCATCATGACAATCGTTCAGTGTCTTGGCAAGTCAATGGTCGGGGCGAAAATCCGGGTGGTGAGTGTAATGGCGATTTATCAACAGTTACAAAGAACTGCCGGATGCTCGTGGCCGTCGCCTTATTTTGGATGGATTGCCGCACTCCTGTGCTCGCGATTCCTTAAGCAGCGCGTATCAATTGCCCCAGTTCCTCGAGGGTTGCTTCGTCGAGCTTCAGGCTTGCCGCGGCAACGTTTTCCTCAAGATGCTGGACCTGTGATGTTCCGGGAATCGGGATGATGACCGGCGACCGCCACAGCAACCAAGCCAGAGCCAGCTGCGATGTTGTGATCTTCAACCTTTCGGCTGTCTTGGCGATTGCGCTGCCAGGCGCGGTGAGGCTACCCGCCGCCAAGGGAAACCAGGGAATGAAACCAATGCCGGCGCTCTCACAGTACTCCAGCACTTCGTTGTAGGCCTGATCCGTGATGCTGTAGCGGTTCTGGACGGTGACGATCGGCACGATCTTCCGAGCGTGCTCGATCTGAGCAACGCTGACTTCGGAAAGGCCAATGTAGCGAATCTTGCCCTCTGCCTGCAGCTCTCGAAGCGTGCCGAGTTGATCGTCCGCGGGTACTTTAGGATCGATGCGGTGGAGTTGAAACAGATCAATCCGATCCACCCGTAGGCGGCGCAAACTGCCTTCACAGGCAGCCCGGAGGTGTTCGGGCTTTCCGTTCTCCACCCAACGATCCGGTCCAGGACGTTCGAACCCAGCTTTCGTTGCTATCACCAATCCAGATGGATACGGACAGAGGGCCTCAGCAATAAGACGTTCGCTCACCTCCGGACCATAAGAGTCGGCGGTGTCAATAAAGTTGATACCGAGCTCGATCGCGCGCCGAAGTACGCGAACCGATTCATCATGGTCTTGGGGTTCTCCCCAGATGCCTTTGCCTGTAATTCGCATCGCGCCAAACCCAAGCCGGACGACAAGCAGTTCCCCTGCAATGCGAAATTCGCCGGCTTTGGTTGCAGGTTTCACGTCGCTGCTCTGCTTGCTTTTTGCCTTGGCCGTTCTTTTGCTCGTTCCCATAGCTTTCTCCTCGAAGAGTTTCGTGCTGCTAAGACGTTCGTCTCATCCCAAGTCAGATGCACGGCAGGCGCAGGGCGATTCAACTACGGATCCATTGCTTCTTTCGCCCAGTTGCCGCCAGAAGCGAATGGTGCGCACCCGAAGAGTGGTAAACTCCAACCAGAAACCGGTGAGGCGTTTACCGGTTCGGGAATGAGATGTCCACAACCGAAGTTCACCGCGCTGCGCACCTCACCGGAATAGCCCCGCAGTTTCTCGTCGATGATCTTGACCGGGCCATTGCGTACTACTGCGAGAAGCTTGGCTTCGATCTCGATTTTGCGTATCAGTCGTTCTACGCGAGCGTCACACGTGACGGGTTCGCGATCCATCTCAAGCATGCGCCGAAACTGGTGGCGGACAGAGAGCACCGCAAACAGAACGAACACCTGGACGCGTACATTTCCGTGTCGGGCATTCGCGGTTTGTTCAGCGAGCTGGAAACGCGTGGGGCTCGAATGATCAAGCCACTTCAAGAAAGACCCTGGGCATGCCTCGATTTTTATGTCGAGGATCCTGACGGCTACATCCTCTGCTTTAGTGAACAGAACGCCTGAGGCGGGGCCGCCTGTGTCGCTGGCCGCGCAGTTCCGCAATTTGGAGTATCATCTGATCTCGCCAACTCCGGAGGCAGGAATGTCACGTCGCGCCTTCTATTTCCTTCTTTTCGGCTGCATCGTCTCAGTTGCTTCTTTCGCCCAGGATTTGGCGCCGCCTGTGCCACAGCGCCTGGTGGTCCATTCCAATGTTCTGAATGAAGATCGTGTGGTGTGGGTGCGGATGCCCGCTGCGGCGCAGGGCAAGAAGGAAAGCTACCCTGTGCTCTATATCACGGACGGCGGCACGAACGTAAACGAAATCGGCAGCACCATCGACTTCCTCGCCGACACCAACTTCATGCCGCCGTTCATCGTTGTGGGCATCACCAACACCGACCGCGTCCGCGATTTGACGCCAAGCCATGCCGACGTCAAGCACTCGGATGGCACGGCCGACCCCATGCCCACCAGCGGCGGCGCCGACAAGTTCCTGGACTTCATCCAGACTGAGCTGGTCCCTGAGATCGACAAGCGATATGCGACCCAGCCCTATCGAATTCTTGTGGGGCATTCGCTCGGCGGGCTGTTCGCTATCCACGCGCTGATGGCGCGTCCTGACCTGTTCAACGCTTACATCGCCTCGAGCCCGAGTCTCTGGTGGGACGACTTCCGCGTTCTGCACCAGGCGCAGGATTTTTTTCCCAAGCAAAAGGAATTCAAGAAGTCGCTCTTCTTCTCGCTGGGCAACGAAAGCGGACACATGGACGAAGGATTTGAGCAGCTGCAGAAGATGATGAGCGCCAAGCTTCCGAAGGGTTTTGTCGTAGGGTCCGCGCACTATCGCGAAGAGAAACACAACTCCACTGAGCTTCTATCGCACTACGCCGCCCTGCGCACGATCTTTGCGGGCTGGCAAGTGCCGCGCGATCCAAAGACGGACTTCCAGATCGGTGGCTTATCCGGTGTCGAGCAACATTACCGCGGGCTGTCAGAACGTTTCGGATTCAAGGTTTCCGCGGAAAAGGAAATCAACTCACTCGGTTATGCCCTGCTGGGAGACAAAAAGGTTGATGACGCGATCGCTGCCTTCAGGCGCAACGTTGAACTTTATCCCCGCTCGGCCAATGTCTATGACAGTCTTGCCGATGGCCTCGAAGCTCAAAGCAAACCCGACTTGGCGTTGCAGAACGTCCAGAAGGCCGTTGACGTCGCTACTCAGACCGGCGATCCGTTGTTGCCGGAGTTCAGGAAGCATCTCGAACGCCTCGTAGCGGCCAGCAAGTCTGCGCCGGGCAAAGCCGGGCAGAAGCAATGAGTTGACGCACACCCAAGAACTATGCGGTTTAAACCGCACAGTTCTCAGGCTGTCCTCTTTTTTCTTTGGCTTGGTCGCGACGTTAGTTTCCAAGGAATCGAATCGTGAAGATCAAGATCGCGGAATCAACCCACCTGGACGCCACCCTGACATTCAGCCTTATGGTCATCGGTTTCTTGTAGAGGTCGTTGATCACATTATCGGGCAGTCCTAACCCGGCAAAAAAGGATCGTGACAATCCGGTTGTGTTAGCGCGGGTATAGCTCTGGGTCTGAAACTCGGAAGCTCCGGATGCAAGCGTCTTATTCGTGAAGTAGGTTCCAAGCCCGCCTGTCGTAAATGATCCGTTGAACGGAAGGCCAGTGTTCGGGTCGATCAGCGAAGGATCTTTTAGTGCATCGCTCTCGATCGTGATAGTCGGGGCATACGAAATGCGGCCTTGCGTGGGCGCTGCTGTGGGATTGAACATATCGAAGGAGACTGTGTGGTTGGCTATAGCGTAGATGACATTGCCTGCGGATCTGCCGGGGATCGTGATCCTGGCGACGTCGTTGAAAGTTGTCGCAGGCACTGGAATACTCGGATCAGGGACAGTAATGCAGTGATCGTCCGGTCCAAGCGTGCCAATGTCTACCGGGTCGCACGTAGGATCGAGCAAGACGATCCCGCTCGCCGCGATGCCAAGAAACACTGCATTTTTACCAAAGGAATCAGGTTCACCGACAGTGCCCGCAGTAACAGCCGCCGGGCTGACGGCGCTAGCGTTCGGCTGCGGACCATTCTGACGTTCCTGCTTGAAGGCATCTCGCAGCGCCTTAATCTCGGCTTTTAGGTCAGACCGGTCCTGGGCAAAAGCGATCTGCATCATGGTGAGAACTGCCAAACAAGAAACAATTAGCTTCTTCATGTGTCTTTCTCTTCTCCTGTATTTGGCTAAACGAGCGTCCCTGAGGACCAAGCTGCTCGGCCAGCTCGTCCACCCAACCCGGGCCTGTCTGGAATCGTCGCCTGAAGTGGCTTCCGAGATAAACCCGCAAATCTGGAGGACTGAGGCTAAACCAAATAGGTCACGAGCGCAACCAGAACGGAGAAGCCCCTGCGCCAGTACGGTGCTGCACGCGTTACGTGCGACTGGGCCAAGACTGCCTTTTGTCTGCCCACAATCTTGGATCATAAGAAGCTGCGCCGTTCAGGCTGCCCCGCGTTTGTCATAGAGTGCCGAGGTTTGGTCCCAGGTCGCGCGGACAGAGCGCAGGATTGACGGATAGACGATCAGTCGGCGGACCGGGTCAATCGCGGCCATGTAGAAAGGCGTGAAGCGGCTGACTGTGCTCACGTAAACGGCGAAATAGAAGTGGTAAGCGTTTTCCGTTTCGACGAGAGTGCTCAGCGCTGCCGCGTGGGCTGTGCGGTTGGTCAACTCGAGGAGTTGCTCGTTCTCGAAGCGGTATACGACGCGGAACGGTCCCTCGGGAGTGCCCGGCGGCGCAAGCGACCTCGAGAGATCGTTGGGCGTCAGACGTTTTGCGAAGCTTTCGGAGGTGGTTGCCGCCGGCTCGCGATCCCAACCCAAGCGCCGTCCAACGAAAAAACGAACGTTCAGGAGGGCGCGAACCACCGGTGACAGTGTGAACGGGCGCGCGCCGGACTTTCGCAAGAACTCGGCCAGCGTGATGCCAGAGCGTGCCCGCGGCAGGTCTACGACCCACACGTCATGAAGCGGCACGCCGGCAAGCAACTCATGAACCCGCAGCGGCAGCCGTTCGAACTCTTGCTTTGAAATCCGTGGCATGGGTTTATCCACAGGCCAGGCGCTACTCTACAAGTTTACTCGAGTTGGATCCCGACAGCTGCACCCAGCGAGAGCCCTCCGGCTGAGCTAAAATTCAAAAATGCTCCCGCCCATTGAGTGCACCGAGCTGCGCAAGACCTATGACGGCAAAGTCGAGGCCGTGCGGGGCTTGAGCCTGCGCATCGAGGCGGGAGAATGTTTCGGGCTGCTCGGGCCCAACGGCGCAGGCAAGACCACAACCATCGAGATTCTGGAAGGAGTTCTGCAGCCGACTTCAGGCGACGTCCGGATATTCGGTCAGACTTGGGACCATAACCCGCGCCAGCTGCGCGAGTGGATCGGCATCTCGCTGCAGGAAACGCGGCTTTCGGAAAAGCTCTCCGTCCGCGAGACCATCGAGCTGTTCGCCAGTTTCTACCAGCAACCGCGCTCGTCGCAGCAGGTGCTCGAAGAAATGCAGCTCACTGAGAAAGCCGACAGCTGGGTGGGAAAGCTCTCCGGCGGGCAGAAGCAACGGCTGGCGGTGGCTACGGCCCTGGTGGGAAATCCGCGCATCCTGTTTCTCGATGAGCCGACCACCGGCCTGGACCCCCAGAGCCGCCGGCAGCTTTGGGGGATTGTGCGTGGCTTCCAGGAGCGCGGCGGCACGGTGTTACTCACCACCCACTACATGGACGAAGCGGAGCGCCTGTGCGACCGGCTGGCCGTCGTAGACCACGGCGTGATCATCGCCGAAGGCACTCCGCCGGATCTGATCGACCGGTTGGGCGGACATCACGTGGTGGAGTTCCAGGTCGGCGGCAATGGCAACGTTGCTGGCGACGCCGCCGATCTAGCACCATGGCAGTCGCTGCCCAGCGTTGAGTCGGCTCGCCACGAGAACGGCACGGTATGTCTCAACGTTCGCGAGCCGCACCTGACGATTCCCGCGCTGCTTGAGGCGATCCATCGCAACGGACAGCGGCTTGACCACCTGAGCACGCGCCAGGCCAGTCTAGAAGATGTGTTTGTGCGTTTGACCGGAAGGCACCTGCGGGAGGACTGATTTTTCTGAAACAAAGCTATGAAGATTGCCCACTCATGCCAACATTGCCAAAGAATCCAAATTGAAGAGCTGTTGAGCAAACCGCTTGCAGTGAATAATCAATTTCGGCGATGTTTGGCAATTTCGGCATTTCTGGCAATTCGTTGAGGATTCAATGGCAATCACAGAACCAACCACGCCCAAAGTCGAAGAACCCAGGCAGCCGCAAGCGCCGGCCACGCGCAACGGGCGCTGGGCCGGCTTTTGGCATTTGCTCTGGGCGCGAATGCTGGAGCTGAAGCGCGAGCCGGAGATTATCTTCTGGGTCTTTGTCTTTCCGCTTTTGCTGGCACTTGGGCTGGGAATCGCCTTCCGCAACAAACCGGCCGACACGACCTCGGTGGCGGTGATCGAAACCGCCGAAACAGCCAAGACCATAGCTCTTTTGCAAGCGTCCCCCGGACACGCCTCGATCCATAAAACCGCTCTTGACCGCGAGGCTGCCTTGAAGGGTCTTAAATTCGGCAAGTTCGATCTGGTGCTCGAACCGAATGCTGACGGCAGCGTCATCTATCATTACGATCCTTCACGCCCGGAGAGCCTGCTGGCGCGCTCCCAGATCGATTCCGCGCTGCAAGCGGCGGCCGGAAGGAAGGACGCGGTGGCCACGCGGGATCAGATCTCCAGCGAGCCGGGATCGCGCTATATCGATTTCCTCATACCAGGGCTTCTCGGCATGAATCTTATGAACTCCGGCATGTGGGGCGTCGGCTTCGCTCTGGTGGACATGCGCCAGCGCAAGTTGCTCAAACGTTTCGTCGCGACTCCAATGCGCCGGGCCGACTTTCTGCTCGCACTCACGACCAGCCGCTTGATGCTGATGGTAATCGAAGTGGGGCTGTTGCTCGGTTTCGGCGTGCTGGTGTTTCATATGCCAGTACTGGGTTCGATTGTCACGGTTATTTTTCTCGGCGCCCTTGGCGCTGTGACCTTCGGCGGAATCGGCCTTCTCACTGCATGCCGCGCGCAGAAAATCGAGAGCGTGTCAGGGCTGATCAACCTGGTGATGATGCCAATGTGGATATTCTCTGGCGTCTTCTTTTCCTACCAGCACTTCCCCGCTGTCGTACAGCCGCTGATCAAAGCCTTGCCCTTGACCGCCCTCAATGACGCGCTGCGAGCTACGATCCTTGAAGGCACGCCGCTGGCCGCCCAACCCGGACGCTTGCTGGTGCTGGTCCTGTGGGGCGGAATTGCGTTTGTCCTCGCTCTCCGCTGGTTCCGCTGGACTTAAGAAGTTCACCACGGAAACAACCACCGAACACCTGCGGCCCGCAGAGCCCTCTCTGAAATCCCGAAGGAAATGAGGGATCTCTATCGCCGCTAGTATCCCTAGGCTGACGTCTTTTCAGCAAATATGGATCTCTCGCTCCGCTCGAGATTCCAAAAACAGAACCATCCGCCCCTGCGTGTCTCGGTGCGAGAAGACCGGGTTATCTTCCTGCATGGTGGAAGTCCCCAAGCACACAGACGAAGTCATTCGAGCAGCGATTGCTCAGCGCCGCAAGATCCGTTTCTGCTACCACGGGAAAGAACGTATTGCCGAGCCGCATGACTATGGCATTCAGAATCGACAGCTGCGTTTGCTTGTCTACCAGACCGGCGGGCAGAGCAAGAGTGGAACTCTCCCCGCCTGGCGCTTGATCGACGTCTCAGGAATATCCAACCTGGAGATTCTGCCCGAAACCTTCGCCGGAAACCGTCCCGCTCCTTCAGGTCACCATCACAAGTGGGACCAGGTGTTCCTTCGCGTCGCCAGCTAACGCGGTCTTCCCACGATCCGGTGATCGAGTTCAACAGTTGAAATCACTGAAACGTTTTCTGCTGGGCGAGACACTATCAAATGTCGTTTGCCGCCCAGAGGAATACTCCTCGAATCGTCGGATCTGGCGGCATACAGTCGGAGGACTTCATGGGTTCCGGTGTATCTGTGACAAAGGCGGGCGGAAGCAAAGCGGCAACATCGCCATTTCCAGCAGCTTTCGCTGATCCACTCACGGCAGTCGATCCAAAGCTCACCGCTGCCTTCCAGGGCGCGATAGCAGCCGTAAAAACCAATCCCGCTTATTCTGCTTTGGCGAACGTGGACGGTCTGCCGATGATCATCGTGGCCCTGAATGACGATGGCACTCGCCCCTTCGCAGGCGCCCACGTCAACGATATGTTCTACTCAGGCAGCTTGTTGAAAATTGCTGCCATGTACGCGGCGTTTCAGCTTCGCCATGCGGTCAATGCCTTTGCCCTAACGCTGGATCCCGCAAGGATCACCAATCGAAATGCATTCTTCAAAGCAGTCCATGGCGCATTCGACGCCAAGATCCTGAGCGGCCAACCCGACCTTATCAAAACAAGCTCCACCCCGGGCAACCGCGTTCCCCGGTATGAAGAGATCTTTGACGCCTCGCAGAACGGCTCAGGCGTGTGGTCGGTTCATTTCCATAACGATCCCAGCGACCCAACTCGCGACTTCGGCGGACACCTGGATAAGACCATCATCTTCAGCCACAATCCTTCGGCTGGATACGTCATACAGAAGCTCGGCTTCAGCTGGATGGACGGCGTGTTGCAGAAGGCAGGTCTCTTCCGCCCGATGAGCAAGAAAGGAATCTGGCTGGCGGGAGATTACCTGAACCCGCGGAAGATGATCAACGATGAACATGCCAAGCAGGTGGCCCATGATGCCGATCCCTCCCGGCCCGAGGGCGACCCTGATTCCGTGGAGGAGTTCAATCTGGGCATCAGCGGATGGACCACGGTCAACATTCCGAGTGTGAATGACAATCTTGTTAAGCAGGTTGCGACGTGCATCGATGTCGCCAGGCTGTTCGTTCTGTTGTTTGATTCCAAGCTGGTTGATCCCAACCTCGGGAGTTCCATGGACCTAGGCAACGGCGATATGGAGAGCCTCCTGCAACGCGCCGTGGAGAGCTCCGGCGCACCCGCGGGAATGGACAATGCACCCAGCCTCATCGGCCGCGTTCCTCTGTCCGGCTTCAGCATCACGTGGTCCAAGATTGGCGTAGGAGACTTGAAACCCGTCAATGGCGGACAGAAGATCTTCTCTGAGGCGATGCTGGTGAACCAGAACGCAGATCCACACCGGAATTTCGTTGTGGTTTGGCAGAACGTAAAAGCAGCAACGGACAGTGATCTACAACGGATCAGGGACATCATTCAAAAGACTATTGATAACTACCATCCCTGATGTTTGGCGCGAGACGGTGGCCAGTCTGGGCCGTTCGCCCTCCCAGCCCGATGGTCCCGGTCTTACGTTCGCGCGGAAAGCCCGCCCGTTGGGCCATCCCCGCAACCTTGGAGGCCCGGCCTAAGCGTCAGCTGCTAGTGCCGGCGATTCCCCACAATCCATCCTGTGAGCAATCCCAAGGCAAAGGCTCCGCCGGCAACTGCAGCGACGGTGGCAATTGGGTGCCCTTTGATCCCGCGTCTGACGTCGTCTACGCCCTCTTCGGCAGCGAGCTTGGCTCGGCGCGCGGCGCGCTCCACGTCACGATAGGTATCATTCCAGCGGTCTTTCACACGAGTGGAAATCTCGCGGGCCTTGTCAGCAATGTCGGCCACCTGGCCTCCCGCATTTTCAATTAAGTCAGTCTTCATAATCCGCTACCTCCGAAGTAATATTTTCAAACAGTCTTCCCTGCGCGCCTGTGAGCTTTATCACCGGCCAAAGTGATTGGACGCTCGAAGCACGCCGCCGGTCGCTCCGTTGACCAAAAAACTCGGAATTACGGAATCCGGGGCTCATGATTCTCTGTAGTTCAGCAACAGAAAGCCAATCGCTACAAAACATGCCGGCCAGATCGCCGCCGGAAGCGTGCGATCCGAGGGCGCGAGCCGCAGTTCCAGCCAACGCGACCATCCCGCTACAACGCCCAGCAGGGCCAGCGGGACATGGCTTAACTCCGCCAGTAACTCTTCTTTGATGTTTCCCAGCAAGTGCGAGTGGGTCAGCAGCAAAGCGCCCCCGGCGGCACATACCCCGGGAAACACATACGGCGCGAACTTCGGCCGCACCTGCCTGCGTTGCACCCGCCACTCGAAGACGGCAAACAGGGCAATCAAAACCGCGGCCGCACGATGCATGGCTGTCTCGGGATCGTCAAAGCTCTCCCAGAAACCGTCGGGGCCGAGGGGCCAAGCTTCAGGATCCGCCCGCAGCAGGATGAAACACGCCATGGCCAGAAACACCAGCGGCCAATGCTGCAGCCATGGCGCTTTTGCCGCGTGCGCCGCCACCGCCAGCAGTCCCATAACCAGCAGCAACAGTCCAACCCAATTGTGGTTGTATTCCGACCACGCGATGTCGCCTGTGGTGTTGGCGTGAACGATGCCTGCGCCTGGAGTAAACGACTGCACTGTGCCATTCTGCTTTGCCAGCTCGCGCGATGACGGCGAAAGAGCTTCCGCCTTCGGCGCCGTCAACCGGGGCCAAGCTGGGCGCATGCGCGCGTAGATTTCGTGCGCCGAAACGCGGCCGGACCTCAGGTCGATGGCCGGCGGCTGCGAAGTCAGCGATGCCGCGGCCAGAAGCACGGTGATTCCAATGCCGATCTCGACCTCGGCAAACCGTCCCAAACGCGTGGCGATGGCGCCGGCACGAAAACGCCGAACCAGACCGTAGTTCAGCCGTCCCAAAAGCAACAGCAGCGCGAGCAAAGCTGCTTTGGCTCCGATCATCACTCCATAAGCTGTTCCGTAAAGCGCTTGCGGTGAGTCGATGTAGAGCCTCGTCATGGCAATGCCGCTCAATACCAAGCTGGCAACGCTGATCATGGCCACACGCGAAAACCGTCGGGTCCAGGTCCGTGCTTGCTCCTCACCCTCGGAGCGCGTAAGCGAGATAAGCAGGTACGGTAGTCCGCCGATCCACACAAACCCGGCCAGCATGTGGGTTGCGGTCAGGAAGCTGAGCAGCCCACGCAGCTCGACGCGCGAGGCCGCATGGCTGGTTGAAACGGCGGCGGCCACCAACACGGCGCAAGACCACAGCAGCCCGATCTGTGCCGCAGTTGTGCTGCGCCGAATGAGAAGCAGCACAACGGCACAGGCAATCATCGCGGCCATGGCGGCCAACGCGAAGTTAGCGCCGAGCACCTCGCGCAGAGGCAGATTCGCTGTGCTCATCAAAACAGCGCAGTCCACCATGAGAAGCAGCAACTGTACGGACAGCAGCGCAGTAGCGGCAATAGCGATAAGCGTATTGCAAGCGGATTCGATCCGGACATTCTGCTCGCGCCTGAGCACGGCGACGCGGAAGCCGATCCCCCCGGCGACAAGCGCGGCCGACACCAGCGTTGCCGCGCGGAGAAACACGGCAGCGAGACCATATATGCTCAGAAAACGGACCACGGTTCGCCCTATGGATTCGTGACGCTGAACAGGATGTCGCCTTGCGTGATGTGTCCGTCGGCGGCCAGCACGAGCCAGTGCAGCTTGTAGGTTCCCAGCGCCAAACCGTCAGCATCTGCGGCCAGAACGTCAGGCGCGGACTGCGGTTTCACCTTCAGCTCCCGCGTCGCGCCGTCAGGCATGAGCAGGAAGAGCCGCGAACGTGCTGCGTCAATCCGGACATTGAATCGCAGCTTGAGCGGAACATTCGGGCCTTTAACCACCGAGTTTGGCGCCGGACTCTCTTCCAGCACAATGGCATGCGCCAACGCCACTTCCGCCGCGACCGTCAGCGCCAGGAGAACAATTCCAGCTCGCGCCAGACGAAGGAACTGGGTCCGCCGCAACGCGGAATAGGGCCGCGAAGCGACCCGGCAGAGTGAGAAGTTTTTCATCTTTACATCCAGGCAGACGCGCGGGAACGCCTATCACTGTGAGTCTCAGGATTGAAATTTAGATGCCTGAGCCCGCCGTGGCGAGGAAAAGATCAGCTTTTGTCTTGCAGGATGATCACCAGGCGGCGCGGTCCGTGGGCGCCCTGGACAAGAATTTTCTCGATGTCCGCGGTGCGGCTGGACCCGCTAATCACGCAGGCGAAGGAGTGGTTGTTCAGGATGCCGTCGCGCGCCGCGTCGGTCAGCGCCGCCTCAAGATCGGGGACAAGCTGGTCCGTGGTGGCAAACACGATGTGGCACGGGGCCACAACGGACGCGCCCCTGCCGCCGCACGCGGCTGTCACCAAGACAGAGCCAGTCTGGGCGATCAGCGCGCGAGACAAAGTTACGGTTGCCTCTGACGCTTCGCCGGGCGCGCCCTGACTCGACCAGCGGATGGGCCGCGGCGTTCCCGCGGCTTGAAGCAGGCGACGTAAAACGGGATCGTCCTGCACGAAGATCTCTCCCGGCGGCAACGAGTTCAGCACTTGTGTAAGATTTTGCGCACTGGCGGTGGCGTCAGCCGCCGTCAAACACTCCATCAGGTTGGCCTTGGCTTCCTCGAGGAAACGCTCCCGCGGATCGGTGACGGGATCGAAGATCGCGTCCTCGGTGGCGGCGGGAGTGGGCGATGGCGGCGCCGCGCGCAGTCCGGCGCGAATGCGCTCCAGGATGCGGTCTCGTCCGGGATTGTAAGTTTCGCTCACGTACGGTTTTCCTTCTTCCATTGCGCGCGGAATGATTTGCCGGGCAAGGGCATCGGCGCACGATGCCGGTTCCATCGGCGTAGAGGATCGAAGATGGTCCCTGCCAGTCCCAGGCTGTACAGGGCACGCAAGCCCCACCGCCCGAGCCCGCCGCCCAGCGAATACAGACGCGGACTCAGTATGGCCGCGCGCC
>DATFXI010000024.1:0-7353 GCA_035316085.1 Candidatus Angelobacter sp.
CTTCAGACGCACAATTGGAACCGCCGCCGTACAGCGGAAGTGCTGAAGATCAGCTACCGCGCGCTGCTCTACAAGATTCGCGACGCCGGACTGTCGGAAGGACGCTCGCCCACCCGGAACGCATGCTCGTCCGTCACTGCAGCACCTGACTCGGGCGCTCCTAAGAGCAATACCGAACCGCAAGCAGAGTCGGTCTCTGCGAATCCAGGCATTCGATTCTGAGATCGACCGCCTCGCGGCGCGCCGATCAGCAATTTTCTTCCAGGCATCCTAAAAGCACAAGAAGTCGTCCCAATCCAGTCAGAGCTGGATTGCGAGACGGTGCCTCCGCACCGGCACCGAGAGTGTTGGACCGGGAACCCAAAGGAGAAGTGGTTATGCGGTTGAGCCTGGGGAACGCAACAGATGCCATCAATCCGTTGCGTTTGAAGACGGGAAAAGGACGCGCGCCGGCGGCAACCGGCTCTGCTGAGGTACGCAATGCGCACGCGATCTCGCAGCGTGGTGGCGAAAATCTTGCGCTGGTGGTTGAGGTGCATCCGCCGCTGAGGGCCAGGCAGGAATGCCGCGCGCAGTGGGCGCCAATCCAGCCGGAGTTCTTTCCCCTGGTTTCGGCGGCGCACGAATTCAAAACTCCCCTTGTTTCCGTGCTGGGATACACCAGCCTGATGCGGAACGGCCAGCTTGGCCGTGTCACAAAAAAGCAGTGGCAGGTGCTGGGTGAAATCCAGGAGAGCTCTGAGCGTCTGCAAAAGCTGATCGAAGACCTGCTGCTGCTTTGTCAACTCAAGACTGCGAAAGACCGATCTAGAAACCGGGCGGAATGCGCAGAGGCTAATCTCCAGGTCCGGGAAATCTTCAACTACTGGACACCGTTGGCGGTGCAAAAGTCGATTACCTACGTGTTCTTGCCGGCGAGGGGAGACCCTTGGGTTCGGGTCGAGGCTTTACAACTTCAGCACATCGTTTCCAGCCTGATCGAGAACGCGATCAAATTCACTCCTGCCGGGGGACGAGTAAACGTGAGCATGAGCTCTTGCTTTTGGGACCGCCGCCGGACCGAAACAGGCTTCCTGTTCAAGATGCAGAGGCGTGGCGACCACAAAGTTGAAAATGCCGTGCGCATTGACGTTTGCGACAGCGGCCCCGGCATTCACCCGGACCACTATGAAGAAATCTTTGGGGACTTTGTTCAATTACCAGGCGCATCTTCTCACGGCACCGGGCTGGGACTGGCTATAGCCCGGCGCCTGACGGAGGCCCATGGAGGTGCGATCTGGGTGGAAAGCGAACCGGGGCGGGGAAGCAAGTTCTCTCTACTCCTCAACCAGACCAGGTACAGCGAGGAGATCAGGGGCAATGCGCGCCAACATACTGCTTGTGGATGACGAGCCGAGCGTACTTCGTTACACCAAGACACTTCTTGAGCTTCATGACTATCGCGTGGAGACAGTAGGCAGCGGCCCGGAAGCTCTGCAAAGAATGCAAAGCGACCCCGCGCCCAGCCTGATTGTGCTGGACGTGCTCATGCCTGGGATGGATGGGCTCGAGACCCTAGAGAACTGCAAGAAAATCCGTCCTGAGCAAAAAGTGCTGATGATGTCCTGTGTGGCCGAGACCGGCAAGGTGGTTCAGGCCATCAAACTTGGAGCATCGGACTACCTCATCAAGCCTTTTCAGTTGTCCCAGTTGCAGGGCGCCATCCGCCGGGCTTTGGAACCCAGCATCGTGACAAATGCGCATGCCACCACGTACAGCGTGAAGGATAGCGAGGTGGTGGACAACCTTGACGACGAACTCTTTTTCCTGGCTGCCAGTCCGGTCATGAAAGAAATTCGCGCTCAGGTTATGCTCATCGCCAAAGTGGATGTGCCTGTGCTTTTGCTGGGCGAGAGCGGAGTAGGAAAGGAAGTTCTGGCCCGGCTGATTCACAAGATGTCCATTCGCGCGCAACGCCCTATGTTGAAAGTGAATTGCGCGGCTTTGCCGGCCGAACTGCTGGAAAGCGAGCTTTTCGGCTATGACGCCGGGGCTTTTACCGGAGCTTCCAAATCCAAGCCGGGCAAATTCGAACTGGCGCACAAGGGCACCATTTTGCTTGATGAGATTGGCGAAATGAGCGCGGCGCTGCAGGCCAAACTTTTGCACGTATTGCAGGACAGCCAGTTCTCCCGTCTGGGCGGCCGCTTTAACATCACCGTTGACGCACGGATCCTGGCTGCCACGAACATCAACGTGCAGCAAGCCATAGCTGAACGCAAGCTTCGCGAAGACCTTTATTACCGTCTGAACGCCTTTACCATGACTATCCCGCCGTTGCGGGAACGTCGCCAGGAAATCCCCATTCTGCTGACCTGCTTCATGAACAACCTGGCGGAAAAGTTCGGAAAGAATCCGCTGCCACTTTCCAACCGTCTGGTGCAACAGTGCATGCGTCATCCCTGGCCGGGCAACCTGCGCGAATTGAGCAACTTTGTGAAGCGCTATCTGGTCCTGGAGCAGGAGAGCCGGATGATCGAGGAACTCGAGCGCAAGTCGATTGGCGATGAGGAGACGGCACCTCCGACCGCTGCGCGCGGCGGTTTGAAGGCGCTGGTGCGCAGCCTGAAGGACGACGCCGAGGCCAAGGAGATCCAGCGCGCGCTCGACGGCACAAATTGGAACCGGAGGCTGGCGGCCGTGCAGCTTAATATCAGCTACAAGGCGCTGCTGTACAAGATCAAGCAACACGGTTTGACGCAGGCAAGCACAAAGGGCTTCCACCTGGGGGCCTCCCGCAACCTCTAGCGCAAGAACCACGCTGGTTCGATTAGAATAGCCGTCATCAGTTTTCGACTGCCCGCTCGGGTCCAGGGAGAAGCATCAAAACGCACTACCGGAAGGCAAACTTACTAATCCATGAAGAATTATCTTGTCACAGGAGTTGCCGGCTTCATTGGCTCAGCGATTGTCCGCGCGTTGCTGGAGCGCGGCGATCAGGTTCGCGGTCTCGATGATTTTTCCACCGGCAAGCAGGAAAACATTGCCGGACTGGGAGGCAAGTTCGACTTTCGCGAAGGCAGCTTGCTCGATGCCTCCGCCCTGGCCAGCGCTTGCCAGGGAATCGATTGCATCTTTCACGAAGCGGCGGTACCTTCGGTGCCCAAGTCCGTGGCCGAACCTAAGCGCACTAACGCGGTGAACGTTGAAGGCACGCTGAACCTTCTGATTGCCGCCCGCGACGCCGGCGTGAAACGCGTGGTGTACGCGGCGTCGTCGTCCGCGTACGGCGAAAGCGAAATCCTTCCCAAAGTTGAAACCATGGTGCCGCGGCCGCTTTCGCCCTATGCTGTGCAGAAACTCACCAGCGAGCATTACATGGGAGTTTTCGCCGGCGTGTATGGCGTGGAAACCGTGAGCCTGCGCTATTTCAATATCTTTGGACCTCGCCAGGACGCAAACTCGCAATACTCCGCAGTGCTGGCCAAGTTCATCACCTGCATGTTGCAGGGCCAGGCGCCCACCATCTATGGCGACGGCGAGCAAAGCCGCGATTTCACATTTGTCGACAATGCGGTCAAGGCCAACCTTCTGGCTGCAGCCGCGCCGGCAGTGGAGGTATCAGGCAAGGTCTTCAACATCGCCACCGGCAGCCGCTTTTCGCTTAACCAGACCTACCAGATGCTCCAGGGAATCATCGGTTTCACCGGCGCCGTTGAATATGCTCCGGCCCGCGCTGGCGACATCAAACATTCCCTGGCCGACATCAGTCTCGCGAAGAAGCACTTGGGTTATTTGCCGGACATAGACTTCGAGGAGGGCCTCAAGCGCACGGTGGAGTGGTATAAGCAGAAGATTGAGAGTCCGGCGGGCACTGCGACAGTGGTGCGGTAGAAGCACCACAGCCTCGGGACATAATTCAATTCCAATGTTTTTTGGAAAGTTGGCGAACTGGCACCCTGCTGACTCTAACTCGTGACGCCAGTAACCGCCTTCATGAGTTGTGCGTAGGCATCCTCAAACTGTGCCAAAAGAAAAGCATTGGGCGAGGTGAATCCTGAGACCACTTGCCGCGCCCACTCGCAATACTGGCGTTTGCGCTCCGAACTCCAGTCCGAGGGCGGGCTGGCCAGCAGCGACCGCAGGTTTGAAATCTTGTCGGCAAGTTTCAGAGTCTGCGCCCGTACAGACTTGTGCGGCGCGCTCTCGACTTGTAAAGCTTTCCGCGTTTCCTTGGGCAGGGATTTGTCATCCGTCGCCTCCAGCACGAGGGCGGTCACGTCGCTGCCAAACCGCTGCTCCAACTCCTGCGCGGTTACGCCGGTATCCTCAATGGTGTCGTGCAGGAAGGCGGCCATCACCAGGTTCGTATCCAAAACAGGACTGCTGGCCGCAACCAGTTCCGCCACCTCGATCAGATGATTGATGTAGGGCTCGGCTGCGTGGCCTTTACGCTTCTGCGAGGCATGCTGCTCGGCGGCGAACCGCGCCGCTGCCAGGATTTTTTGCGCATCGGCGGCCTGAGGGGCCGGTAGTTTGCTGAAGGTCACGCGGTATCACCTTACAAAAAGATGACGCAAAAACAAAGAACCGCACATTTTGGTAGTGGTACAGTTTCCCGTATTGGTTCATCGCTGCCGCGATGAAGGTCTACTATTTGCTTCGCTCACCCAGGACTAAAGTCCTGGGCTGGGCCCGCCCGCCGCGGCGGGCAAGCGCATCGCTAGACGCTGATACTGGCAGTGGATCATCTTTCTTGAAAGTGATCCACTACCCACACTTTCGTCATGCGTCCCACCCGATTTCCGATTTGCGATTTCGGCTTGGTAAGCATTACTATGTCGAAGTAATCCCCATATTGAACGAGAAGCAAAGGCCCTGGGCACGGGCCAGGGGCCCATCTGTCATGACCGAAAAACCGGGTAAGCCGCTCTCCCTCCGTCTCATTAACCTTACCTTAGAACTGCGCGCGCTCGACTCCGACCTCAAGTCCCAGCAAGTGTCGCATGGGCCGCAATTGAGGGAGTTCCGCCAGGCGCTGGACAGCGTTCGGACCACGGCTTGGACCGTCAACGAACTGATGGACGCCCGCAGCGCCGGCAAAGACCCAGGCATCGTCTTGTCTTTCCTGACGGCTGAGCGCCTTCGTCGCTTCTCCCAGATGGTGAAGGACCTCTGCCAGGACATCGACCACGAAGGCACAACCTGGCACGCGCAAGGCGTCCAGGATTTGGCTGATTCGTTGGCAATGCTGCAAGACAAGCTGGGCGAGCTAGTCCGGCGGCGCTTGGCTGATGCTGCGACGACGCAACCGGGTGGGTCCGAACTGTCCGCCCAACCGAACCAGATGCGCCGGCCGGTTAGCGGCGGATCCGACCAATAAAGCGATAAGCGCTTATCTGTCAATCATATAGATCTATTTCTATTTCC
The DNA here is from genome assembly GCA_035316085.1 of Candidatus Angelobacter sp. Classification (GTDB taxonomy): domain Bacteria; phylum Acidobacteriota; class Terriglobia; order Terriglobales; family Acidobacteriaceae; genus Angelobacter. Next base: position 5,410 of record DATFXI010000024.1, read on the forward strand.
ACTGAGCCAAGAATCACCCACCAGGAACTGATTAACTGCGGAACCACGCAGCTCTTGGTTGCGTATAACTAAATAATTAGTTACATTTGAAGGACCCGCCCGTCTAATCAAGCAGCGGACGAAACGTGCATAAAGCGAGGGAACAGGCAATTTGCCCCCGAGAAAATCGCCAACTTTGACGGAAGCCGAGCTCCGCCTGATGGAGGTGCTCTGGCAAAGAGGTCCAGCCACGGTGCATCAGGTGATGAATTCGCTTCCGCAGAGTACCGCTCTGGCCTACAACTCGGTCCTCACTACAATCCGCATTCTGGAAAAGAAAGGCTACGTCAGGCATTTGAAAGACGGGCGCGCCCATGTGTACGAACCTCTGGTCGGACGCAAAGAAGCTACGCGGTCCGAAGTCCGCAACCTGCTCAGCCGTTTTTTCAAGGATTCGCACGAACTGCTGATGCTCGATCTGCTCGAAGACCAGAGCATTGATGCTGACGGGCTCAGACGCTTGCGCGAACTGTTGGGCTCCACTGAACCGGCAGGCCCGAAGGGCGGCGAGCAATCATGATGGCCGCGCTGCTGAATTGGAATTCGATCGCGGCCCTGGCGCTCGATCGAATGCTTTACTGCCTGGCGGAAGGTGTAGCGCTGGCCGCGCTGCTCTCGCTGGCGATGCGTCTGTTTCCCCCGAAGAGCTCCCGAACCCGGTTCGCGGTCGGGTTTTCCGCTCTCGTTGCCCTCGCCATGCTTCCGGTGCTGGGCGCTGTTGCGATGCCGGCCGCCCACGCGAAAGCAAACCTTCCTGGCGCCAATCCTCATGAGGCGCTGTTAACCATTCCAGCTTCCTGGGCGGCGGCAGTCTTTGTTGTTTGGGCCACGCTGGCCCTGCTCGGATTGCTGCGGGTTGCCGCGGGTGTGTGGCATGTCCGCCGGCTGCGCCAGAGTTGCGTTGCCATCAACCCTGAGCTGTTGCGTCCGGAATTGCGCTCGGGGATTGCAGACCTGAAATTGTCGCGTCCGGTTTCCATTCTGGTTTCTCCCAGCGCTAGCGTGCCGGCAGCAGTGGGATTCTTCAAGCCGGCTGTGGTGGTTCCGGCTTGGCTAGCGGAAGAAAGCGCCGCCGGCGAGTTGCAGTATGTGTTGCTGCACGAGCTTGCCCATCTGCGCCGGTGGGACGATTGGACCAACCTGGTGCAAAAGATCGTGAAGGCCATCTTGTTCTTCCATCCCGGAATATGGTGGATCGAACGCAAGCTTTCCCTGGATCGCGAGATGGCCTGCGACGAAGCGGTGCTGATGGAAAAGCCGGAGCCGCGCATGTATGCGCAATGCCTGGCCCGCGTCGCCGAAAAGAGCTTTTTGCGCCGGCAACTGGCGCTGGCCCAGGCTGCGGTGGACCGCATGAAGCATCTCTCGCAGCGCATTCAGCAGATTTTGAGCCTAAGTGAGAACAGGGACAATCAGCAGCGCACGCGCCTGTGGAAGCCCGCTGTGGCCATGGTGACGGCAGCGGGCGCGCTGGGCACGATTTGGACGTCACAAGCACCCCAGCTTGTGCGCGTGGCCGGTCCCGCCTCGAGCATCGCTAGAGTTGCTCCCGGGTTTTCTTCCCCCCTCGCCACGGGCACCGCAGCTAGCGAGGTTGAACGTCGCCAAACTAGCGCATTGGCGTCCACCCTGGCGGCCTCAGCGAACACGAAAGCCCTTCCTGCGATTGCGGTTCCCGCCGTCTACAGCCCGAGACGGGCCGACAAACGGAGCACGCAGACCGTTTCTCAAGGACGGAAGCCTGCGCCCCGCGAGACGCGAAATCCAGACCTGATTCGCGCCCGGTACGCCCTGTCTGAGCCCGCCTCGGACGAGGCTACCCCGATGCTGGTTACCCTTGTAGAAACGCGGTTCGTGACTGGCGGACCGGCAGCAACCACCCTCTGGCAAGTCAGCGTGATTGAG
>DATFXI010000025.1:0-37229 GCA_035316085.1 Candidatus Angelobacter sp.
CGAAGAGAACTATTACTTCAAGCTCTCGGCTTTCTCGGACAAGCTGCTGGAGCATTACTCTCGGCACCCGGATTTTGTCCGCCCGGAAACACGCCGCAACGAAGTCATCGCTTTCATAAAGAGCGGCCTGCGCGATCAGTCCATCAGCCGCAGCACGTTTTCCTGGGGCATTCCTGTGCCCGGCGATCCTCAACACGTCGTTTACGTCTGGCTCGACGCGCTCTGCAACTACATCACTGCCATCGGGTTCGGAGCTCAAGATAAGACCGAGCAGGAAAAGTACCAGCGTTACTGGCCGGCTGACGTGCACATGATCGGCAAAGAGATCATCCGCTTCCACTGCGTTTACTGGCCGGCGTTTCTCATGGCTGCCGACCTTCCTTTGCCCAAAGGCATTATCGCGCACGGCTGGCTGCTGTTTGAAGAGAGCAAGATGTCGAAATCGCGCGGCAACATCGTGCGGGCGGAGACGGTCATCGACGTCCTGGGCAACGACGCTCTCCGCTATTTCCTGCTGCGCGAAATAGTCTTCGGGCAAGACGGTTCGTTCAGTTTTGACGCTCTAGTAGACCGCTATAACGCCGACCTGGCCAACGGTCTAGGCAACCTGGCCAGCCGCACGCTGACCATGATCCAGCGCTATTTTGGCGGCGCCGTGCCGTATCCTTCGCACCTTGCCGCCCATAAGAGCGCAGACGACAACATCCGCGAGCAGGCCCAGGCGGCCATCACAGAATTTACCCGGCTCTTCGACGATTACCAATTCTCGCGCGCGCTGGAAGCTGCGTGGTCGCTGGTGGCCGCAGTGAACAAGTATCTGGTGGAGCAAGAGCCGTGGGTAGTCGCCGAGAAGGAAGGCGAAGAGAACAAGGCACGGCTGGCGACGATCCTCTATACAGCGGCGGAAGCGCTACGCGTGGTAACCGCGCTGGCGCACCCGGTGTTGCCCGATTCCAGCGCTAAACTATGGTCCCAGCTCGGTCTGGGCGAGATTTCCAAATTCAGCCTGTCAGATTTGAAGTGGGGACAGTTGCCTCTCGGCGGCAAGCTGGGCAAGATCGAAGCCGTATTCCCGCGTGCTGACAAAACTGCAATCGAAAGGATGCAACAGATGGAACAGGAGCGTACTCCGCTTTCTGCATCAAAGCAGTCTTCGACCTCCGCCGCCGGCGAAACTGCGCCGGCTAACCAACCCAACGCGCCAACACCGGGCGCGTCCGAGGGCCCGGCTAAACCTGCGCCTAAGCCGTCCGCTCCCGCTGCGCACTCTGCCGGCACGGGCATGGTCGACGGCAAGATCACCATTGACGATTTCATGAAAGTCGAACTCCGCGTGGGCCAGGTCAAGGTCGCGGAAAAGGTACAGGGTGCGGATCGTTTACTGCGCCTGGAAGTGGACATCGGCACGGAAGTCCGCCAGGTAGTCGCCGGGATTGCTCTGGCTTACGAGCCGGAAAAGCTGATCGGCCGCAAGGTCGTGCTGGTTGCCAACCTGGCGCCGCGCAAGTTGCGGGGCCTCGAGTCCAACGGCATGATCGTGGCCGCCTCCGTCGGCGACGAAGGCAAACCGGTGCTGGCGGGATTCCTGGAAGATGTGCCGGTCGGCGCCAAGCTCAAGTAGTACGAAACCGGCGAGATTGCACAAAATAGCCGCAGATTTACGCAGATGAACGCAGATTTGAGGGTCGCTCTTGTGTCCGTGTTGCACGCGGATTGCGGCTGCTCTTGCCACCTCTGGCCTTAGTCGATATCTGCGTCTTTTCTGCGTTCATCTGCGGCAGAACGATCTGCCGTGGCCACCATTCTTACCATCGGGCATTCCACGCGCGACTTGGCTGACTTCTCACGCGTGCTGCAAGCGCACGACGTTCGCCTCCTCGTAGATATCCGGGCGTTTCCCATGTCCCGTCGCTATCCCCATTTCAACCGTGAGAACCTGGAGCGTTGGTTGCCGGAGATTGGCTGCGACTACGTGTGGGAGCAGGATCTGGGCGGGCGTCGTGGCCAGCAGATGCCGCCTGAGCAATCGCCCAACATTGCGCTCCGAAATCCTTCGTTTCGCAACTACGCGGATTACATGTTGTCAGACAAATTCCATCAAGCCATTCAAAAACTCGTGGGACTCGCTGAGAAAAGCACGACAGCCATTATGTGCGCCGAGCAGCTCTACTTCCGTTGCCATCGCATGCTGGTTTCCGACTTTCTCGTGGCACAGGGGCACACTGTCCTGCATATTCTCGATGAGAAGCCGCCCAAGCAGCACACTTTGACGAAGGAAGCCCGGATGATCGAGGGCCGGCTCGTCTATCGCGGAGACCACCTGCTCTAAGAACCTCGCGTTCCTCTATTCCCACGTAGCGTGTCGGTCAGTGTGGGAAGGGCACCAGCGGCGCGGTTGCGCCTTTCGGCAACGCGGTCCGCGTCCCGTTTAGCACCATCGCCAGAAACGTGTAGTAGCCGTTGACGCCGATCAGGTCAATCACGCCCTGCTCGCCGAATCGCCCCAGGGTCCGTGAATACGTAACGTCACTCACGCTCTGGTTGCGGTGCAGCTCGGTGCAAAACTCGTAGACGATCTCTTCATCGGCCGACAGTCCCGCCGGCCGCCTGCCCTCGGCCAGCGCCTGCGCGACTTCCGGCTTCAATCCAGCCTTGACGGCAATGGGCTGATGCACTGCCCACTCATATTCCTGGGTCCAGCAGCGTGCCGTGATCAGGATGGCGAACTCATTGAGCTGCGGCGGCAGCACAGTCCTGTAGCGCAGGTAGTCGCCCATAGCCATGGCGCGCAGCATCACTTCTGGGCTGCGCAGCAGCGGAACAAACGGGCCGAACACCGCCGTTTTCCGTCCGGCGGCAAATTCATCGGCAGCCTTTTTCTGCTCCGGGGTCATCTTGTCGGCAGGAATCTCCGGCATGCGGTCGGCTGGAGGCGCCGCTGCTGCCGGCGCCGTTTGTGCCTGCAGGCCCGCTCCTCCCGCGGCCAGAGTACACGCGCTTCCTACTCCTGTTTTGATAAAGTCTCTTCGCGATACGGTCATCTTCTTCTGCCTCCTATCTTTCGCACCTCAAAGCACCCGCGATTTTCTCATAGCTCCGCGCGGCCGTGTGATCGCAGTATGCCGGCGAACGCGTACACGCGATCTTGTAGGCAGTGTGGCATTATGAATATCGCCTGCATGCGAGGAGCGAAAGCGTGTACATCGATTCCCACGCTCACCTGGAAGGTCACAAATTCGATTCCGACCGCGCAGAAGTTTTCGCGCGCGCACGCGCGGCGGGTCTGGAGCGGATTCTCGCCATCGGAAGCGGGACGGGTCCGGGGACGCTGGATTGCGCCATCAAGATTGCCGAGCAGCACGACTGGGTTTTTGCCACTCTAGGTATCCATCCGCATGAAGCCAAGCTGGCCGGCGAGAGCGACTACTCGGAGATGGAGCGGCTTGCCAAGCATCCCAAGATCATGGCCTGGGGCGAGATCGGCCTGGATTATTTTTACGACCACTCGCCGCGCGAGGTGCAGAAAGAGGTCTTTCGCCGGCAGATGGAGCAGGCCCGCGCTGCGCGGCTGCCCATCATTATTCATTGCCGCCCGTCGAACAACAGTGAGAACGCCTGGGATGACACCATCCACATACTTGGCGAATACTGGGCGTCCAGTGGTCTGGGCGGCATCCTGCACTGCTTCACCGGCGAGTGGAGGCATGCCCAAGCCGCGCTGGACATGGGCTTCTATGTTTCTTTCGCGGGCAATGTCAGCTTTCCGAAAGCCGAAAACATCCGCGCAGCGGCCGGGCAGGTGCCGCTAGACCGCATGCTGATTGAGACCGACTCGCCGTTTCTTGCTCCCGTGCCGCATCGCGGCAAGCGCAACGAACCGGCGTTCGTGGTCCACACCGCGGAAGCGATCGCACAACTGCGGGGATCGAGCACGGAAGAGATCGGCCGGCATACAGCGGAAAATTTCTACGCCCTCTTTCCCCAGACTCGATAAATGAACCGATGAACGCTGACAGGCTACTGGGCGCTTTGCTGCTTCATCCCCAACTGTGATGCCAGAAATGAAAGCTTGAGGGAAAGCTCGTCCACGATCTGGCTGAACGGCCTTCCGCCGGAGTGTCCGGCTTTGTTGTCGTAGAGCAACAGGACAGGCGAGCCGGACTTGGTGGCCGCCTGCAGTCTGGCTGCCATCTTGCGGGCCTGTTCCGGCGGAACGCGGGTATCAGCATCACCGCTGGTGATCAGCATGGCGGGATACTTCGTTCCGGGCTGCACGTGCTGGTAAGGCGAGTAGGAGTAGAGAAATTTGAACTGGGCGGGATCTGCCGCGTTTCCGTATTCGAGAAGTGCCGGCGGGTTGTTGTTTTTGGTGAACTTGTAGTAACGCACCATATCGAGGTCGGGGTGATCGCAGATGACGGCGCGGAACAACTCCGGCCGCTGGGTGGTGACGCTGCCAACCAGGAGTCCGCCATTGCTTCCCCCCCAGATGGCCAGCTTCTGCGAGTTGGTGTACTTGTTTTTAGTCAACCACTCGGCAGCAGCAATGAAATCATCGAAGACATTCTGTTTCTTTTCCAGCATGCCGGCCTTATGCCAGGCTTCGCCGAATTCTCCGCCGCCCCGCAGGTTGGCGACGGCATAGATTCCGCCTTGCTCCACCCACCAAGCTGCAGACGTGTTGAAATTGGGCGTCAGGCTCACGTTGAAGCCGCCGTAGCCATAGAGAATCGTCGGTGTTTGCCCGTCAGGCTTGAGTCCTTTGCGATGGACCAGAAACATGGGGACGCGTGTGCCGTCCTTGGACGAGTACCACACCTGCTCCATCTCATAGCGGCTGGAATCGAAAGGCACGGGACTGCGGAACCACAGCTCGCGCTTTCCCGAAGCTGCGGAATAGCGGAAGACGGAGGCGGGCGTGGTGTATGAGGAAAAAGCCAGAATGCCTTCGTCGCGGTCCCAGCGGCCGTAGATGGTGGCCGAACCGGCAGAAGGAAGAGCCACTTCACCCAGGGGCTTACCCTCTAGCGAAAAAATCGCGATACGGGAAGTCACATCGTGCAGGTAATTGACAAAGAGTTTGCCGCCCATCAGGGCGTAGCCTTCGATTGCGTCGGCCGTCGTGGGCACGATCTGCTGCCATTTCTCCGGCTTGGGATCGCGCAAGTCGATTTTGAGGATGCGCCCGCGGGGCGCCTGCCAGTCGGTCTGCACAATCAGAAAATCGCCGGCAAATTGCGCTGTGAAGTGGGCGTCCAACCCGGTGATCAGAGGACGGAACTGGCCATTGTCCTCCAGGCTCCGAATGTACAATTCGTTCTTCGCCCAGCCGGCCTGGACGCTGATCAGGAAGTACCGCCCGTCTTCCGAGAGACGCGGCGCCAGCCACGTGTCTGGTCCGTAGCCTTCGCCAAAGATCAGAGAATCCTTCGCAGGATCGGTGCCCAAGGCGTGATAGTAGATTCGTTTGCCTACGTCCCGGCGGCTGAGCGCATAGTAAAAGCCGCTGTTATCTTTCTTCCATGACGTGCCCAGATAATAGCCACGGGGTAGCACGTCAGCCAGATCACGGCGGCTCTTCAAGTCCAGGACGTGCAATTCGGTTTCATCTTCACCGCCGCGGCGCACGGCATACAGCAACAGAGTTGCGTCCTCAGTAACTTCGCGGAAAGCGACGCTGGTGGTGTGATCGGGGCTCAGTGGGTGAGGATCAATCAGGAGCTCATCTTCTCCTGCGGGCCCCTTGCGGCGATAAATGCTTGATAGGTCCTGATCAGCCGCCTTTTTGGTGAAAAAGTAATAACCGCCCTGCTGCTGGAAAGGTGCGCTCATGGTGTCGTAGTGCAGCATCTCCATGAGTCGTTTGCTAGCTCCGGCCCGCATGGGTAATCCGTCCAGGAGCGCGTGGGTATAGGCGTTCTCCGCCGCGACCCAATCCTTCGTCTCCTTGCTGTCCTGGTCTTCCAGCCAACGGTAGGGATCGATGATCTCAACGCCGTGAATCACTTCCTTCACATTGTCCTGCCGCGTCGGCGGCATGGCCGGGGCCTGGGCCCGGCTCAGCGCGGTTGTGAAACCGAGCAATAAGAACGACAGCCACGCGTTCCGTGCGCGAAAGTAAGGGCGACAAAGATGAGCATGAGGCATACCAGCACCTCCACCTGTGATTCGACGGTTACCCGCTGTTTCTAGTTAGCAGGCGTAGGGACCTTCTTGGTCCCAGAAAGTTCTGCTGCGGTCTGGGCGATGTTACGCGGCATAAAGCGCGGAAAAGCAAATTGGCCGTATTTGTCTTTCAATTGCGCGGACACTGTGTCCACCAGATCCTGGCCTGACTTCCCTGCCGCTTGCACCTTGGCCACGGCTTCTCGTAGGGCGACCAAGTAGTCATGAAAGTCGCGAACATCTTGCGCCGTAGCCACGTCACCGTGGCCGGAGACAAACGCCGCGGAGGGATGATCGGCCAGAAGTTTTTCCAGCGTCTTGACCCAATCGCTGGTGGTGGCGTCAATCAGGTTCGGCAGATGCTTTTGCCAGATCAGGTCGCCACCGAAAACAACATTCGCGTCCGGCACAACCACCACCGAATCACCGCCGGTGTGGCCCAGCATGTAGCGGACTTGGACGAGCCTTGGGCCAAGATAGATGTCCACGGCGTCGGTGTAGACCATGTCGGGCAGCGCCAGCGACTCCACGCGCGCCTTGTCTTCCGGCTTCGGAGTGGGGCCAAAGAATTTCAAGTTCTCCGTGCGCAGCCAGCCTCGCAGATTACGTTGCGCCACAATGGTGGCGCCGGTTTCCGCGAACACACCGTTGCCGCCGGTGTGGTCCAGATGGTAGTGAGTGTTGACCACAAAGCGGATGGGCAAGTTGGTGACCTTGCGGATCTCAGCCAGCAGGTCGCGCGCCGCGGCGGGATCGGTAAAGGTGTCCACCACCAGCACGCCGTTCGTGCCTACCACAAAGCCGGCGTTGCTTCCGGCCTTGCCGCCGTCTACGCCGAGCGCAGCATAGACTCCATCGCCCAGTTTCTTAATGGTGAAATCCTGCGCCTCCGCGCGCAGGGCCAACGAAGAGAACACCAGCACACAAAAGAGGAATGCCCTCGTTCTGTTTCGCATAGCCGGAGATGGTAACACGCGAAGATGTTTCCCTGGCACTGCACGATTTGTGCCGTTTCCTGTTCTGTTGGTATCTTCATGGGTTGGCATGTTGGCTTCGGGCGATCCCTTCAATCCGTCCGGCGGCCCGCAACGTACGTAGAGAAAGCGAGGAGGCGCTTGGCTGGCAGGCAACCGGCAACCCCACAGGACGACGCAGCCCTGATCGCGCGCCTTCGCGACAAGGATGAGAACGCCCAAAACGCCATGGCCGACCTCTACGACCGCTATTCCGGCATTGTTTACGGCGTGGCTTTGCGCGTGCTCGGGGACACCACCGCTGCCGAGGACGTTCTGCAAGAAGTCTTCCTCCAGCTCTGGCGTAAGCCGGAGATCTTTGACGCCGAGCGTGGACGTCTGGCGCCGTGGCTGGCGGTGATCGCGCGTAACCGCGCTATTGATGTGGTGCGCAAACGCCCGCATGAAGAAGACGTTGACGAAATCCCCATCGCCAGCGGAGTGGATCTCGAGGAGATCTCTGCGCGCAGGCTGGCCGTCGAAAAAGTCCGCGGCGTGCTCGCTAATCTTCCCCCGGAACAGCGTACTGCCCTGGAAATGGCCTTTTTCGCAGGCATGACTCATACTGAAATCGCCCGTAAGACCGGTGAGCCGTTGGGCACGGTGAAGACCCGTATCCGCTCCGCTCTGCTGGCGGTAAGAAAAGCGCTCTCATGAAGGACCACGCACAATTCGCGGAAGATCTGGCGCTCTACGCCATGGGCTCGCTCGATGACCAAGCGAGCCACGAATTGCAGACGCATCTTGGAACGTGCGCGGAATGCCGTCGCGAGCTGGAGGCTCTGCGCGGCGACTTGGCCTTACTGGCGCTTTCCGCCACCGGCCCACAACCGCCGCAGCGTTCCCGTCAGCGGCTCAAGGAAGCAATCTCCGAGGAGCAACGCCAAATGTCTGGATCAGAAGGAGCACCGGCGCTGCGCCGGTTGCGTCCCCGCTGGCTCACGCTGGCGCCGGCCGCGGTTGCTGTTTTGCTGGCGGTAACCAGCCTGGGCCTTCTGCTGGAGGTACAGCGGTTGAAGGATTCGAACACCAAACTCTTTGTCGAATTGAGGAAGACAAAGCAGGACGCCGCGTATGCCAAGGAAATCCTGGTGATGTTGACTGATCCTGGAGCCCAGCGAATGACTCTGGTCGCGGCTAAGACAGCACCCCCGGCGCACATCAACGTCATTTATCAGAAAGATAAAGGACACATTCTTCTACTGGCCAGCAATCTGGCGCCCATTCCTGACAACAAGGTTTACCAGCTCTGGTTGCTCCCGGCCGGCAGCGCTGCACCCATGCCCTGCGGGACGTTCCGCATCGACGGTCAAGGCAACAGTATGATGCCGGATACCATGAAGGCTGAAGGTGTCGAAGCCAAAGGATTTGCCGTTACCGTGGAGCCGGTCGGCGGAAGCAATACGCCGACAATGCCGATCGTCTACGCGCCCGCCGGCTAATGCGCACCCATGATGTGTTGAATGTCGGCCAGACTATCGTCGGCCCAGGGCTTCACGTCAGGATCTTCTGCGGCTTTTTTGAGCGCTGAGACGGCCACTTGCGTGTCGAGTTTTTTGTGAAAGACGGCCAGCAATCCCAGACACGTGGCCGCATTGCGGCGCACCCACACATCGGCATGCCGCAACGACAGCAGGCACTGCGTCTGCACCCAGCGCCAGTCGGGATCGTAGTAAGCGGCGCTCCACAGCGCTTCGCCGATCTGCTCCGCTTCCCCAGACCGCAACATCTCTTCGACGCGCTCCCGCGGACGCTGCACCACCGGCACGTATTTTCTTTCTTTCTCCACAAGACGGCATTCTAACCGCGCCCGGCGATTTTTCGTCTGTGCTCGCCTGACGCCAGGCATTACCCACGTAACTCTTTCTCTATTTTTGTGTTGACACAGCCTGGGAGCGGAGTGCATATTTATACATTCGGGTGAATAATTATTCGGTGCAGTGAGTATGACCAAATTGGCGCGACAACAGACTTTGATCGAAATGGCCCAGAGCGGGCCCCTGCCCAGCCAGCAGGAGTTGTGCAAGCTGATGGCCAAGCGCGGTTTCCCCGTGGCCCAAGCCACGCTTTCGCGCGATTTGAACCAGCTGCGTTTGGTCAAGACCACTGAAGGGTACGTGCTGCCCAGCGATGAAGCTTCAGCCGAGCCCCTGCCAGCAGTGTCGCGCGTGGTGCGCGAGTTTGTGCGCGAAGTACGCCGGGCCCAGAATCTGCTGGTCATTAAGACCATACCCGGCAGCGCCCAGCCGGTGGCCGTGGCCGTGGACGCCGAGGGATGGGACGAAGTGGTGGGCACGGTGGCCGGCGACGACACCATTCTGATTATTTCAGGGACCAACAAGAAAGCTAAGCAACTGCAATCGCGGTTGGAGGAATTGCGCGCCTGATGCCGCCGACGATCCAACCTGCTGTGGTGGGCGCCAGCGGCTATGCCGGGTTTGAACTGGCGCGTTTGCTGCTGCGCCATCCCCGCGCGAAGAAGCCGGTGCTGTTCGCGCGCGAGGGCGATTCTGATTCCTCTCCCCTTGACGAACTCTATCCCCACATCAGCGGTAACGGCGGATTTCCCATGGAACCATTCAGCTGGGAGGCGCTGGCCGCCAAGGGCGTCAACGTTCTCTTCCTGGCTACGCCACATGAGATCTCGCGCGCCTGGGTGCCGCAAGCCCTCGAGCATAACGTTCACGTGATTGATCTGAGCGGAGCCTGGCGACTGGCGTGCCCCGCCTCGCGCGAGGTGTACAAATTCCAGGACCCTGACCCCGAGCTCGCCGACCGGTTGACGGCACAGGCCGTGTACGGGATCCCCGAGCTTCACCGCGGCCGGCTGCGGAAGGCTTCCCTGGTGGCCAACCCGGGTTGTTATGCCACGTCAATCATCCTGGCGCTCTCGCCGCTGATACGTTCAGGACTGGTTGATCTGACTCACGGCGTGATCTGCGATTCCAAGTCGGGTGTGTCCGGCGCCGGCAAGCAGCCCACGCAGAAGACGCACTTTGTTGAAGTCGCGGAAAACCTCTCGGCGTATTCGGTCTTCAACCATCGCCACACCGGAGAAATCCTGGAGCAACTTGGATTGTTGCCGGAACAACTGGTGTTCACGCCACACTTATTGCCGATTCCGCGCGGCATTCTCTCCACGATCTACCTGCGCTTGAATGCGCCCACAGCGCCGGAGGGGATCGAAGATTGCCTGCGCAGCTTCTACCAGCAGTCGCCCTGGGTGCGGATTTTCCCGTACGGGACCTTGCCGCAGATCCAGTATTCGCTGCACACCAATTATTGTGATCTCGGCTTCACCTTGGCTCCTGACAAGAAACGCATGGTGATGGTTTCCTGCCTGGACAACCTCATGAAGGGCGCGGCTGGGCAGGCGGTGCAGAACATGAACTTGATGTTCGGATTGAGCGAGGAGGAAGGCTTAAAGTGAAGATCGTCGTAAAACTTGGCGGCGCCACTCTGGAAGACGCCCCATTGCTGCAGCGTGCGGCGGTTGCCGTGAAGCAACTGGCCGGAGAGCACCAGGTTGCTGTGGTCCACGGCGGCGGCACGGCTCTGACGCGCATGCTCAACCAGATGGGCAAGACCAGCGAGTTCGTCGACGGCCTGCGCGTGACAGATGCCGAGACCCGCGACTTCGCGGTGATGGTCCTGGCAGGCCACATGAACAAAAAGCTGGTCGCAGCGCTTGCCGGCGTGGGTCAACCCGCAGTCGGCCTGTGCGGCGGCGACGGCATGGCCTTCCGCGCCCGCAAGAAAACTCCCAACGGGCACGATCTGGGGTTTGTCGGTGAAATCTCCGCCGCTGACCCGCGCTGGATTGAAGCCATCTGGCAACAAGGCTCTGTTCCGGTGATTTCCAGCGTCGCGCTGGGTTGTGACGGCGAGTATTACAACGTGAACGCCGACCAGATGGCCTCGGCGTGCGCTGTGGCCTGCCACGCCAACGCGCTCATCTTCCTCACCGACGTGCCCGGCGTGAAGGATGCTGACGGCCTGGTCATCCGCTGGCTGGAGCTGGACCGCGCGGACGAGCTTACCCAGCAGTCTGTGATTTTCGGCGGTATGCTGCCCAAACTGGAAGCTTGCCGCAACGCTCTGCTCCGCGGCGTCAACCGCGTACGCATTCTGCCCGCCGAATCAGTAGAAGCGCTGCCTGAGTTCTACTCGACCAGGATCGAATCGGGAACTGAGGTGCTGGTCGCGTGAAACTGGAGCAGGTACAAAAACTCGAGTCCAAGCTGCTGCTCTCCACCTACGAGCGCTATCCGGTCCTGCTGCGCAAGGGCCGCGGTGTTTACGTTTACGATGACAAGGGCCGCAAGTACCTTGACTTGCTCAGCGGCATCGGAGTGAACGCGCTCGGGTACGCGCACCCCGCGCTCACCAAGACATTGACCCAGCAGGCCCGCTTGCTGGTGCACACTTCCAACCTCTTTTATCACGAGTACCAGGCGCGTCTGGCGGCGGCGTTGACCAAAATCTCCGGCATGGACCGCGCTTTCTTCACCAATAGCGGCACAGAAGCTTGGGAAGCAGCTCTGAAAGTGGCGCGCGCCTACGCCCGCGCCAATTGCCAGGAAGGTCAGCAGTCCAAGTGGCGCATTCTGGCCCTGGAACATGCCTTCCACGGACGTACGTTCGGCGCGCTGGCCACGACGCACAAAGAAAAATATCGCGCGCCGTTTGAACCTGGGGTGCCTGGCGTCGAGTTCGTGAAGTTCGATGACGTCGCCGACCTAGAGAGGAAATTCGACTCGACCGTCTGCGCCATCGGCTTCGAATTCGTTCAGGGAGAAGGCGGCGTCCGTCCGGTGAGCAAGGCGTTCGCAGCGCGCGCACGTGAACTGGCTAACAAGCACGGCGCCTTACTCATTGCCGACGAAATCCAGAGCGGCCTGGGCCGTACCGGCCGCTGGTTTGCCTATCAGAATTACGGGATCCAGCCTGACCTGGTCACTGTGGCCAAGCCCCTGGCAGGTGGTCTGCCCCTGGGCGCGCTGCTGGCCACTGAGAAGGTCTCCGAGTGCATGCATCCGGGAATGCATGGAACTACCTTTGGTGGGGGGCCGCTGGCTTGCGCTGTAGCTTTGCAGTTGCTGAACACGATCGAGCGGCAGAAGCTGCTCAAGCACGTTCAGAAGATTGGTGCGTACTTCGTGCGGCGGCTCCAGGAATTGCAGTTCAAATACGACTCGATCTGCCAAGTCCGCGGGTTGGGGCTGATGATCGGCATGGAACTAGGATCCGCCGACTTGGCTAAGACAATTTTCAAGCAGATGCTCGAGCGCGGCGTCGCACTGAACCGCACTGACGAAACCGTGCTTCGCTTTCTCCCACCTTTCATTCTCCAAAAACAGCATGTGGACCACGCCATCCGCCAACTGGATGAAGCGCTGGCCAAAAACACCGCCGGGCTCCCACCCCGTCGCGTCCAAGCACCCCAGCACAAAATCGGGCGCGTCGGAGGACCAGGGCTAGCCCTGACGGCAGAAAAGAGGACGTAATGATGCCCGCAGGAATAAAAGCCAAGACCTACGACTACGCGGCGGTGAGCGCGCCGGTACAGCCGGCGCCGTGCCGGGATTTCGTTTCGGTCCAGGATTTCTCCCCGGAGGAGATCGCATCGTTGTTCGAGCTCACGCGCGTGATCAAGACCCGCCCGGCGGATTTCCGCGGCGCGTTGGCCGGCAAACAACTGGTGCTGTTCTTCGAGAAAGCCTCATTACGCACCCGTCTGACGTTTGAGGCCGGCATGGCCAGCCTGGGGGGCACTTCGTTGTTCGTGGACCAGACCCGCTCCCGCCTCAACGAGCGCGAGCCGGTTTGCGACATCGCCCGCAACGTCGAGCGCTGGGTGGACGCGGTGGTGCTGCGCACCTACGAGCACGCAACCATCGTGGAGATGGCGCAGCACGCCTCGATTCCAGTCATCAACGCGCTAAGTGACGTCGAACATCCTTGCCAGGCTTTCGCCGATTACTTCACCTTGCAGGAACACTTCGGCGATCTCAGTAAAGTCCACGTGGCGTACGTCGGCGACGGGAACAATGTGGCCCATTCGCTGCTGCTGACCGCAGCCAGCCTGGGCAGCAGTATCGCTGTGGCCACGCCGCATGGTTACGCCCCTGACGCGGAGATCGTGGCGGCCGCCCGGCGGATCGGAAAGAAGACCGGCGCCATCATTGAAGTCACCGAAGACGCTGTTTCCGCGGCCACCGGCGCTAACGCGATCTACACTGACGTGTGGGCCAGCATGGGCCAGGAGGACCAGGCGGCGGCGCGCAAGAAGATTTTCGCGCCGTACCAGGTCAACCAGAAACTCTTTGCCCTGGCCGCGAGCGACGCGGTGTTCATGCACTGCCTGCCCGCGCACCGTGGTGAGGAGGTGTCGGCTGAAGTCATTGATTCGCCGCACTCGGTGGTCTACGACCAGGCGGAAAACCGCATGCACGTCCAGAAAGCCATTCTTCTTTCCTTGCTGAGCGGCGCCGTCCGCCCAGCGGCAACGAATTCGAGGAGCAATCATGCGTGAAAGAGTTGTACTGGCATACTCCGGGGGGCTCGACACATCCATCATCATTCCCTGGCTGAAAGAGAACTATAGCTGCGAGGTAATCGCCATGATCGCCGACGTCGGCCAGGGTGACGACATCAGCGCGGTGGTGGAAAAAGCTCATAAAACCGGGGCCTCTAAAGTGGTAGTTGAAGACCTGCGCGAGGAATTCCTGAACGAATACGTGTTCCCTGCCCTGCGCGCCGGTGCAGTGTACGAGCACAAGTATCTCCTCGGCACGTCCCTGGCCCGGCCGGTAATCGCCAAACATCAGGTGGAAGTTGCTCTGCGCGAGAATGCTACCGCACTGGCCCACGGTTGCACTGGCAAGGGCAACGACCAGGTGCGATTCGAGCACGCCTTCCAGGCCCTGGCGCCGGAGTTGAAGATCATTGCGCCCTGGCGGGAGTGGAATTTGAAGTCGCGCGAGGACTGCCTGGACTATGCTGAGCAGCGCGGCATCTCCGTCACCGCCAGCCGCGAGAAGATTCACAGCCGCGACCGCAATATCTGGCACTTGAGCCACGAAGGCGGCGAACTGGAAGATCCAGCCAACGCGCCGTTTGACTCGACCTGGCAACTCACGCGCTCGCCCAAAGAAGCTCCCGACCGCGAAGAGACCGTAACCATCGGCTTTGAAGCAGGCACGCCGGTTTCCGTCGGCGGCCAAAGGCTGGACTCTGTCTCCCTGATCGAGCTGCTGAACGAAATCGGCGGCCGCAACGCGATTGGCCGCATTGATCTCGTCGAAAACCGCTTTGTCGGCATCAAGTCGCGCGGTTGCTATGAGACGCCCGGTGGCACCCTGCTGCTCACTGCGCATCGCGAACTCGAGGCCCTCTGCCTGGAGCGCGATCTTATGCACTTCAAGCAACAGGTCGCTCTCAAGTACGCCGAGCTGGTCTATTACGGGCTGTGGTTCACGCCGCTGCGCGAAGCGCTCGACGCGTTCGTCACTGAGACGCAGAAGGAAGTCACGGGCACGGTCACGCTCAAGCTCTACAAAGGCAACGTAGACGTGGCCAGCCGCGCCTCTGAATTCTCACTTTACCGTACCGACCTCTCGTCGTTCACCATGGGTTCGAGCTACGACCAAAAGGATGCCGCCGGCTTCATACGCATCCTCGGGCTGCCCGCGCGCTCGCGGGCTGCGTTGCGCCAGAAGAAAACGGAGGAGGCGACGAAGTGAAGATGTGGTCAGGACGGTTCCGGCAGCCGCTCGACCCCGAATTCGAGCAGTGGCAAAGGTCGTTTCCTTTCGACCAGAAGCTGCTGCGCTTCGAGTTGGCCGCCAGCCGCGCGCACACGCAAGCCTTGAGCGCTGCCGAAGTGCTCTCTGCCGACGAAAAGAAACTGATTCTCGCTGGGCTCGATGAGATTGAAGCCAAGAGCTGCCAAGACCCAGATTTCTTTTCCGATCCGGAAGCCGAAGACGTCCACCATTTTGTTGAGAAGCAACTGGTAGCCATCGTTGGTGAGACAGGCAAGAAGCTCCACAGCGGGCGCAGCCGCAACGAGCAGATCGCGGCCGATCTGCGGCTCTTTGTTCGCAACAGCATTGACGACCTTCGCGCCGCTGTGGGCGAGTTCCTGGAAACTCTGCTCACGCGCGCAGAAGAAAGTAAGCTGGCAGCCATGCCTGCCTATACGCATCTCCAACGGGCCGAACCGGTTTTGGTGGCGCATTGGCTGCTGGCTTACTTCGAAATGTTTCACCGCGACGCGGGGCGTTTGCTCGATTGCCGCCGCCGTGCCAACGAATGCCCGCTCGGTTCAGGTGCCGTCGCCGGTGCACCGCTGGCCCTCGATCGCGAACTTACGAGCCGGAAATTGGATTTCGACCGTCCCACTGCCAACAGCATGGACGCAACCAGCGACCGCGACTTCGTCCTTGAATTCGTGAACGCTCTTGCTCTCCTCGGCGTCCACTTGAGCCGCTGGGCGGAAGAAATGATTTTGTTTGCGACGCAGGAATACGGATTCGTCCATTTGCCGGAAGCCTATTCCACAGGCTCGAGCGCCATGCCGCAAAAGCAGAATCCGGATGCGCTGGAATTGATTCGCGGCAAGTCGGCGAGGATTGTTGGCCACCAAACGGCCCTGCTGGCCATGGTGAAGGGCTTGCCTCTGGCCTACAACAAGGACATGCAGGAAACGCAGGAGCCGCTGTTTGATGCCGTGTCCACAGCCAACGCCTGCCTGCGCATCGCCCATGGATTTATGCGCCAGGTCGGTTTCAACTACGCGCACATGCAAGCCGCTTGCGAAAGCGGCTTCATGAATGCTCTGGCCGCGGCTACCTATCTGGTCCGGCATGGCGTGCCGTTTCGCCAGGCACATGAGATTGTCGCCCACGCCGTACAGAAATGTGTTGAAAAGCAATGCGGGCTCGAGAACCTCTCCCTCGAAGAGCTGCGCCAGTTCAGCCCGGTATTCGGCCCGGACGTCTACGCGCAACTCAAACTCGACGCCGTGCTCGCCTGCCACGACGTCCCCGGTGGAACTGCGCCCCAGCGCGTACGCGATGCCATCCGCGACGCCCGGGAAAGGTTGGCTGTGCTCCACAAGAAGGAGGAGCATGTTACGCACGCGTAACGCTATCCTGCCGGACGTGGAGCAGATTCATGCCATCATGCAGCCCTACGCGGAGAAGGGCGTCTTGCTGCCGCGGACCGTCGCCGAACTTTGTGAAAATGTGCGCGACTTTGTGGTCGCGGAGAACGACGGACGTATTATCGGCTGCGGCGCGCTCCATCTTTACGGCTTGCATCTGGCGGAGATACGTTCCATCGCTGTCGTCCCCGAAGCCAAGGGCCTGGGCGCAGGACGCAAACTGGTGGAAGCGCTGCTTCAGGAAGCGGAACGGCATCGCGCCACCTGCGTTTGCTTGTTCACGCGCATTCCGGACTTTTTTGCGCACATGGGGTTCAGCCTTGCCAGCCGTGAAGAGTTGCCGGACAAGATCTACAAAGATTGCGTGCATTGTCCCAATCTTCTCTGCTGCGACGAAATTGCCATGTATCGCGGCGTGATGCCGCAGAATGGGCATCGCGATCTGGAGATCGCCATTCCCCTGGTGAGGCTGGGAGTGTGAACTCCACGCTTACTCCTTACCACACGAAAATCGAAACCGTGCTGTTGCCGCAGGGATTTATTTTCGCTGCGTGTGCAGCAGGCATCAAAGCCAGCGGCAAACCCGACCTGGCACTGGCGCTGGCGCCCGACGGCGCCACCGGCGCAGCGATGTTTACCCGCAATCAGGTAGTGGCCGCGCCGCTCATCCTGGACCGCGAACATCTGCGCGCGTCGCGAGGGCATGTTCGGGCCCTGATCGTCAACGCCGGCAACGCCAACTGCGCCACCGGCAAGCCCGGCTTGCTGGCGGCCAAACGTGTCTGCACCGAGCTCGCCAAAATCTTTGATGTGGAGGCCTCGCGGGTCTTCCCTTCTTCCACCGGAATCATTGGTGTGCCGCTTTCCGCGGAAAAGATTGTGGCCGCGCTGCCAGGCCTTGTGGTCGCTGCCGGGCCTGGCCCGGAGGCGTTTGACGCTTTCGCCGGGGCCATCATGACCACTGACACGCGCAAGAAAACTGCCTTCGCGTCCTTCACCCGCAAGCGCCAAACGGTGACTCTGGCCGGGGTGGCCAAAGGCGCAGGCATGATTCATCCCAACATGGCCACCATGCTGGTGTACATCTTCACCGACGTGGCTGCGACCCCGGCGGAATTGCACCGATCTTTGCGTACCGTCGTGGATGAAACCTTCAACAATATTTCTATCGACAGCGATACCTCTACCAATGACACCGTGTTGCTCCTGGCCAGCGGCAAAAGCGGCGTGCCGCTCACGTCTGCGCGCAAGGAGTTCGAACGCGCTCTGGGCAACATTTGCCGTTCGCTGGCGCAGCAGATCGTCAGCGACGGCGAGGGTGTAAAGCATGTAGTCCGGCTCAAGATCGAACAGGCGCGCACGGTACCTGAAGCGCGGCAAGTAGCCAGAGCCATCGCCAGCTCATCGCTGGTCAAGACCGCTTGGGCCGGCGCGGATCCCAACTGGGGACGCATGCTCGCCGCCATCGGCTACTCCGGCGTGAAGATCAATCCGGCGCGCATCAGCATTTATCTCGGCAATCAGGCGCTCTACCGCCGCGGCGCCATGTGTGTCTTCGACCACAACACCGCACACCAGTACATGACACAACCCGCTTATGAAATCCGCGTTGAGTTGGGAGCCGGCAAGGCCGCGCTCGATTTCCTTTCCTGCGACCTGACGGCGGAGTACGTGCACATCAATGCGGATTATTCGACGTAAGTAGCACTCAGCATTCAGCAATCAGCATTCAGCTGTCGCCACCGCCCCACCAGGTTCGCCACTGCTTCCGGCCACTCGGGATATTTAAACTTGAAACCAGCCTCGAGCAATCGCCGGGGGACAACGCGCCGGCTTTTTAAGATCAATTCTGTTTCTGTACGCAGGAAGACCGCGCCAATCTCCAGCATCCACTGCGCCGCCGAAAGTCCAATAGGTACGCCGTAAGCTTTGCGAAAGGCCGCCATGAATTCACGGTTTGGAAGCGGATTCGGCGAACACACGTTTACCGTTCCCTGCAGGTCCGGGCGCGCGATGAGGAAATTGACCGCGCTGAAGAAGTCGTCTTCGTGAATCCACGAGATGAATTGCCTGCCTGTCCCCGCCTTGCCGCCCAGGCCGACACTGACCAACTTGCGCAGGGTGTCGAAGATCCCATCGCGGTCTGGGCTCATGGTCATGGCGCTGCGCAGCGCGATCTTGCGCGTGTCGGGTGTCGCCGCTTCAGAGAGCGCTTGCTCCCAGCTTTTGGCCACCTCAATGCTGAACCGCCAGGTCGCGGGAGCGTCCGCTTCCGAGCCGCCGAGTTCGCCAGTGGCTTCGTCCATAGGGCGATCCAACGCGTGGCGATAAATGGTGGCAGTGCTGGCGTTCATCCACAGAGCAGGCGGATGGCTTGATTGGCCAATGGCTTTGCCGATCACGCGTGTAGACTCGATCCGGGATTCCATAATCTGCCGGCGCTTGGTCTCGTTGTAGCGGCAGTTGACGCTGCGGCCCGCAAGATTGATAACCACGTCCGCGCCGTCGATGACCCGCGCCCAATCGCCCACTGTGTGGCCATCCCAGAGCAGACTTTGCCGAGGCCCGCTCAGTCTGTGGCGCGCGATGATAGTGACTTGGTCGCCTTGGCGATGAAATCGCTCTGCCAGCATCCGGCCTACATGACCGGTGCCACCGGCCAGAACAATGCGCCGCGGTTTGGACGATGCCGACGTCATCTACTTGGTTCCCCTTTCATTACTCGGCTGAAAACTGACACCTTCTTTTTTGTGATTTGAACATGTTCAAGTTTAGGGAATCTTGTTGTCTATGTCAAGCCTCCGCTGAAGGATGGTTCGCGGGGAGCATCGTCACATCGTGCCGTCGATCAGCGATGTGCTGCCGTTCTTTGCCGCTTTGCGTCCTTCTCCCTGAATCGGTATGTTAAATACCGATGCCGCAATCCCTGGCTGAATACGCGCAACTGCACTTTTCTCTCGGCGACGAGACGGCGTTCGTCAGCCGCCGCGGTCTTCGCACGCTGCGCTGGAGTTACCGCCAGATGGCCGAGCTCGAGTTTCGCGTGGCCCGCGAACTGGAGTCGCGCTCTATCGGCAAGGGTGACCGCGTCATGCTCTGGGGCGAGAATGGCGGCGAGTGGGTGGCGGCATTTTTCGGCATCATGCTGCGCGGCGCTGTGGCTGTGCCCATGGACAAGATCGCTTCTCCAGACTTTGCGCAGCGCGTGGCCACCGACGTAGACGCAAAGCTGATCATCGGTTCAAGCGCGCTCGCGCCTCATGCCGCCAACCGACCATACCTGGAGCTGGAAACTCTCGTTGACACGCTGGCTCATCGCTCCGCTGATCTGTACCCATCCGCGGTCATCGTCCGCGACGACACCGCCCAAATTGTTTTTACCTCCGGAACCACCGCGGATCCGCGCGGCGTAGTCTTGACCCACGGCAACATTCTGGCCAGCGTGGATCCCATCGAGGGTGAGATGCCTAAGTACCGCAAGTACGAGCGCATTTTCCATCCTCTGCGCTTTCTGGAGATGTTGCCGCTCAGCCACGTCTTCGGGCAATTCATGGGCATGTTCATCCCGCCGCTGATCGGCGGGACGGTTTTCTTTCAGGACAGTTTCAAGCCGAGTGACGTGATCACCACCATCCAGCGCGAGCGCATCTCCGTGCTGGTGGCGGTGCCGCGCGTGGTGGAGTCACTGAAGAGCAAAGCTGAAGCTGATTTCGCGCCCTCGATCAAGAAATCCTGGGCGACTTCAGAGAATGAAAAGTTTCTCAAGCGCTGGTGGCGGTTCCGCAAAGTGCATCGCAATTTTGGATGGAAATTCTGGGCCATCATTTCCGGCGGCGCCGCGCTCGACCAGAGCACCGAAGAATTTTGGAGGCGGCTGGGCTACGTCGTCATCCAGGGCTATGGCCTCACTGAAACCAGCTCGCTCATCAGCTTGAACCATCCTTTCAAAGTCGGCCGCAGATCGATCGGCAAGGTGCTTCCCGGCCGCGAGATGAAACTCGATCCCGAGACCGGAGAGATTCTGGTCCGCGGGGCCAACGTGGCCAGGCAATACTGGCATGGCAAAGAGCTGATGCCGGTCGCGGGCGAGGAAGGCTGGTTCCGTACCGGCGACCTCGGCGCCATGGACGAAGAAGGCAACCTTTATTTCAAAGGCCGCAGCAAGAACGTGATCGTAACGCCGGCCGGCTTGAAAATCTATCCCGAAGACCTGGAGCAGGCTTTGCGCCGGCAGCCGGAAGTGCGCGATTGCGTGGTTTTCGGCACCGCGGTGGGCGGGAACGCGGAAGCCTGCGCAGTTTTGTTGCTTCGGGACCGTGCCTCCGCGCAGGCTGTGGTGGCCAAAGCTAATCAATCTCTGGCTGACTTTCAGAAAATCCGTACATCGTTCGTCTGGCCCGACGACGATTTCCCTCGCACATCAACCCAGAAACCCAAGATGGACTTGATTCGGCAGGCGGCAGAAGCCCATCTCAATGGCCGGCGCGCGCCCGCCGCACCTGTTCAGCGCGCTGCGGTGGCTTCTTCCGGCTTGCTGCAGGACGTGTTGGAAAGCGTGGCCCGGCGCAAAGTTGGGCCGTTCTCGGGACAGGCGCTTGAAAACACTCGCCTGGAAGACGACTTGAATTTGAGTTCGCTCGACCGCGTGGAGCTGATGGCCGCCATCGAAAACCGGTATCAAGTTGAGTTGAGCGACCGTGAGTTTTCCCAGGCTGCAACTGTCGGCGATCTGGAAAACCTGGTCAAGAAGGCGACGCCGGAAACGCGCCAGCCTGATTATCCTTACGCGCGCTGGGCACAACGCTGGCCGATCACCTGGATTCGCACGCTGGCGTATCACCTGGTTACGCTGCCGTACATCATGATCATGGGCCGTCCCAAGGTCACCGGGCGCGAGCGGCTGAAGGATTTTCCCGGCCCGGCGCTGATCGTCTCCAACCACATCAGCCAAGTGGACATTGGATACATCATGGCAGCGCTTCCCTTCCGCCTGCGCACCCGGCTGGCTGCCGCTATGCAGGGCGAAATGCTGCGCGACATGCGCTATCCGCCAAAGACGCTGCCATGGCCGCGTCGTTGGCTCACCCAGCTGAACTACGTCCTGATCTCCGCTCTGTTCAACGTATTTTCACTGCCGCAGAGGGCCAAGTATCGGGAAAGCTTTCGCTTCGCCGGCGAGCTGGCAGACAAAGGCTTCAGCGTGCTCATCTTCCCCGAAGGCCGGCGCACGGAGACCGGAGAGATGAGCCCGTTCCGCAGCGGAATCGGTCTTCTCGCCACGCAATTGAACTTGCCTGTGATTCCCATGTGTATTGACGGGCTGTTTCCCTTCAAGATCCAGAAGAAACATTACGCTCCGCCGGGGGCAATCCAGGTGCGCATCGGCGAGCCGATCAGGTTCGAAGCGACGGCAGACGCGGAAGAGATCGCAAAAGAATTGCAGAAGAGAGTGGCGGGGCTGTGAGTTCCTACGGAGACGCAAAGGCACGGAAGATTATTTGGCTGAAGCCTGGAAACCCCGCTGCCTCGACCGGCAAAGTGACGCTAAAGTGACGCTTTGGCGTGTAGGGTCACCCTTGTTATGATTTCCGTTCAGCGAGCGCGCATTTCATGACTATCCACACAGGACGCCATTTTCTTCAGATTCCCGGACCCACCAACGTACCCGACCGGGTGCTGCGGGCCATGGACCGCCCGGTGATTGACCATCGCGGGCCGGAGTTTGCCCGTCTGGGTGCGGAAGTGCTGGAAGGGTTGCGGCCAGTCTTCCAGACCAAAGGTCCGGTGGTGATTTATCCCGCGTCGGGCTCAGGTGCATGGGAAGCATCGATCGTCAACACCTTTTCCCCTGGCGACTGCGTGCTCATGTTTGAGACGGGACACTTCTCCAACCTGTGGCGCGACGTAGCCGAGCGCATGGGGCTGCGCGTGGACTACGTGCCCGGAAACTGGCGCCGCGGCGTTGCGCCCGCGGAAGTGGAAGCGCGGCTCAGCGCCGACAAGAACCACGTGATCCAGGCGGTGATGGTCGTTCATAACGAAACGTCCACCGGGGTGAGGAGCCGGATCGCAGAGATCCGCCAGGCCATCGATCGCGCCAAGCATCCCGCGTTGTTCATGGTGGACACCATCTCTTCGCTGGCTTCCATGGATTATCGCCACGATGAGTGGGGCGTCGATGTGACCGTGGCCGGTTCGCAAAAAGGACTGATGCTTCCTCCCGGTCTGAGCTTCAACGCGATTTCCGAAAAAGCGCTGGCCGCGAACAAAACCGCGGAACTCCCACGCTACTACTGGGACTGGCAAGAAATGCTCAAGCCCAACCGCCAAGGATTTTTTCCCTACACGCCGGCGACTAATCTGCTGTGGGGTCTGCGCGAAGCCTTGCTGATGTTGCAAGAAGAAGGCCTGACCAACGTTTTTCGCCGTCACGATCGCCACGCCGAAGCCACGCGGACCGCTGTGCGTGCCTGGGGACTGGAAGTGTTGTGCGAAGAGCCGAAAGAGTATTCGAGTTCGCTCACCGCTGTCCTGATGCCGGAAGGCCACAGCGCCGACCGTCTGCGCGAAGTGATACTGGAGAATTTTGAAATGTCGCTGGGCACCGGCTTGGCCAAACTGGCGGGCAAGGTGTTCCGCATCGGTCACCTGGGTCACTTCAACGATCTGATGCTGGCTGGAACGCTGGGCGGCGTGGAGATGGGTTTGCGCCTGGCCGGGGTCCCGCACAAGGCAGGCGGCGCGGCGGCCGCGCTGGCCAGTCTGGTGGAAAGCCATCAACAGGCGGGAACCAAGAAGCCCGTCCCAGAAAGCGTGTTGTCTTGAGTTCGAAGCTTCGCCGAGGTGAGGTGGATTCAACTCCGGCAACGTCCTGGCTCAGCAAGAGCATTGTCCCCAGGGACTAGTACTCAAATTAACTCCTTTTTCAACCAATACCAACCCTTCCTTCATAGATGCTCTTTAGCATCCTCTTTTCTGAGCGCGGGTACCCGCCGAGGGCTTGGTGTATTAAGGTGACTCCGCTCCGGGGCAGCCTCCGTTCAGCCATCCCCTGTTGGAGGTTCGCGTCATGCGTAAACCGCTCTTCTCTCTGTTCATCCTGACTTTCATGGTAAGCGTGCTCTATCCGGCCCCGGCCACGGCCCAGGAGCGCAAGGGTACAATCTCCGGCCGCGTCACGGACTCAACGCACGCCGTCTTGCAGGGAGCGCGCATCGAGTTGCAGCCCAACGGCCCGTCGGCTGTGTCTGACAGCCAGGGACTGTTCACCATTAGCGGCCTGACGCCGGGTCGTTACACTGTGACCGTCACCGCCGTCGGTTTCGCACAGTTCGCGACCAGCGACATGGCGGTCAACGCCGGAAGCGTGGTCAATGTGGATGCGGTGCTTCAGGTCGAGAAACGAACGGAAGTGGTGGAAGTGCGGGCGGAGCGTGAGCGCGGGGAAGTCGAGGCGCTCAACCGCGAGCGTACTGCTGACAACATCCTGGAAGTGCTGCCGGCAGATGTGATCACCAGCTTGCCGAACACCAATATCGCGGATGCGGTTGGCCGTTTGAACAACGTCTCACTCGAGCGCGATGAGGGTGAGGGCAAGTACATCCAGATTCGCGGCACCGAGCCGCGTTTGAGTAACGTCACTGTCGACGGTGTGCATTTGGCGTCTCCCGAGAATGTGCGCAACGTCAAGCTTGACGCTATTCCCGCCGATTTGGTCGAGTCCGTGGAACTCAGCAAGACGCTTTCTGCCAATCAAGAGGGTGACGCTATCGGCGGGTCGGTCAACCTAGTGACCAAGAGCGCACAGGACAAGCCCTACATGAGTTTCATGGGGATGGGAGGTTACACGCCCGTTGCCGGCGGCCGTTCGCTCAATCAATTTGACGTTACGCTGGGCAACCGCTTCGGCCCCCAGAAGCGCCTGGGCGTCCTGATCGGCGGGGGATATGACTGGAACGGGCGCGGCATTGACGACGTTGAACCCGGCCCGGACGTGAATGGGCTCTTTCCCGGCGGCGGCCCGCAGGCGGGAACATTCTCCGGTCCCAACACCTACGACCAGCGCGAATACTGGTACGACCGGACTCGTTTTGGTTTTGGCGGAACTTTGGACTACCGGTTGGGCGCCGGCTCCAGCGCCTATCTCCGAGGCTTATTTTCGCAGTTCAAGGACGACGGGCAGGACTGGATCTACTCTCCAACCGTAGGTTCATTTCAAACGCCAACTCTAACCAATCCAGACGGGACCTCTGGCTTTACTCACGTGACCCGCAAGCCGGCGCAGCGTCTGTTCAGCACGAGTGCCGGCGCCAGGCATGAGCTGGGACGCAATTTGCTGACTTATGAGGTCGCTTTTGGACAGGCGCGCTTCACGGGATTCTTCCCCAGGGCCAGCTTCGACGTTGTCTCGGGCGGCCCGCTCGATGGCACGGTGCAATTTAAGCTCGATAACTCCGATCCCTTCGTCCCCGTGCTCACGGCGTTGAGCGCCAACATCTTTGATCCGTCCCAGTATGTGCTCAGTAGCCTGACAAGCGGCGACACCCACGTCTTCGAGCGCGACGTGACCGGGGCCATCTCCTTGAGCCGGAGTTACAACCTCGGATCTCATTTCAGCACCCTCGAGATCGGAGTCAAAGTCCGCGATGCGCACAAGTCGGAGCTGGCGAACCAAACGACCTTCACCGGGGGAGGCGGCGCATTGATGAGTTCGTTTCTCGGGACCTTCACCAATCCCGACTACTATTTCGGAAAATATGGTACTTTCGGCCCGACCACGGACTATTCCAAGATCATCGCTTTCTACAATGCCAATCCCGGCCTTTTCTCGCCCGGACCGGGTTCCGGCCCCACGAATTCCGACTTGGCACGCACACTCCCCGCGGACTTCAACGCGGACGAGCGCGTTACCGCGGGTTACGTGATGAACACCGTCAACTTCGGCCGCGCCCGTCTACAAGGCGGAGTGCGCATCGAGGCAACCAGCGCTTCCTTCCTAGCCAACCAGATCGACGTCGTGAGTCGTAAATTTGTCCCTGGCTCGCTGGTGTCCGTGCCGGGCAGCCAAAGTTACGTCGACGCTCTCCCCAGCGTGCAGTTTCAGTACCGTTTCGGCGGCGACACTCTTTTGCGACTGGCTTATGGAATGGGCATCGCGCGCCCCAATTTTGGCGATCTCCCGCCCCATATCAGCTTTGATCCGACTGTAAAAGCTCCCAAGGCGTCGGTCTCGGCCGGCAATCCCGATTTGAAACCAACGCATGCTCAGAACTTCGATGTTTTGATCGAGCGTTATTTGAAGCCCTTCGGAGTGCTGGAAGGAGGTTTCTTTTACAAGTATTTGACTGATCCTATCTACAACGCCGTTTCACAGGTCACCAGTGGTGCTTTTGTCGGAGACTTCCAGAATCAGCCGATCAATGGACCCAGCGCACATATCGCCGGCTTCGAGATGGCGTGGCAGCAAAGGCTGTCGTTCTTGCCCGGGTTCTTGAATGGCTCCGGGGTCCGCGCCAACTATAGCTGGACCACATCAGAGGCGACCTTCCCTCCCGGCGCGTTTGCCAATCGGACGGACAAACCTCCTCTTCAGCGCCAGGCTCCTAATAATTGGAATTTCGACTACACCTATGACAGGAAGGGTATCTCAGCTCGTTTGGGCGTTACCCACAATGACGCCAACATCTTCTCGTACAATTTCAAGCAAACCGACAGCGGACCGGATGGTGGCGGGCTGAAAGGGCCTCGAGGGGACACGTACCTCTATCCTCACACGCAAGTGGATGTGCAAGCCAGCTACTGGATTCCGCGCAGTCATGGGTTTCAGTTGGTCGGTTACGTGCTGAACCTTACGGATGACGTCTTCGGCTTCTATAATGGAAGCGAACAGTTCAACATCCAACGCGAGTATTACAGCCGCACGTACGCTCTTGGATTGCGCTGGACGCCGTCACGCGAAAATAAGTAAAAAGAGACCGGAGACTTTTTGGGAAATGAAAAATGCAGCGGCCGGCCACCTGCGTCGGGCCGGCCTTTCAGCCGTCGCCCTGCTCGCCATCTTGTTCCTGGCGGGAGTTCCACCATCCGAGAGCGTTCTCGGGGCCGGATCACAGTCGGCAAAGAACGCTACCGCGGTCCGCACGGCATCCGGAGAAGAGGAGCAGACAATTGTCGCTGCCGGCGACATTGTTGATTGTCCAAATGTCGCCGGCTCAGAAGCCACCGCCAGGTTGCTGGACTCCATTCCGGGAACGGTCTTAGCGATCGGTGACCTGGCGTATCCCGATGGCAGCGACGACAATTTTCTCTGCTACGAAAAAACCTGGGGCCGGCACAAGGCACGCACGCGCCCTACGCCGGGAAACCACGAATATCACACTCCCGGAGCAGCCGGATATCTCAAGTATTTCGGAGAAAGCGCCGGCACTCCCGGCCACACATACTACAGCTTCAATCTCGGCGCCTGGCACATCATCGCGCTGGACAGCGAGTGCAAGGACATAGGCGGATGTCAAAAGGGTTCGCCCGAGGAACTGTGGCTGCGGAAGGATCTCAAACAGAATTCTTCCAACTGCATTCTCGCTTTTTGGCACATACCTCTCTTCAGTTCCGGAGACGAGCATGGCAACGCTCCGGAGATGAAGCCTTTCTGGGATGACCTGTACGCGGCCGGCGCGGACATTGTCCTCAACGGTCACGATCACGACTATGAGCGCTTCGCTCCGCAGAACTCCAATGGCGTCGCCGACCCGGGGCGCGGGATCAGGGAGTTCGTGGTAGGCACCGGAGGCAAAAGCAAGAGAGGGTTTAGAGCGCCTTCACCCACCAGCGAAGTTCGCAACAGCAGCACTTACGGGGTTCTGCAAATTAAGTTGCGGGCGCACGACTACCAATGGAGGTTCGTCCCGGTTGCCGGCGGCCAATTCTCCGATTCTGGTAGCGGAACCTGCCACAAGTAGCCGTCAGCAGTCAGCTTCCTTCTGAAATCCGAACGCGCAGCGTGAGGGACCATATCGCCTTACAGGGAATTTGGCTGAATGCTGAGTGCTGACGGCTGAGTGCCTGCCTAAGTGCTTGCTGCAAGCTGCTACTATTAGAGCCAGTGAATTCCACTGGTTCCAACGTTGTCCGCATTGAAGCAGAGGCCCTGCGCGCGCTGGCCGAGCGCATTGCCGGGCCCATGGCAGTTGATTTCGAACGCGCCGTAGAGTGCCTGCATTCCTGCGGTGGGCGTGTGGTGGTGACCGGCATGGGCAAGAGCGGGATCATCGCGCGCAAGATCGCGGCCACGTTCAGCTCTACCGGAACGCCCGCCCTGTACCTGCATCCCGCCGAAGCCGTGCATGGCGACTTGGGAATGCTGGTGAAGGGAGACGTCGTGGTGGCGCTCTCCTCCAGCGGCGAGACGGAAGAAATTCTGCAGCTCCTGGCCACCATGCGCCGCATCGGGAGCAAGCTGGTCACCATCACCGGCGACAGTCTGTACTCCGGAAACTCCAACAAGCGTTCCACGCTGGCTCAGGCCGCGGACATCGCTCTGGACTGTTCCATCGCCAAAGAAGCGTGCTCGCTGGGCCTGGCGCCCACGGCTTCCACCACCGCCATGCTGGCGCTGGGCGACGCGCTGGCTGTGGCCTTGGCGGAAAAACGTGGCTTCAAAGAAGAGGATTTCGCTGACCTCCATCCCGGTGGCAAACTGGGCAAGCGGCTGGCTCGCGTTTCGCAGCTCATGCATTCCGGTGACGCCGTGCCGCGCGTTTCCCGCGCTACCAAAATGCCCGACGTGATCTACGAGATGACGCGCAAAGGCCTGGGCATCACCACGGTAGTGGACAGCAACAAACTGGTCGGCGTGATCAGCGATGGTGACCTGCGTCGCTTGCTCGAAAAGCGCAAAGACATTTTGAATCTGGCTGCCGGCGATTGCATGACCACGAACCCCAAGACCATTTCTTCCGGCGAATTCGCGGCCGCAGCCTTGAATATCATGGAGCAGAAGAAAATCACTGCGCTAATCGTGACGAACGGGTCTGGCGAGGTGGAAGGAGTGATCCATCTGCATGATTTGTGGGGCACGCAGATGGTGTGAGAACAGCGGCTAGCCGCTAGGAGCCAAAAGCTTTTTTTCATGTCCATTGATCGCGCCAAGAAAATCAAGCTCATCCTTTTCGACGTTGATGGCGTCCTCACCGACGGCAGCATATGGCTGTTTCCCGCGCCGGCGGCTGGACCACAGAGCACGCAGGAGCATCGGCACCGTCATGCCGACGCTCCGGGCTTCGGCATTCACAGCCAGACGATGATTGAGGCCAAGGGCTTCAACGCGCACGACGGCACAGCCATCACGCTGGCCCGGCTGGGTGGCTTGAAGACCGGCATGATCACCAAACGCATTTCCGAAACGGTGGCCCTGCGCGCGCGAGATTTGAAGATCGACTATCTCTACCAGGGCGCGGAGCACAAATCCTCAATCCTGGACAAAGTTCTTTCTGAGAGTGGACTGCGCGAGGAAGAAGTAGCTTACGTGGGCGACGATATTATTGATTTGCCCATCATGCGTCGCTGCGGGCTGGCTATAGCCGTGGCCAGCGCGCGCCGCCAGGTGAAGGAAATCGCACACTATCAAACGCCTTCGAGCGGTGGTCACGGCGCGGGCCGTGACGCCGTGGAGTACATCCTGGAAGCCCAAGGGAAACTGGAGCAGGTGATTGAGGCTTACATCCGCATGCGTGCGCCGGCACCGTGACCGGCATGACCTCCATCAGGAGGGGCCCCGGTGCCGGGCGATGACGCGCGATCGCGGCGATTGTTCTATTGGTTTTCCTGAGCCGGCGGTTTCAGCGAACGCACGTAGGTCACGAAGTTCGGGTCCTTGCGCAACCCGGCAAACTCATTGTCGCGAAGCGCGTCACGGACCGAATATCCTTCTTCATTGGCCTTGGCCAGGTAATAGCGACACTTCTCCAGATCGTTTTGCGTGCCGTACATCTGAGCCATCAGGTAGTTGAGGTGCCCACGCTCCCCGGAGGTCACCAGCTTCACGGTAGCGCCGCCCGAAGCTTGCCGTTCAAAAATTCCCGGATCCAGCTCGACAGCGCGCGTGAATTCCTTCATGGCCCGGCTGAAATCTTTCTCCGAGAAATAAGCTGCTCCAAGGTTGCTATGGAAGGTGGCGTTTTCCGGAGTCAACTTTATCGCCTTTTGGTATTCCCTGACGGCTGGTCCGTAGCGGCGCGCGTAATAGTAAAGCGCGCCCAGGTTGTTGTGAGGCTCCGCGTAGGTAGGGTCCAGCCGGATGGCGTGCTCGTATTCCTTCTTGGCTTCGCTGGCACGATGCAACTGGAAAAAGCTGATTCCCGCTTTATTGTGCAAGATGGAACTGTCTGCTTTCTTCCAGGCGGCGCGGTAGGAGTCAATCGAACCCAGATAGTCCTTTTGCGCGCGCAAAACATCGCCTTGCTGTTCCAGCTCTTGCGCGGCGGCGGTGTCCGTCGCCGAGGGGGCATGTTTAGGAATGTTTTGCCCCATCACGGGCAGGGACAAAACCGACAGAAACAAAACAGCGGGTCTCAAGCCAGAGAAGTGGTCCATACACCAGTGCCCTCCTACTTACTCTTACCTATAATTGCGGCAGGTCATGGTTGTGGGCTTGGGGTAGCCACCGGTTTCTTGTCTTTATTATCCTCTTTTTTGTCGTCGTTGGAACCTCCAAATAAACGGCCCCAAAAGCCCTTTTTCTTGTTTTTATCGGGTTCTACTGTGCCCGGGGGACTTGCCGCAACCGTCCCCGGGGCTTGCGCGGAACTGGTTGGAGCGTTAGACACCGGGGAAGCCGGTTTTGGTTCCAGGCCAAGAACCCTCTGGAAGATGTTTCCACGCTCCCCGGACTGATCACAGGTTTGTGTGGGCTGTGTGCCTTCAATGAAGGCAGTGGTGTAATCGTCCGGGCAAGCCGGTGTGGCCACTTGGTTGGTGTTCTTGTCGAGCGTCAGCCGCACCACGCCCTGCGGCGGAGCAAAAGGCTTCACGTCAGAGAACTCGGGAAGCAGCACGGCGCGCTTCATGAACTCGGTCCAGATAGGGAGGGCGAGAACCCCGCCGGTCAAGTGGATATCGCTGTAATCGTCATACCCGACCCACACAATGCACAGCAAGTTCGAGGTATAGCCGGCGAACCACGCATCGTGCGAGCTGCCGGTCTTGCCGGCAGCCGGCGCGCTGAAGCCACGTCCGCGGACACCGGCAGCGGTACCGGCATTGATCACGCCTTCCATCATGGTGGTAATCACGTATGCCACGCGGGGATCGAGCACCTGGGCCTTTTGCGGCTGGTAGTTTTCGAGAACGTCGCCGTTGGCGTCGCGCACCGAGCGAATCATCGTGGGCAGAACCCGTTGGCCGCCGTTGGCAAAGACGGTGTAGGCGGACGTCATCTCCAGAGGGGTAGCGTCATAGGAGCCGATCGCCATGGCTGGTGTCGCCTGTACCGACGAAACTCCGGCCGCCTTGGCCAGCGCCGCCACTTTGCTGTAGCCCACCATCTCAGCAACCTTGACCGTAGCATTGTTCAGAGAGTTGGCCAGCGCGAACTGCGCCGTCACGAGCCCGTAGTATCTCTCTCCGTAATTCCGCGGCGTGTAAACATCGTCACCGATGATGAAAGCGCCGGGCGAGTCGTCCACCTGAGTGGCCGGTGTAAACACCGGCTGTTCGTTGGTCACTGCGTTGTTAACCGCCGCAGCATAGACGAACGGCTTGAAAATCGATCCTGTGGGCCGCTTGGCCACCGCGTGATTAAGCTGGCTGAAGCCATAGTTGCGCCCCCCTACCAGCGCAACCACCTCACCGGTGTGCGGGTCCAAAGCTACCAGGGCGACTTGCGGATCAGGACCAGGCAAGACGCGGGTCTCCCACTTGTTCTTGCCGACCTTCACTTTTCGGGTGCGCAGCTTCTTTACCTGGGCGTCAATCTCCTTGAGCGCGGTGTCCACGGAATCCGCCGCCGCTTTCTGCAGGGCCGGATCGATCGTGGTATAGATGCGGTACCCGCCAGAATTCAGTTCGTCTTCGCCGTACTTGTTCAGCAGTTGGTCGCGGATAAGATCGACAAAATACGGCGCGTCGCTGGCTTCCACGTTGCGTGGCGCGAGCTTAAGAGGCGTGGCTTTGGCGGCGTCAGCCTGAGCGCGCTTAATCGCGCCCGTCTCCACCATTGCTTCCAGCACCAGATTGCGGCGCTCCGTGGCCCGGTCGGGGTGCCTGTATGGGTCCAACATGCTGGGACGCTGAATCAACCCCGCCAGCAATGCGGCTTCAGGCAGACTGATGTCTTTCAAGTCCTTGCTGAAATACGCCTGTGATGCTTCGCCGAAACCGGTGATGGTGAACGAGCCGCGCTGACCCATTGGCACCTGGTTGGCGTAAAGCTCAAAGATCTGCTTCTTGGAGAAACGCTGTTCCAGTTCCATCGAGATCAGGATCTCAGCAACCTTGCGGCTGAGCTTCTTTTCCGGACTCAGAAAGAACAGACGCGCCGCTTGCATAGTGATGGTGGAACCGCCCTGCCGGTTTCCGCCCTCGCGCACGTCAATCAGCGCGGCCTTCATCAGGCGCCAGTAGTTCACTCCGCTGTGATGGAAGAAACGCCGGTCCTCGATCGAAGTTACCGCATCCACCATGACCTGAGGGATATCGTCATACTTGACCAGACGGCGCTTGGCACGCTGCTGCGTGTCAAACAGGCTGGTGACCAGCTGCGGCTCCAGTTCGTAGGCCGACAGCATGTCACCGGAGTCGCCCTGCGCGGTGATTCTGTCCACTTGACCTTCACGGACCCGTATCACCGCCCCTTCCGCGCTGTAGTACGACTCCTCGCCAGGCTTGATTTGAATGCTGCCCCCACCAAGATGGTAGGTCCCCAGCTTCGACTGGCCTTTCTCGCCGGCTTCCGTGTAACCGGCGTGACGCAGGTAGTTGGCAATTTCTTTCACGTCTGCCTTCTGGCCCACGCGGACGGTACGCGGCTGCGCGTAAATCTTGGCCGTATTGGCGAAGATGCGGCCGCTCATTTTCGCGTCCACGAGCTTCGCGTACTTGATGTAGTAAAAGGAGAAGATCCCGAATAACACGGTGCCGACAATAAGGAATGCCGCTGCGCCGGCGCGGACAAAAGGGCTCTTCAGGCTGTTATGGAAGCCTTTGCTGCGAGGAACTGTTATTTTGATCGCCACGTTCTCAGGCGGAAGCCGCCATCCATTCTCTCAGACGCATGGCGGGCCAGAGCGTTACCTGCTGGTACTGAGAAGTATATTCCTGACCATTATAGCTGGTCGTCGGCAGAATTGGCGGGCAAAGAAACGTTTCGGCCGGTGTAAGAATACCGGCGCCTGGGGCGCCTGGCCACGAATGGGAGGCCATGGGCGGACCGCCGCGTCAACTTCCCAGTGCTTTGTTATGCGAGCTGGCAGTGAAGTCCAGATCAACCGGATGAACGATCATATCAACGTGGACCCGGTAGGCAACGGTGATCGTCACCCCCACCGTCCCTCTGTTGATCACAACCTGATCTTCCTTCAGGATGATGTCCATCGTCTGCGCTTTCCTGATCACGGCTTGTTTCAGGTCTTCATCGCTGATGTTGGAATAAGTGGCGCGCCGGACAATGTCATCCAGGTCATCCTGAAACTGAGAATTGTGGAAGTAGGGAGGAATCATGTTCCAGCCCACGTAAACTCCCGCGGCCACCACAGCCAGAAAAATCAAGACCTTCAGTTTTTCCATACCGCCATTCACCTGCGTCCATCAGGAGAGGACAATCTCCTTGAATTGGGCCTCAATGGCGGCGATGTTAGCATCCTGTGACTTGCGTGTCGAGCGGGTAACCACCTCCACTTTCCCTTCCGTAACCTTCTTGCCAACATTGATACGGTAAGGTATTCCCACTAGATCAGCATCCTTGAACTTCACTCCGGGACGTTCATCGCGATCGTCAAGCAAGACCTGGTAACCGGCAGCCTCTAATTGTCGAGCGATCTCTTCCGCGACCCCCAGCAAGCCGGCATCGTTGACGTTGGTCGGCGTCACCACCACATCAAACGGCGCAATGGAACGCGGCAGCCAGAAGCCGTCAGCATCGTTGTTCTGCTCGATGACCGCGGTCAGGATCCTTTCTACGCCAATACCGTAACTTCCCATGATCGGTGTGACTTCCTTGCCGTCCTTGTCCAACACCGTGGCGCCCATGGATTTCGAATACTTGTAGCCCAGTTTGAAGATGTGCCCGATCTCCATGGCTTTGCCGACCACCAGCGGGTTGCCGCAGTTAGGACAGCCTTCCCCTGCCGCGGCATTGCGCAGATCCACCCAGTCGGTGGGATGGAAGTCGCGCCCCGGAGTTACGTTCTTCAGGTGAAAGTTCTCCCGGTTCGCGCCGGTGATGAGGTTCTTGCGGCCGCGCAGAGCGCTATCCGCCAGCAGCAGCGGCAGCGCTTCCAGAAGAAGTTTCTGCGTCTCGCTGCTCGACTGGGCCGAACTTCTGGCCGCAATCTTCACCGGGCCCAGGTACCCCGCCGGCGAGTTGAACACTTGCCGAATCTCTTCATCGTGCATGGGACGAAAGTCTTTTCCGCCCAGCGCCGTGGAAAGCTTCGCTTCGTTCAGCGAGTGGTCGCCGCGCAGCAACACAATCACAGGCCGCGTCTTTTTCTGTCCCGGGCGCTTCTCATCATCTTCCACTTGCATCAGCGCCAGCGTCTTGATCTTCTGCGTGGGTGAAACGCCGAGGAATTTTGCGACTTCCTCGATCGTCTTCATGCCCGGCGTGTGCACCTCTTGAGGAGAATCGTCACCGGGAAGGTCGGTCGCCGGGGCCAGTTGGGACGTGGCCTTTTCCAGGTTGGCGGCATATCCGCACTTTTCACACCTGGCCACCAAGTCTTCACCGGCCTCAGTCATGATCATGAACTCGTGCGATTGCGAGCCGCCCATGGCGCCGGAATGCGCTTCCACCACGGCATACTTCAATCCACAGCGGTCAAAGATCCGGCAATAAACGTCGTAGTGCTTCTGGTAGGAAACATCCAGCCCGGCCGCGTCGATGTCGAAGGAGTATGAGTCCTTCATCGTGAACTGGCGAACGCGGATCAACCCTGACTTGGGACGCGGCTCGTCGCGGAATTTGTTCTGGATCTGGTACCAGATCTGAGGAAGCTGCTTATAACTGCGCAGCTCCTTGCGCGCGATCTCCGTCATGATCTCTTCATGCGTGAAGCCCAGGCAATAATCGCGGCCGCCGCGGTCTTTGAGACGGAACATGTTGTCGCCGATCAATGCCCAGCGACCGCTCGCTTCCCATATCTCCCGGGGATGCAACGCCGGCAACAGGTACTCTTGCCCGATCTTGTTCATCTCTTCACGCACGACCTCGATGATGCGCAGCAGGGTGCGCTGCCCGAGGAACAAGTGGGAGTAGATTCCGGCGGCGAGCTGGCGAATATAGCCGGCGCGGACCAGGAATTTGTGGCTGGCGACCTCGGCGTCTGCCGGCGCTTCGCGCAGCGTGGGAATAAACAGTTGTGACCAGCGATGCATGCTTTCGCAACCTCAATTAAGGTAATCGCTTATTTTAGCAATAGACGCTGGGAACCACCCCGGGCGGGCGGTTGACAAACTCCTCGCTCGTGCGTCTTAACTCTAATGGGTTTCTTGGCTCGCCGCTTGACCTTGGTTGGAAGCGGCAACCGCACGGCTACAATAATCTCTTCACTCCGCGGAGGTTTGACTCTATGCGCAGTTTCTCGGTTCTGTTGAGCAGCATTCTGGGGATAGCGGTTGTGGCGTTGGCGCAAGGCGCGCCCAGGCAAAGCGCCGGTTCAACCGGAGACGGCAAGGCCCCCGCCGCCGACACTTCGGCTTCGCGTCCCGCGCCGAAGTTTGATATCGCCAACATCGACAAGTCGCTCGATCCCTGCGTTGACTTCTATCAATACGCCTGCGCCAACTGGATCAAGAACAACCCGCTTCCGCCTGATT
Source organism: Candidatus Angelobacter sp. (assembly GCA_035316085.1). Lineage (GTDB taxonomy): Bacteria > Acidobacteriota > Terriglobia > Terriglobales > Acidobacteriaceae > Angelobacter. Next base: position 35,377 of record DATFXI010000025.1, read on the forward strand.
ACTCGGATTGGATAAGCTTCAGCGAAGTCTACGAGCACAACCTCTCAATTCTCCACGCCATTCTGGAGAAAGCCAGCGCCAGCGATCCCAAGCGCAGTCCGGTGATGCAGAAGATCGGCGATTTTTACGCTGCCTGCATGGATGAAACCGCCGTCAACAAGGCCGACGCCGCGCCTCTCAAGCCGGAACTGGACCGCATTGCTGCCATCAGGGATAAAACGCAGATGATCGAGGTGATGTCGCACGAGCAGCTCATTGGTCCAAACCCGCTGCTCGGTTTCTACTCCAGTCCCGACCTTCACAATGCCGACATCACCATTGCCAACGTTGATCAAAACGGCCTTACCTTGCCTGACCGCGATTACTATCTGAAAGACGACCCGGACATGGTCGCCATCCGCAAAGTGTACCTTGAACACGTGCAGAAAATGTTCGTTCTGCTGGGGCAGACGCAGGAGCAAGCGTCCCGCAGCGCCGATACGGTCATGCGAATCGAGACGGCGCTGGCCAAAGCCTTTATGGACCGCACTCTGCGCCGCGATCCCAAGAGTGTTGATCACAAGATGACGGTCGCGGAAATTCAGGCTCTGGCGCCCAACTTCCACCTCGACCGCTATTTTGCCGTCTCCGGCGCTCCCGCTTTCAAAGAGCTTAACGTCGGCAATCCGGATTATTTCAAGCAGATCAACTCCGTCATTGAGTCCACGCCGCTGGAGGACTGGAAAGTCTATATGACCTGGCAGATGCTGAACATCGCGGCATCCTGGCTCTCCGACGACTTCGTTCAAGAAGACTTCAAGTTCCAGCAGGCGCTGACCGGGCAGCAGCAGCTCCCGGTGCGCTGGAAGCGCTGCGTCAACGCTACCGATAACTCGCTGGGCGAGGCGTTGGGCCAGCCTTATGTGGAGGAAACCTTTGGCGCAGAAGGCAAAGCGCGCATGCTGAGGATGGTGGATACCCTGGAGAAGGCCCTCAACCGCGATATCAGCGATCTGCCCTGGATGACCCCGGACACCAAGAAGCAGGCGTTGATCAAGCTTGCCGCCATACGCAACAAGATCGGCTATCCCGATAAATGGCGGGACTACAGCAAGCTGACCATCAGCCGGGGCGAACTGCTGGGCAATCTCGCCCGTGCCAACGAATTTGAGTCGAACCGCCAGTTGCAGAAGATCGGCAAGCCGGTGGACAAGCTGGAGTGGGGCATGACGCCGCCCACCGTAAATGCGTATTACAGCGGCACGCGCAATGAGATCGTCTTCCCCGCCGGGATTCTCCAGCCGCCGTTTTTTGACAAGACAATGGACGACGCCGTGAACTTTGGCGGGATCGGCCTGGTGATCGGCCACGAGTTGACCCACGGTTTTGACGACCAAGGGCGCAAGTTCGATCCCAAAGGCAACCTGCGCGATTGGTGGACGGCGCAAGACGGTCAGGAGTTTGAAAAGCGCGCGGGTTGCGTGGATAAGGAGTACAGCAGCTTTGTCGCCGTCGATGATCTCCACTTGAATGGGAAGCTGACCCTTGGCGAAAACACCGCCGATAACGGCGGCGCTCGTATCGCCCTGATGGCCCTTCACGACCTGATGGCCGAAAGCAAGCAGGACGCCGGCAAGAAGATTGACGGTTATACGCCTGACCAGCGCTATTTCCTGGGATTTGCCCGCGTGTGGTGCGAAAACACCACGCCGGAAACGCTGCGCGTGGGCGTGCGCACCGATCCCCACTCGCCGGGACGCTGGCGCGTAAACGGCGTAGTGCAGAACATGCCGGAGTTCCAAAAAGCCTTCGGTTGCAAGGCCGGCCAGCCGATGGTGCCGGCAAACGCCTGCAGGGTCTGGTAAGCGAAACGC
>DATFXI010000026.1:0-6066 GCA_035316085.1 Candidatus Angelobacter sp.
TGAAAAGTGAGCCAGCCAATCCTTCACGAGTTCAAGTCGTTTGCGTTGAATTCGGTAAATACGCATCCTTCCCTGCCTCTCGTGCGTAAGTAGGCCAGCAGCCTCAAGAACCTGAAGGTGTCGCGTTGTCGTTTGCCAAGCGTGTTCAAATATTGCCGCGATCTCCCCTGCTGTCATCGCGCCGCCGTTGAAATATATTGTGAGCAATACGCGTCGCCTGGCAGCGTGCGCGAGTGCAGCAAACACTGACTCATATGCGTCGACCTTCGATGCCGCTCCGCGATCCTTCATACCCAGATATTCAGCCATAAGGCTAAATATCTGTCAACAGATATTTCGCGATACGGCTGAATATTAAGAATTAGCCTCTTTGGTTGGTGGTTGTTACGGGATCGTCGGCAATCCGGAAACTAACGCCTGCTCGTCTGTCCGGGCCTCGGCCGGCCAGTGCATTTCGCATTCCATAGGCTCGTGGCTTACATATCGGAATTTGCCAAGGTATCAAGCAAAAAGGCTTGACAATCCTTGAGCAGTTCCAGAGCTTCGGCTTCCTTCATCCCGCGCGCGAGAACCAGTCCGCCCACCATACAAGCCACCGCACCAGCCGTGAGCCGTTTTCGCTTTTCGAGTGGCACACTGGATGAAATCAGTTCAGAGAGGTTCTTGAGCCGCATGTGGATTGCCGCCGCAAGCGTCTGCTTGACTTTCTTACTGCTTCGCGCAAGCTCTGGCCCGAGTGCCGCGACTGGGCATCCACTCTCAGGATGAATTAAATGCGGAGGACTTAGATACGTCAGGGCCACATTGAGCAGCTGGTCTGGACCGGGGCGATTTTTAACCGCAGTTTCCAACATGCTCGTGACTTGAGTGGCCGCATGGTCGAGCGCTGCCGCGAGAAGGTCGTCCTTCGAGTCAAAATGCGCGTAGAACCCGCCATGGGTAAGGCCAGCGCGGCGCATTATTTCAGCAACGCCGACGTCGGCAACGCCACGTTCCCGGAACGTGGCGGCAGCGGCTTCCACAATGCGCTGGCGTGTCGCCTGCTTATGATCCTTCGGCCACGACATGTCCGTTGACTTCCTTCCCTAGAATTTAGAACCAGGAGCGGGACTCCTGGCATTCCACCGGTGAATCGATCAAGCGGCCTGTGGCAAGCCTACCGAAAAATAGAGCTTGACACACTATTATATCAATCATATTCTGTTTCGTAACCATATGATGTAGATCATATGCTCGGCCATAAAGATTGGCCGGACTCGTTTCTCGCAAGGGGGCTCCCGTGAATACTCAGCTCGCCGAGGCTTTCAAATCCACTGCAATGATCGGAGTTATCACAAGGCCTGCGATCGTCGCGACGATTCTCTTTGGAGTGTGGCGCGCGCTCGAGCGCACCAATGCCGGCGCGCGGGCTCGCGTCTCCGCGTGGTGGTGGACCGTGGTCTTCCTGGCTGGATGGCTCGTAACTGTATGGGTGCTGGCTGTCCGAGGGGCGTTTGCGTCGCTGTCAAATGGCTCGGCAATCGCACAAGTGGCATTCGTTCCCCTTGTTATCCTCATCCTACTCGGCGCGGCGCTGTTCGCGGCGACCCGCTCGGCAATTCTGACCGCCGCCCTGGACGCCGCTCCTCTTTCCTGGTTAGTTGGCATTCAGGTCTATCGAGTCCTGGGCCTGGTGTTCGTGCTGGCCTGGTCACGGGGCTTCCTGCCGGGATACTTCGCTTTGCCCGCCGGGATCGGAGACGCACTTGTGGGCGTGCTGGCTATCCCGCTCGCGCTTGCTCTTCGGTCGAATTCGCCGTTCGTTCGTCGGCTCGCGTTGGGTTGGAACATTTTGGGAATCGTCGATCTGGTGAACGCAGTCAGTATGGGCGTGACTAGCGCGGTAGTTCAGCTGCAAGCGGCGCCATCAAGTGGCTCAGCGATTGCCGCGTCTCCGCTTCTCTTGTATCCGCTGGTGCTTGTGCCCACTTTCGGCGTGCCTCTCGCGCTGATTCTGCACAGCCTATCAATCCGCCAGCTGCGCCGTCGCGGAGCCTCTCTCACGGCATCTTACTGAGAGAGGGGACCGCACGACAAGAACCACGAGTCGCACCTTCGACAAGACGTGTGGGATAGTCGTCCAATGGGTAGCAGAAGAGCCACTGCCTTGAAACCCAGCCCGGCGACCTGTTAAAGTAAGTGTTTACTTACTTCTGCAGCTTTCCTTATGCCTCCACGTCTAACAGCTAAAGACCGGCGCCAGCAGATTCTGGAAGTTGCGTTCGGACTGTTTGCCCGGAAGGGCTATGAGGGCGCGACGACGCGCGAGATCGCCGAGAAAGCCGGCATCAACGAGGCACTGTTGTTCCGCCATTTCTCCAGCAAAGAGAACCTGTATTGGACCATGATCGAGGAGGTATGCCAGCCACGGGGACGCCGCCAGCGCATCCAAAGGTTGCTGGATGCAGGCGGGACAGACTTCGAAGTCTTCCAGGGAATTGCGCGCGAGATCCTGGCGCGAACGCCGCGGGACCGCCAGCTCACCCGCCTGCTCTGGTTCACGGCGCTTGAAAACCATGAGCTCTCCGCACGCTTCTTTCGCAGCTTCATCGCCGACTACTACGAGGCTTTCGCCAGCTACATTCGCCGGCGCATGCGGCTCGGCATTTTTCGCAAGGCTGATCCCTTGGTGGCGGCGCGTGGTTTTCTGGGCATGGTGGCCTATCACTTCCTGATCCAGGAGTTCTTCAGCGGCGAGCAGTACCAGAAGTTTGATTCGGAAGAAGTCGCCGACACGCTGGCAGGTATTTGGCTGGCCGGCATGCAGACTCCGGCCAGGGAAAAAAGTGTCAACGGCGCGAACGGTCATCACGTTCGCAGCAGAACAAGAATTCGAAAATGAAAACTTACCGCATCCAATTCGTCCTCGTACTGCTTGCCTTGCTGGCGAGCGCCGCCGGCTGTGGCGGCGGCAAGAACACGGCGCAGGCAAATCAACCACAAGCGCCCGCTGCGCCGGTCCGCGTGGCTTCCGTGGTCTCTCGCGATATGCCGGTACTGCTGCAGGCCATCGGCAACGTGGAAGCTACCTCCACTGTCACCATCAAGGCCCAGGTTTCCGGCCAGCTGGTGGGTGTGCATTTTAAGGAAGGCGACTTCGTCAAGAAAGGCCAGCTTCTGTTTTCCATCGAGCGTCCGCCGTTTGAAGCTGCGCTTCGCCAGGCCGAAGGAATGCTGGCCAAAGATGAAGCTACGGCGCTCAATGCCAAGCTCGATGCCGAACGCTACCAGGGTTTAGGACATGCAGGTGTGGTTTCCAAGCAGCAGGTAGACGCCACCCAGTCCGCGTCGCAAGCCTCGCAAGCTGCCGTTGCCGCCGACAGAGCCGCTGTAGAGACCGCCAAGATCAACCTTCAGTACACGTCAATTTATTCGCCCATCAACGGACGTACCGGCATCGTGGGCGTGAAGGCGGGTAACCTGGTCAAGGCGAACGATTTGCCCATCCTGGTGACCATCAACCAGATTGAGCCGATCTACGTGACGTTTTCGATTCCCGAGCAGCAGCTCGCCGAGCTCAAGCGATACTCGACGGCAAAGACACTGAAGGTTGACGCGGCGCCGCAGGGCAGCAACCAACATTTTCAAGGGCGTCTCACTTTCATTGACAACTCAGTGGACCTCACCACCGGCACCATCAAGCTGAAGGCGGAGTTTGACAATCGGGAGCACGTCTTGTGGCCGGGACAGTTCGTTGACGTGGCGCTGACGCTGAAATCGCAGTCGAACGCCATCGTGGTTCCCACTGCCGCGTTGCAGACCAGCCAGAGCGGGACGTTTGTCTACATCGTGGACCAGGACCAGAAGGCACAGCCGCAACCGGTGAAAGTGGCGTGGACCGCGGGCGACGACACGGTGATCGCTTCCGGTCTACAACCGGGCCAGCGGGTAGTCACTGACGGACAGTTGCGCCTCACCCCCGGCGCCAAAGTGGATATCAAGAGCGGCTCTTAGCGTCATGCGCGCGGGGCGGAGTAGAGCATGAACACACAACTTTTTATTCGGCGGCCCATCACCACCACGCTGATCATGGCGGCGATCCTGATCTTCGGGATCTTTGCCTATCGCCTGTTGCCGGTGAGCGATCTGCCCAACGTGGACTTCCCTACTATTCTGGTGACCGCGTCGCTGCCTGGCGCCAGCCCGGACACTATGGCGTCCGCGGTAGCTCTGCCGCTCGAAAAACAGTTTTCGACGATTGCCGGCGTGGATTCCATGACCTCCTCCAGCGCCCTGGGCTCCACCAGCATTACGCTGCAGTTCACGCTGGAGCGCAACATTGACGCTGCTGCGCAGGACGTGCAGGCGATGATCGCCAAAACGCTCTCCCAGCTGCCGCCAGAAATGCCCTCGCCGCCTTCTTACCAGAAGGTGAATCCTGCCGATCAGCCGGTGCTCTACCTGGCGCTCAGCTCCCCGACGATGCGGTTGTCGGACGTGGACGAAGCCGCGCAAACCACCGTGGCCCAGCGTCTCTCCATGGTGAGCGGCGTGGCCCAGGTACAGGTATTCGGCACGCAGAAGTATGCGGTGCGCGCGCAACTGGATCCCCGCAAGCTGGCCATTCACCAGATCGGAGTTGACGACGTTTACAATGCCATCAACAACGCCAACGTCAACTTGCCAACCGGCACCCTCTTCGGCCATTCCACGGCTTACACGGTTCAGGCCACGGGACAACTCTTGCGAGCGGCGCAATACCGGCCGCTGATTGTGGCCTATCGCAACGGGTCGCCGGTGCGGCTGGACGAAGTCGGGACGGTTTTTGACAGCGTGGAAAACGATAAGACGGCAAGCTGGTACACCGGAGACCGCGCGATTGTGCTGGCCATCCAGCGCCAGCCCGGGACCAACACGGTTGAAGTCGTTGACAACATCAAGAAACTGCTGCCGCAGATGCAGCAACAGATGCCGGCCGGTATCAAGCTGAACACGCTGTATGACCGGTCCATCTCCATCCGCGGCTCGGTTGACGACGTAAAATTTACGCTGATGCTCACCATTGCCCTGGTAGTGATGGTGATTTTTCTCTTTCTTCGCAATATTTCAGCAACCATCATTCCCAGTCTGGCGCTGCCCATGTCGATTGTGGGGACGTTCTCCGTCATGTACCTGCTGGGGTACAGCCTGGACAATCTGTCTTTAATGGCACTTACACTCACGGTAGGTTTCGTGGTGGATGATGCCATCGTAATGCTCGAAAACATTGTCCGGCACATGGAGATGGGCAAACCGCCCTACCAGGCCGCAGTGGAAGGCGCCAGGGAGATCGGCTTCACGATTATTTCCATGACTATCTCGCTGGCCGCAGTCTTCATCCCAGTGCTGTTTATGGGTGGCATCGTGGGACGGCTCCTGCACGAGTTCGCGGTGACCATTGGCGTGGCAATCCTGGTTTCGGGTTTTGTCTCGCTCACGCTTACCCCGATGTTGTGCAGCCGTTTCCTCAAGCCCGGCGGCCACGAACGACACGGCTATCTTTATCAGAAGACGGAAGCTGCCTTTGAGGCTTTGCGGTCGGGATACGACTGGAGCCTGAGGAAAGTCATGGCGCATCGCTTCGCCACGCTGATGCTCTCATTTGTGGTGATGGGCGCGACGGCGTGGTTGTTTATGGCCATCCCCAAGGGCTTCCTGCCCAGCGAAGATCAGGGCAATCTTTTTGCTTTCACCGAGGGCATCCAGGGGATCTCCTTTGAGGACATGGTGCGCCACCAGAAGGAAGCCGCCAAAATCATTGGAGACAGCCCCTACGTGAACAACTACATGTCCACCGTAGGCGGAGGCGGCGTGAACGCCGCGCTCAACTCGGGACGCATCTTCGCTCGGCTCAAGCCTCGCAGCCAGCGGCCCCACGTTGACCAGATCATCCAGGAACTGCGGCCCAAGCTGATGCAGATTCCCGGCATCAATGTCTACCTGCAGAACCTGCCGCCCATCCGCATTGGCGGCACGCTCACCAAGAGCCAGTACCAGTTCACGCTGCAAAGTCCCAACACCAACGAACTCTACCAGTACGCGCCGCAG
>DATFXI010000027.1:0-6095 GCA_035316085.1 Candidatus Angelobacter sp.
GTGCACTTGGAGCGGCAGAAAGGTACCGAAATGTAGATGCCAAGAAACATTCTGGAGAAAAGACGTGGTCCGAGAGCACAAACCACGCATCAATTATAGAATCAATACCTATGCTCAAACGGGCGGTTGTCACAGGGATGGGTGTCGTTAGCCCGAATGGAATTGGCAATACAGCCTTTTGCCGCGCGGTTTTGGACGGTAAGAGCGGCGTTAAATTGATCTCCCGCTTCGATACCACCGACGTCCCAGTCAAGATCGCGGGCGAGATCGCTAACGGGGACTTCAACGAACTGGACTGGGTGGACGCGCGCGAGCGCAAGCACGTTTCCCGCTGTGTGCCGCTGGCCATTGCCGCGGGGACGGAAGCGCTCCGCGACGCCGGCATCGATCCCACTAAGCTCACGCTCGACCAGCAACGTGAGATCGGTGTGGTGCTGGGCACCGGCGGCGGGGCCAACGATTTTACCGACCTGCAATATCATCTCTACTACCAGGGCAAGATCAAGCAAGTCAGCATCTTCACCATTCCCAGCGGCACCATGGGAACCATGTCCAGTGAGATCAGCATGCGCTTCGGGTTCCGCGGCCCAAGCCAGGTGGTCACCAGCGGCTGCACTTCTTCGACCGACGCTATTGCGTACGCAGTGCGCCAAATCCAGCTAGGCACGCAACCGGCGATGCTCGCCGGCGGAACCGATTCGCCGCTGGCCTGGGGGATCCTGAAAGCCTTCATCTTGATGCGCATCATGACCGAATCCTGGAACCACGCGCCGGAGCGCGGCTCGCGTCCGTTCAACCTGGACCGCGATGGCTTTGTGATCGCCGAAGGCTCATGGATGTTCGTGATCGAAGAGTACGAACGCGCGCGGGCCCGCGGCGCGCACATTTACGCTGAAGTCGCCGGTTACGGTTCCACCTGCGAGGCTTTTCACCGCGTGCGTTTGCAGGAGTGCGGCGAGGAACCGGCCCGAGCCATTGGCTTGGCCATGCAGGAAGCTGGCATCGCGCCGCAGAACGTCCAATATGTGAACCTGCACGGCACATCCACGGACCTGAACGACCGCATAGAGACGCGAGCGCTCAAGTTGGCGTTGGGCGACCGTGCGTACCAGGTGCCCATGTCGGCGCTGAAGTCGCAGATCGGGCATCCACAAGGAGCGTGCGGAGCCGCCGGCGTTGCCGCTACGCTGATCGCGATGAAACACAAACAGATTCCGCCGACCATCAACCTGGAAAAACCCGATCCCGATTGCGACCTGGATTACGTGCCTGACTTGGGCCGCAAAGTGGAGATCGAACACGCGATCTGCAACTGCATCGCGTTCGGATCCAAAAACTCGGCGCTGGTCTTGCGGAGAGTGGAGTAACCAGCTTTCGCGGGCCGTCGCGTGGCAAAGGAGTAGCATCATGCGATTGAACCCCTATCTGACATTCAATGGCCAATGCGAAGCTGCCTTCAAGTTCTACGAGAAATGTCTGGGCGGCAAGATCCTCATGATGATGACTTACGGAGACTCGCCGATGGCCGGCCAAACACCGCCTGACTGGCAGAAGAAGATCCTCCACACCACCCTTACGGTCGGCAACCAGGTATTGCAGGGCGCTGATCTTACTCCCGATCGCTTTCAGAAACCGCAAGGTTTTAGAGTGACGCTTAACATCGCTGCCACGGCGGAAGCCGAGCGTGTCTTCAAGGCCCTGGCAGAGGAAGGCGCGATCGAAATGCCGATCCAGGAGACGTTCTGGGCACAGCGCTTCGGTGTGCTCACTGATCAATTCGGCACGCCGTGGATCATCAACGGTGGGGAACCGGCATGACGCGCTCATGAAAGCATCGTGTCCGCGTCTAAGAGCTTTGTGAGACGCCTGACGATAAAATAGAAGTTTACCCATGTCGCAGGAAGAGGAAGTACTAGGCAAAGCGTATGACAGCCGGCTGATGAAGCGGCTGCTGGGCTATCTGCGTCCGTACAAATGGCAGAGCACTTGTGCGCTGGCGGCAATCCTGGTGCGGGTGTTTTTGGGGCCCGAGGTTATCGGTCCACTGCTCACGGCTACGGCCATCGACAAGTATCTGGCCCGCAATCCCGTCGTTCATCTACGGTTCCTCGAGAACCGGCTCAGCCCCAATCCCCTCATGGGGATCGCCCAGATTGCGCTCATCTATTTGGTATCGTTGCTCTTCAGCTTTGCCCTGGAATTTACCCAGACCTACCTGATGCAGTGGACCGGACAAAAAGTCATGTTCGATCTACGCAGCCAAATCTTCCGCCACCTGCAACGGATGCACGTGGGTTTTTACGATAAGAACCCGGTCGGCCGGCTGGTAACTCGCGTCACAGCCGACGTGGACGCGCTGAACGAAATGTTTACCGCCGGCGTAGTTTCGATCTTCGAAGACATTTTCATTCTCAGCGGCATCGTTGTGGTAATGCTTTTGATGCAGTGGCGATTGGCGCTAATAACTTTCGCCGTCCTACCGCTCATTTTCTGGGCGACCATGATCTTTCGCAAATCGGTGCGCGAATCCTATCGGCGCATCCGCGTGGCCATCGCACGTATCAACGCGTACTTGCAGGAACATGTATCCGGGATGGTGGTGCTGCAGCTCTTCAACCGCGAAAAACGCGCGTATGACAGATTTGCCCAGATCAACGCACTGCACATGGAGGCGTTCAAAGACGCCATCTTGGCGTACGCCCTCTACTATCCGATCGTGGAATTCCTCTCGACGGTGGCTGTTGCGTCTGTAGTGTGGTTCGGCGGGCTGCTGGCCTTGCAACATCTCGGCATCCACGTGCCTGAGGGCGCTCGCACGGCTGCTGGTGTCATTACACCGGGCATGGTGACCGCATTCATTCAGTACGCTCTGCGTTTCTTCCGTCCCATTCAGGACCTGAGCGAGAAGTACAACATTTTGCAATCGGCCATGGCATCAAGCGAGCGCGTGTTCAAACTGCTGGATACACCCGTGGAAGTGCTTTCGCCGCCGGATCCGGTCGAAGCTCCTGTCCGCGGCCGCATTGAGTTTGACCACGTGTGGTTTGCGTACCGCAGAATTCCGATCGGCGGAGACGCCGGTCCGGTTGTGCCTTCTTCGGCGAAAAGCAATGGCCACGGCGAGAGCGTAGTCCCGGCTGCCGATAGCGGCGAGTTCGATTGGGTGTTGCGTGATGTCTCCTTCACTATCGAACCCGGCGAGACGGTGGCCATTGTTGGCCACACCGGCGCCGGTAAGACCACGATCATTTCGCTCCTCATGCGGTTTTACGACATCCAGCAAGGCTCTATCCGCATTGACGGCGTTGACGTGCGCGAGATGGAACTGACCAAGCTGCGTCGCCGCTTCGGCGTGGTGTTGCAAGACCCGTTCCTGTTCAGCGGGACGATCGAGACCAACATCCGCCTGGGTTCGAGCTGGATTGACGATGAGCAGGTGGAATCCGCGGCGGAGAGCGTGAACCTGGCCGACTTTATCCGCACCTTGCCGCAAGGTTTCCAGGAACCCGTTTTGGAGCGCGGCAGCACGCTGAGCACCGGACAAAAGCAGCTCATCTCGTTTGCTCGTGCCCTCGCGCACGATCCCCGCATCCTGATTCTCGATGAAGCCACCTCCAGCGTGGACACGGAAACCGAACTGCGTGTGCGCGACGCGCTGAGTACCATGGTGGAAGGCCGCACTTCGGTGATCATCGCTCACCGGCTCTCGACCATCCAGCGCGCCGATAAGATCATCGTGATGCACAAAGGCCAGGTGCGCGAGATCGGCAGCCACCAGGAGCTGCTGGCCCATCGCGGCATCTATTGGAAGCTCTACCAGCTCCAGTACAAAGACCAGGAGCTGGGCGTGGGCGAGACGCAGGTGGGAGCGGACGACTGACGTCGAGATCGGGCGATCCGCTCGGCGGTTAAAAAGCGTTGCGGCAGTTTGACGGCTCGGGACAGAGGGAAACATGAAACGATTCCTCGTTACAACCGGGATTTTCCTTGGTTCAATCCTTTTGCTGTCTCTGCCGGGTTTGTTTCAGATTTACCGCGCCCTTGCAGGACCACACATTACGTTCGGCGTCTACTTTACGCTGGGTCCACCGGCAGCGATTCTTAGAGGCATCGTAGCCTTGATGTTGCTTGCAATGCTTTCTTATTGGCTCTCTGGCAAGCTGGTGAAAACCCGGGGGTAGATTACAATCTCCCGACGGAGCCTCAAATCACATGCCCAGATATTTTCGATCGCTGCTGATCGCGACTCTCACCATCTTCTGCCTTCTCACCGCCTGCGCCGCTGAGGTCCCCTACGACATCATCATCCGCAACGGCCACATCATCGACGGCACCGGCTCGCCCTGGTATTCCGGCGACATCGGCATTCGCAACGGGCGTATTGCCGCCATCGGGTTTCTCGGCGCCGCGCCGGCCAAGCGCACCATTGACGCGCACGGCATGGTAGTCGCTCCCGGATTCATCGACATGCTCGGACAGTCGGAGATGACCATCCTGGTGAACCCGCATCTGCCTTCCAAGATCTTTCAGGGCATCACCACGGAATTCACCGGCGAGGGAGGCTCGGCAGCGCCACTCAATGACGCCATCATCAAGGCCGACCAGGTCTCCTACGCCCACCTCAAGATCACGCCCGACTGGCATACCTTGCGCCAGTACTTTGCCCGCCTGGAGAAACAGGGCATGGGAATCAACTTGGGGACGTACGTTGGGGCCACGCAGGTCCGGCGCATGGTGCTGGGCGACGACAAAGTCCAGCCCACTTCCGCGCAGCTTGAGCAGATGAGAGCCCTGGTGCGCGACGCCATGCATGACGGCGCTGTGGGTGTCTCTACGTCGCTACAGTACGCACCTGCTCCCTATGCATCGACTGAAGAACTGATCGCCCTCGCTACCGAAGCCTCGAAATTCGGCGGGGTCTACGCCACGCACATGCGCAGTGAAGGCTCAGCCATCACCGCCGCTATTGATGAAGCCGTGCGCATCGGACGCGAGGCAAAAATCCCTGTCGAAATCTGGCACCTGAAGGCCGCCGGCAAGCCGCAGTGGGGACAAATGCCGCAGATCCTGGCCCAGATCGAAAGAGCCCGCGCGTCGGGTGTCGACATCAGCGCCAACACTTACGCCTACCCGGCGTGGTTCAACTCTTTTTCCGCCTTCATTCCCCCCTGGGCTCATGACGGCGGCGACGCCAAGCTGGTGGAGCGCCTGAAAGACCCCACACTCCGAGCCCGCATCCGCAAGGAGATGGAAACACCTTCGACTGAGTGGGACAACGAATGGCAGGAGATCGCCGGGCCGGAAGCGATACTTGTCAGCGTCGTCGAGAACCAGCAGCTCCTTCCGCTTCAGGGAAAGAGTGTGGCTGAAGTCGCGAAGCTATGGAACAAAGACCCGATCGACACCATCTTCGATCTTCTCATCCAAGACCACGCCTACACCTACGTTGCCGTCTTTGGCATGTCGGAGCCCGATGTGTCTCTCGCTCTCCAGCAACCTTGGGTTTCCGTCGACAACGACTCGCAGGGCACCGCCCCTGATGGCCTGCTCGGCCAGGAGCATCCGCATCCCCGCGCCTATGGGACTTTTCCGCGCATCCTGCGCAAGTACGTGCGCGAGGAGAAAAAGCTGCGCCTGGAAGATGCTATTCGCAAATTCACGGCGCTGCCGGCGCAGCGCATGCGCCTCAGCGACCGTGGCGTCCTCAAAGCCGGCCTGTGGGCCGACGTTGTGATCTTTGATCCTCACACGATCACCGACCGGGCCACCTTCGAAAACCCCAACCAGCTTTCTGAAGGCATGAAGTATGTGCTGGTGAATGGCGTACTAGTCATCGACAACGGCAATGCGACGAACGCGCTTCCCGGCAAGGTGTTGCGCGGGCCGGGATACCAGCCTTGATCTGAAGTCCCGATCCCGCGCAGCGGGATTTCAGAAGGAGCCTGGGATGTCATAATCATCCCGCATGCAGATTCTTCTTTCCGCTGGCGAGGCCTCGGGCGACACTTACGGCGCGCAGCTTATCGAGGCGCTAAAGCAACTCGCGCCCGGCGCCAGGTCCTTCGGCATGGGCGGAGAAAAGATGCAGGCCGCCG
>DATFXI010000028.1:0-9621 GCA_035316085.1 Candidatus Angelobacter sp.
CGGCACGCCGCTGACCGGTTGCGGCGCGAGTAGGCCAGATTGACCGGTGCCTCAAAGCCTGGAACCAGGCGCTTGTAGGAGTTTGTGGTGGGCGCGATGATCGCGGACAGCGCCGGCCCGTGCTTGATGAGCCCGCCGATGTACCACAGCGCGGTCTGGGAAAGTCCCGCGTATCCGTCGCCCGCGAAGAGCGGCTTCCCTTCCTTCCACAGTGACTGATGCGTGTGCATGCCGCTGCCGTTGTCATTGAACAGTGGCTTGGGCATGAAGGTCACGGTCTTGCCGTACTGGTTGGCCACATTCTTGACTACATACTTGTAGAGCATCATGTTGTCGGCCGATCGCACCAGCTTATTGAACTTGAGATCAATCTCCGTTTGCCCGCCGGTCGCGACCTCATGGTGGTGGCATTCCACTTCCAGGCCGCAGGCCTGCATGGTCATGGACATCTCAGTGCGCAGATCCTGGTAGTGATCCGTAGGCGGAACCGGGAAATATCCCTCCTTGTACCGCGGGCGATAGCCAAGATTGTTCTCCTGGCGTCCTGAATTCCAGCGGCCTTCTTCCGCGTCAATGAAGTAAAAACCCTGGTTCTCTTTCTGGTCGAAGCGCACGTTGTCGAAGATGAAGAACTCGGCTTCAGCGCCGAAGTACGCGGTGTCCGCCAGACCGGTCGAAACCAGATACATCTCCGCCTTCTTGGCGATGTAGCGCGGATCGCGGTCGTAGCGCTGCTTGGTGACGGGATCGATTACATCGGCCACCATCACCAGCGTAGCCACCTCGGTGAACGGATCCATGAGGTAAAAGTTCGCGTCGGGGATGAGTAGCATGTCGCTCTCGTGGATCGCTGCCCAGCCTCGGATCGACGACCCGTCCATCCCGAAACCGTCTTCGAATGACGCTTCCGAGAACTGTTCGATCGGAAACGAAACGTGATGCCACAGTCCGGGAAGATCGGTGAAGCGCAGGTCGAGCAACTTGGCGCCGTTCTTTTTCGCGAATTCCAGCACCGCTTTGGGATCAGCTTTGGTGTCAGCCATGTTGGATTGTTCTCCTCCTCCTCATCGGAGGCTAATCCGGTGCAGCACGTCGACGGAAATTGAATGTTTTTATGGGCGGGATAAGCAGCGTTTATTCCGTCACAAGAAGCGTGCTTTCAGGGAGTTGGGTGGTGGAAAAACAGCAGTCAGCCCTCAGCAGCCAGCATTTCAGCCCCTGGAACTGCCTCGGTGCCCTGAAGACGGTTAAGGGGAGAAAGGTGGGCGCGCGCTGAATGCTGAGTTGCTAACCTGCTAGTCTCTGACGCTCACCACCAGCTTGCCCCGCACATGCCTGTTTTCACTCAGCCGATGCGCTTCCGCGATCTGCTCAAAGGGAAAGACCTTCTCAATCACCGGGCGAAGTTTGCCGGTTTCGATGAGGGCGGTGATCTTGTCTAACTCGCCGCCGCGAGACTTGCCTTGGACGATACAAAAGCGCTTACCACTTGCCAGGGCTCGTGCGTAGCCTCCTGCCGTGCCTGCAATCGCGGTCGCGAAAAAACGCAGCTTCCCGGACTTGGTCTCCGGGATTGGCAGCGTCAACGTCGCAAGTCTGCCGCCACGTTTGAGCACGCGGAGCGAACTCGGCCACACCGACTCGCCCACGCCATCGAGGACAATATCGTAGCCAGCCAGTTTGTCTTCAATTTTTTCCTTGGTGTAATCGATCACAAGATCCGCGCCAAGCTCACGGATGAAATCTTGATTGCGTGGGCCCGCCGTGGCGGCAACGTACGCGCCCAGGGCTTTGGCGATCTGGACCGCGCACACGCCCACGCCGCCCGCTGCGGCATGAACTAAGACACGCTGGCCTGCTTCGAGCTTCCCCTCATCAACCAAGGCCTGCCAGGCGGTGAGTGCTGCCATCGGAATGGAGGCGGCTTCCTGATGGCTTAGACGAGCCGGCTTGCGGGTGAGTGCGTTTTCGGGAACCACGGCGTACTCGGCGTATGTGCCGCGATACGTTTTGGCGACTTTTCCATGCTTGAAGCCGTACACCTCGTCGCCGGGCTTGAACAAGGTCACCGCACTGCCGACCTTTTCCACCATGCCGGAGACGTCGCATCCCCAGATCACTGGAAAGCGCAGGTCCCAGAGAGCGCTCAGCAGGCCTTTGCGCAGCTTCCAGTCCACAGGATTGACGCTCGAGGCGTGCACGCGTACCAGCACGCCGTTCGGGCCGGGTTGGGGGACGGCAACGTCAGCAATCTCCAGAACCTCTGGGCCGCCGTACTGTTCGGCGATCACTGCTTTCATGGTCGCATCGATTCTAGCAGTCGCCTGCGTCGATCACCCGATTGAGAATCGGGTGACCCGGCGATCTGGTGATCGGGTGATCTGTAGCAGAAATTGGCAGATCCGATCACCCGATGAACCGATCACCAGATCACCCGATCTTCGCTCGGCTGAATGCTAAACTAGTTCACGCCCATGGATTTCGACCAACTAGAAACCTTCCTGGAAGTCGCTCGCCATAACAGTTTCTCGCGGGCAGCAGAAAAGCGCTTTCGCACACAGCCGGCCATCTCATCTCAGATTCGCGCTCTGGAAGAGGAGGTTGGCGCGCGGTTGTTCGACCGCAGCGGCGGCAAGGTCGGGCTTACCGGCGCCGGCAAGGTCTTCCAGCAATATGCTGAGCAGGCGCTCCAAGCCCGCAAAGGCATGATTGTGACGGTAGCCGAGCTGGAACGCGTGCCTCGCGGCGAAATCGTAGTCGGCGCCAATGAAGGCACGTGCTTGCACATCCTGCCTGAGGTCTTTGCCGAATTCAAGAAGCTCTATCCTGACGTGGCTGTGCAGATCAGCCGCCTGGAGCGGGCCAAAATTCTGGAGTCGATCATCGATAACTCAGTAGATTTCGGAGTGGTGTCCACCCCGGTGGACGACAAGCGCTTGACCGTGGTCAACATTCATCGCGATGAGCTGGTCATTATCGCGCCGCCCAACCATCCGTTGAGCCGTCTGACGCGCGCCAGCATTGCTGACGCTGCCCGCTTCCCCGTGCTCCTGCCTAAGCTCGGCCGGACGCGCGACGCTTTGGAAAACCTGTTCCACGAGCGTGGGCTCAAGCCCAAGATCTCCATGGAACTCGACTCCAGCGAGCTGCTGAAGCGCTTTGTGGCCGCCGACGTCGGCGTAGGGTTCATTGCTCGGTCCAACGTGATCGAAGACGTGCAGGCCGGCGTGCTGGCGGCCGTCCCTCTGGCTGATGCTTCCGTGCGCCGCGACCTGGCTCTGGTTTTCCGCAAAGACAAAGCCCTGGGCCGGGCTGCGCTTGCCTTTATTGATGTGGCTGTGAAACTCAAGCCGGGAGTCGCTTCCCAAGCCTGAGCTAGCCTGGCGCTGCACCATCTGTTGTGCAGCGCGAAAAGGAAGAATTCGAAGCTACCCTTGCTAGTGGCTGGCCAGAAAAATTTACGTAAATTGTCTGTGCGCTCCGCCTCGCGTATGTTATTTTTCATCATTCGGTCTAAATTCATCTGGCCCGGAGGACAACTACATTGGGACTTAACATGGTGCCCAAGCGCATCTTCCTTACTAAGGGAGTCGGCAAGCACAAGGAACGTCTTACCTCTTTCGAGCTTGCCCTGCGCGACGCGGGCATCGCGGCGCAGAACCTGGTGCGGGTGTCGTCAATCTTTCCTCCTCATTGCAAACTGATCTCCCGCAAAGAGGGTGTGAAGTATCTTTACCCCGGCGAAGTCACCTTCGCGGTGGTAGCGGAAAACTCAACCCACGAGCCGCACCGGCTCCTGGCCTCGAGCATCGGGCTGGCGATCCCGATGGACCGCAGCACCTATGGCTACCTGAGTGAGCACCACTCTTTCGGCGAAACCGACGAGCAGGCAGGCGAGTATGCCGAAGAGTTGGCCGCAGAGATGCTGGCTACCACCTTGGACGTGGATTTCGATCCCGACAAATCCTGGGACGAAAAGAAAGAGATCTACCGCATCTCCAACAAGATCGTCCGCACTACGAACATCACGCAGAGCGGCGTCGGCGACAAACGCGGCAAATGGAGTACGGTGATCGCGGCCGCGATTCTGATCTTCGAGTAGAAGAACCTACCACGGAGACACCGAGGCACTTCTTTCTGAAATCTCGACCCTGAGCTTGTCGAAGGGGAGAGATCCCTATCGCCGGAAGAGTTTCTAAGGCTACATTCTTCAGGGAATAGCGATCCCTCGCTGCGCTCGGGATTTCAGAAGGTGGTCTTCCGTGCTAGGGGTTAGCCCTTGAATGCAGCTTTCTTGTATCCCTCCCCCAACCGTTCCAGCAGAGCCGCGACCATGATCGGCAGGCCGACCGTGGCGTCCACAAAGACCTCGCCGAATTTTCCACCCTCGGCCGGTGGGACGAACTTGCCCCAGGAAATGGCCTCGGAATAAGGCGAACCGGAGAGCCCACCCCAGTAAACCGGCTCCGGGCACACGCGCACGCCATAGTGGTAGCGCTTGAGCTCCACGTCCTCGCCGGCGCGACGGACGCGCAGTTCGCAATAAGGTCCGAACTGCTGCGCCCAGTTGCGGGGCACACCGCCGCCGATGGTAAAGATCCCCAGCCGCTTCTGCTGCAGGAGCGTATCGGCAAAATGGTTGAGGTCCAAGAAGGGGTTGAAGTTAAGCTGCGGCTGGCCTTGGCGGGCGCGCATGCGGTTGGTCAGGGCAACGTCCAGTCCCAGCTCGGAATCGGTGAACGCAGGAACGAAGACGGGAACGTTTTTCTCGAACGCCGACTTGAGAATGCCGCGGCCCTTGGCGTGGCGTTTCAGGTGCTCGCCGATAGCGCTGTTCAGCTTCCACGAACACATGGTTTCCTGCGGGTCCCATCGGTCGAGTACTTGCTCCATGACCAGCTCCACGTGGTCAAGATTCTGCTCCGGCTCCAGCGTGTCGTAGACGCGGTTGTACCCCGCCTCATACAGTTCCACGTCGTTCATTCTTGGATCGTAACGGTAATGCTTACAGCCGGTCGCTTCCACCAGGCCGTGCGCCATCAAGGCGCCTGTGGAGACTATGGCGTTGACCAAGCCACGGTCAATCAGGTCGCAGATGATCAGCCCTTGCTTGGCCACGGTCATTGCGCCAGCCAAAGTCATCACCACGAAGCAATCCTTGTCGCGGGCCATGGCTTCAAGTACGTCCACCGCCTCGCCAAGTTGCCGGCCGGTGAACGCGGTGTCCGCCATACCTTTCACCAGCTCGCTAACGCTCTTGATTTGGGAAAGGTCGAGCGGGAAAACCGGAGAGAGTTTGTCCTTCACCGGATCGTGCAGTTTGCGGTCAATGCCCGCGCCTTGGCGCTTTTTGGTCAACGTTTCACCTCAGTGAGATAGAGAACTCAAGAAAGTAAACGGTCGCGAGGCCGGAGTCAAACCTGGAGGGTTTGGTATGCTTTATGACAACTCTTAAATTGCTTGAACACGAGAGAAACCCTTGGCTTCTGACACGTTCACCGTCGGTTTAATCCAGATGTCCTGCTCGCCTGATCCGGACGACAACCTTCGTCGCGCTTGCGACAAAGTCCGCCAGGCGGCCAAGCTGGGCGCGGAGATCGTGTGCCTGCCGGAGTTGTTTCGCACACAATATTTCTGCCAGCGCGAAGACCACGCGCTCTTCGACCTGGCTGAGAACGTTCCCGGTCCCACGACAGAAGCGCTCTCCGCAGTCGCGAAGGAGAACAAGATTGTCATCGTGACCTCCGTCTTCGAGCGTCGAGCCCGCGGCCTTTATCACAACACTGCAGCGGTGCTGGAAGCTGACGGAACCCTCAAGGGCATCTACCGCAAGATGCACATCCCCGACGATCCGCTCTATTACGAAAAGTTTTATTTCACTCCCGGCGACCTCGGTTTCAAGTCTTTTGACACGCATGTTGGCCGAGTAGGCGCGCTGGTGTGTTGGGACCAGTGGTATCCCGAAGGCGCCCGCCTGACCGCACTGCAGGGAGCCAACATTCTTTTCTATCCCACCGCCATCGGCTGGCACCCGGACGAGAAATCCGAGTTCGGCGCCGCCCAGCATGACGCTTGGCGCACCATGCAGCGGTCGCACGCGATTGCTAATGGCGTATTTGTGGGTGTGGTAAACCGCGTGGGCCACGAGCACGGCGATGTCCGCGGCAATCGCGCCCAAGGCAAAGGCCTGGAATTCTGGGGTGGATCATTCCTCTCTGACCCCTTCGGACGCGTCATCGCCGAGGCTTCTCACGACAATGAAGAAATCATCGTCGGCAAGTGCGACTTAAAATTGCTGGAAGACGTTCGCCGCAACTGGCCCTTCCTGCGCGACCGCCGCATTGACAGCTATGGCGGGATTACCAAGAGGTTCCTGGATTGACCGCCCGGGCGACCGAAGCGGACACGCCTCGCTCCCTCGGCTACCGTATGCCGGCGGAATGGGAGCCGCATCAGGCTACCTGGATCGCCTGGCCGCACAATCGCAGTGATTGGCCGGGAAAATTTGCCGCCATCCCCTGGGTTTACGCCGAAATGGTGCGCCACCTGAGCCGCGCGGAGCGAGTAGAGATCGTCGTCAAGAACGCGGCTGAAGAGACCTCGGCGCGCCAAGTGCTGAAGCGCGCCGGCGTCAGTTCCAAGAACATCCGGTTTCACCGGTGGCTGACGAACCGCGTCTGGACGCGTGACTCCGGTCCCATTTTTGTTCGCCGCGAAATCGCGAACAATCCAGTGGCTATCACCAACTGGCGCTTCAACGCCTGGGCCAAATATTCTGACTGGAAGCTGGACAACCAGATATCGAAACGAATCGCTAAGAAGCTTAAACTGAGGGAGTTTTCTGCCAACGTTCAAGTAAAAGGTAAGCGTCATCACGTGGTGCTGGAGGGTGGCAGTATCGACGTGAATGGCCAAGGACTGATGCTTGCCACGGAAGAATGTCTGCTGAGCAAGGTGCAGCAGCGCAATCCGGGAATGACACGCGAAGGCCTAGAATCTGTCTTCGCCGACTACCTCGGAGTTAAGAAGACCATTTGGCTGAATCAAGGCATCGTGGGCGACGACACGCATGGCCACGTAGACGACATTTCCCGCTTTGTCGCACCCGATACCGTCCTCACCGCGGTCGAAACCCGCCGTGGCGATCGCAACTATGAACCGCTTCAGGAGAATCTCAGGCGCCTACGCGCCGCTACCGACCTCGAAGGCCATAAGCTGCAGATCGTGGAACTGCCGCTTCCTGGTCCCGTCGTATTCGAAGGCCGGCGGCTGCCGGCCAGCTACGCCAATTTCTACGTCGCCAACAACCTGGTGCTGGTCCCGACCTTCAACGATCCCCAGGATCGGGTTGCCCTGAATATTCTCGGCAGCGTCTTTTCCGGCCGCGATGTCGTGGGTATCTACTGCGGCGATTTCATCTGGGGCCTGGGCGCCATTCATTGCGCCACGCAACAACAGCCGGCCGGTTGAGGTCCCGCGCGGTATCGGGCGCCCCGAAACAAAAATTGCCCGGACTGGCTCGTCCGGGCAATTGTGTTGAGACGATGGACGCGCTCTTCATTCCTTGCAGGCTTTAAGCCCGCAGTCGCCGCGCCACCAGCGTCCGAGGCTATCTACCGGGAGCGCAAGACTCAGCGACCATGATCACATCCGTTACCTGGAATGAACCGTCGCTGGCTTGTGTACCCTTCACCTGTACTTGGTGTCCGTTGTGTGGCTTCAGTTTGGAACTGTCGCCACTCAGCGGCGTGTTCTGGCCTTCGGCAACCAACACCCACGCTTCGCCGGAGCCTTTCAGACAGCCGGTTAGAGAGTTCTGCCCAGCGCTGGTCGGGCTCTGTTGGCTGGCGGATGGCTGTGCTGGTTGTGTTTGCTGTTGAGAGGGCTGTTGCTGGTCCGGCCGTTGGGAGTTGCCTCTGTTTTGGGCAAACGCCATGCCGGTCGCCAACATCGCGATCAATACAATTGTTTTGTTCATGTCGAGTCCTGCTCCTTTTGAAGTCTGGGTGCCCGAAGCAACGCAATGCAGGTCGGGCCTGTGGTCAAGTTGCGTAACTCCTCGCAAAATGATGCACGAGGTTCTGCACTCTATCTTTAGACATCAGCCAGCCACGCGAGGTTGACTTCCCCAGAAAAATTAGGGAGAGCTGCTCTTCTCTTGCCGTAAGCACTTTCCTTACATTCAAATCCAAGCGGCGGAAGGAGACCCGGAGAAAAGCGTAAAATTAGAGAGCTGCCGTGATTCCTCCTATGAGCCACGCCTCCGGAAAGATTCATCCGACATCGGTCCCCAGTGACGCGGAATGGATGGAACACGCTCTCCAGCAAGCGCGCCTGGCCGCTGCCGCCGGGGAAGTCCCGGTCGGCGCCGTGGTCGTCAAAGACGGAGAGTTGGTTGGCGGGGGACACAATCGCACGCTGCTCGATGGCGATCCCACGGCGCATGCGGAAATCGTAGCCCTGCGACAGGCCGCGGCTCGCCTCGGCAATCACCGGCTGGTCGGCTGCGTGATGTTTTCGACCATTGAGCCTTGCCCCATGTGCGCGGGCGCGCTGGTTCACGCACGTTTGGCGCGTTTGGTCTACGGGGCCGTCGACCCCAAGGCGGGTGCGGCCGGGTCTGTGCTAGAAGTGCTGAACCACCCCCGGCTCAACCACCGGATGGAAGTGACGTCAGGAGTTCTAGCGGATCGTTGCGGCGACATCCTGCGTCAGTTTTTCCAGGCCCGAAGAGATGATCCGAAGACCGAATAGGCGTAACGCCTCCCGATTTAAGGCTCTCATGCCAGAAGAACCTTCAGCCAACTTCGGGGTTGTCGCTTCCTCTAAATTGTTGCGTCGCCGCGATCAGCGAGGTAAGGCTTTGCGAATACGCGCCAAGTGATGCCAGCTGTGGCGCAGGGCGTGGTCCTCAATGACAAACTGAGCGGTCACGGGGGCGCCGAAGCTGAGCGAAAAGGGCGCTGCCGTGTCCAGTTGCTCATCCGTGAAGGCGCGGACCGCTGCTGCGGCTTCTGCGCTGTTCTTGCGCAAGAGCTCCAGCGCGGCGGCTTTGGTCACTCCGGCTTGCTCACCGGCGTGCTTGCCGTTCAACTCCGATACCACCTCCCATGTAACGTCGGTGACCGGCTTACCGCTGGCGATAGCCTGGGCAAGTTGAATTTCGACCGGGTACACAGTAGCAACATGGTGGACCACGACGCCGACTGAGCGACGGTCGCTCAACGACACTGGGGTGTGCCATTGTTCTTCAGAGAGCTGCCTTGCAAAAGCAGCCAAACCCGCCGCGCCCTCTTCGATTCGCCGTGCCAGAGACTCCGCGCGACGAGATTTTGCGTGCTCCAACTCCTTCCCTGCCGGCACTGGTTTCAGAATTGCATTCATCTTGATGCCTCCTCGTATACCTTTGCTTCCATCCACATCTTTTTGTGATCCACGTTAGATGCGCGGATTGAACTCTTCGAACCCGATTGGCGGTCCAGTATTTTTGCGAGGGCTTTGAACTTGAGGCGTTATCGCGGCCCGTTCGACTCGCTACGCTCGCTCAGGGCAAGCTAAGTACGATTCGCGAGCCGAAATCCCGATCCCTGCTAAGCGGGAGAGGGACCTCTTGAACGACGG
>DATFXI010000029.1:0-17865 GCA_035316085.1 Candidatus Angelobacter sp.
TCACTCCTGCCGTTTGTCTGGCCCATGATCAGGCTCCTCAAAAGCAAAACCGCGACCCCTTCGGGATCGCGGCTCGCGGTGATTTATGATGTCTAACTTTTTA
This sequence comes from Candidatus Angelobacter sp., assembly GCA_035316085.1. Lineage (GTDB taxonomy): Bacteria > Acidobacteriota > Terriglobia > Terriglobales > Acidobacteriaceae > Angelobacter. The sequence goes on from DATFXI010000029.1 coordinate 104, forward strand.
TTGCATTGTCAGCATACCATCCGCTTCGCCGCTACCCGTAAAGGAGTAGCGGTAGGTAAACGCGAAGCTAAATCGGTTGGCGTGCATGCTCTGCGGATAGTAGTCTAGATTTTCCGCTGTTGTCAAGAATGTCAATGAAATTCATGTGCCGGCAACAACGGCATGGACCAGGATTATGAGCAAAACTGCTGATTCTAAAGATGCGGCTGTGGCGGCAAAGCCGGACGCGGGCTGGTCGAACTACGTTGAGGATTTCCGCCGCGCCGGGCATGAGACCGTGGATTGGATTGCCGGCTACCTGAACTCGGTGGCGGAGATGCCGGTGCTCGCGCGCACCCGGCCGGGCGAACTGCTGGACGCCTTGCCGGAGTCAGCGCCGGAACACGGTGAGCCGTTTACCGCCATCCTGCGCGATTTTGACCGGCTCATCATGCCGGCGGTCACGCAATGGAATCATCCGCGCTTCTTTGCCTATTTTGCCTGTACCGGCTCCACGCCGGCGGTACTGGGCGAGATGCTGGCTGCGGCGCTCAACACCAACGGATTGCACTGGAAGACCTCGCCCGCGGTAGCGGAGCTGGAGCAGCGCGCCCTGGACTGGCTGCGCCAGTGGATCGGCCTGCCGGAGGGATGGTTCGGGATCGTCTATGACACGGCTTCCACCAGCAGCATGCACGCCATTGTTTGCGCCCGCGAGATGGTCGCGCCGGAAGCCCGCCGCCATGGCAGCCGCGGCGATCTGGTTGTGTACACCTCGGAGCAATCGCATTCGTCGATCGAAAAAGGCGCCATTGCCGTCGGGATCGGCCAGGACAACGTGCGCAAAGTCGCGACTGACTCAAATTTCGCCATGCGCGCCGACTCCCTGGCCAAGATGATTGAAGACGACAAAGCTTCCGGCAAACGCCCGGCTTGCATTGTGGCGACGATTGGAACCACTTCTTCCACCGCCATCGATCCGCTCGCCAAGATCGTAGAGATCGCGGAAAATCACAACATCTGGGTGCACGTTGACGCAGCATACGCCGGCGCCGCGGCCATGCTGCCCGAGCATCGCAACATTCTTGCCGGCGTGGAGCGCGCGCACTCGCTGGTGTTCAACGCCCACAAGTGGCTGCTCACGCCCATCGACTTGAGCGCCTTCTACACGCGGCGGCCGGACATTCTGCGGCGCGCTTTCTCGCTCACGCCGGATTACCTCAAGACCCAAGACGACCCGCGCGCCCATAACCTGATGGACTACGGCGTCCCGCTCGGTCACCGTTTCCGCGCCCTCAAGCTGTGGTTTGTGATGCGCTACTTCGGGCGGGAGCGCGTAGAGGCCATATTGCGCTCGCACATCGAGTGGGCGCAGAAGTTCGCGGCTCTGGTGGATGCGCATCCCCAGTTCGAACGCATCGCGCCTGTGCCGTTTTCAGTAGTTTGCTTCCGCTTCCAAGGCTCCGACTTGGAGAACCACGCCATCCAGGAGAAAGTGAACGCGTCCGGGAGAGTATTCATTTCCGGCACAGTGCTGAACGGAAAGTTCGTCTTGCGTCTGGCTATCGGCAACCTGGCCACGCAGTGGCAGGATGTCCAGGAAGCATGGGAACTGATCGTCAAAGCAGCAGCAGAGGTGGGACCGGCCTGACCCGCTTGTTCCTGAGGCAAGAAGCGTGGCAGCAGCGCTGTTAGGGATTGGTTAGAAACTCTTGCCTGCGAGATAGAAGAAGTACATCAGGCTGAGAAAAGCGGCTTCGCTCACCACAAAAGCCATAAGAAAACTATTGTGAAGGCGCAGGAGCATCTTGTTGCCCAGGCTCCATTCGCTGGCTGGCGGACGGATTTGCAGTGCTATGTACATATCGCGCGCCACTGCGCCCAGGTAACGCACCAGCAAAAAGTAGAACCCGGCCCAGAACAAAACCCAGAATAGCGGGCCCACAGTTTCCGAAAAGCCGGTCAGGCCGTAGGCGTTGCCGCTGAGCGCAAAATGCAGAAACAACAGGAACACCAGGTTCGGCCAAAACCCGTAGGCGGTTGCGAAATAAAGATAGTAGTCGCCGGCAGAGCGCACGCTGCTCCTGGGATAATCGCGCTTGATGCCGCCCGCCACCAGCCCGGCGGCCAGCATCAGCGCCACAGAAAACAACAGCGGCGCGGCGGAGCGGACAATGGTCTCAGCCCGCTGCTGAGCGCGAAGTTCCTTTTCGCGCGCCGCTGCTTTGGCTTGGGACAGCTCTAGGGACTTGCGCGAGTCTTCCAACGAGCTATCAATCTGCGCTAGGGCTTCTTCCCGCGGCACATTTTTCCAGACTACGCTCCTGGGTGAAGCCAAAATCCTCTTCTGTTCAGCGCGCGCGGCGGCCATGATGCCCTGCTGGCGATGGTTTTCTTCAACCAGGTTGGCCTGAAGGGCATTCCGCTCCTCCTGGAGTTTGCCGCGGTCCTGCGTTTCATACCAGTTGAGAAACGATAAAACGACGGCGATCAGCACCAGGCCTTGGAACGCGAACGCCCGCGGTGAGGCCCAGCCGGGAAGCGAAATAATCCCCGCATAGGGAAGCAACTCTGCGTTCTGGTCAATGACATTCTTCTGCCGCACGAATGGAATGAAGCCCGGCTGCTGTTTCCACTGCTGGCGCAACAGATCCGCAGGCGAAAGCTCAGCTTCCGCAAAGACTGACTCGTTCTGGAGCTCGGTTTCCATACTGCCGCTAAGGCCTGTCTTTAGCATAGTTTCTGCGCCAGCCACAAGCACCAGGAGTGCAAGGTCTAGTGCCGCGGAAGGCCCCGAATCATCGGTCTTCTTGCCAGGCGGGTGACTGGCCCCATTCCATGACTTCCCCCGCGGCCCGCGCGCTTCCCGCTTCTAGTTTCCTTCGCCGCGAAAGGCGCTCTCTGCCACCATCAAATCAAAAGTTCCGGCAGAGAAGCGGCGGCCTTCCCTCGATGAAATGGACCGCGGACTTTACCTTGCGCCTGTCCAGTTTCGCAGATGCGGGGCAACAGCTTCGGTAATCTTCAAGCGCGAGCGGGCACGCTGTCATGATGGCCAAGTTATGCCCTACTTTCCCCAATCGCAAACCAAAAAGCGGTCTCCTCGAGTGCGGGTGCCCAATGAGGAAACTATTCGCTTCAACATGGAAGGACACTTGATCCCGGCGGTCTTACGCAAGCTGTCCATGACCGGCGGCCTTGCGGACTTCCCCTCCGCTCTAGGCGAAGTCACCATCGCAGAAGCGCACTTCAGCACAGCGTGCGGACCCGTGTGCGGGCTGGTGGAAATCCTGCGGGGGCAGAGCAAGAACACACACACCTATCCCTTCCGCTTTATCGCCTTAGGTGACGAGGACTTCAAGCGCTTGAATACCACGCTCCTGTTGATGCAGAAGCGAGGTCTGGCCGACGCCTAGTTAGCGGGTCATTGTTCAATGACCCGCTAGCTGGTATCAGCGTCTGCAAAAACCAACCTTTCTTCGGGCATCTTTTCCCGTTCGCCGCCAATCTTCCCTGTTGAGCGCTACCGGTTCCGGCCATCCTGCTCGCTGGCCGGATAGGTGTGCAAAAGATTTCCTGAAATGGTGAAAGGGAGATTCCGAGCCCATGAAACGGATGCAGTTCGTTCTGATCGCGTGTTTGTGCCTGATGACGGTGGCCGTTGCCCAAGAGCCCACACCGCCGCAGACCGAGGGACAGCGCGGCCAGCGCGCTGCGCGCGGCATGGACAGTGTGCAAGAAAAAGTCCGAATGCTTTCCGACAAGCTGAATCTCACGGTGGACCAGGTAGCCAAGATCAAGCCGATCCTCGAGGATCAGGGCAGGCAGTTGGTAACCGTCATGAAGGACGGTTCGATTTCTCGCAATGAGCGGCGGGACAAAATCAGCAGCATCCGCGAGGAAACCCACGCCAAGATCCGCGACCTGCTGACCGACGACCAGAAAACGAAGTTCGACGCGCTGCCAACGGAAATGCCCCACCAGATACGGCGCCGCCCGTCCAGCGGGGATGACAATCCGCCTAAGCCCAATTAGATCGTCGTCGTCGCTCGTCTGCTCATTCGCTCCGCTCACCCAGGATTGAAGTTCCTAGGCTGGGGCCCCGCGCTTTCACCCAACCACGCCAAAGGCGGGCGCGTCGGGGACGCCGCGATTCGAAAGCGAATCGCTAGATGCTGATACAGGTATTTCGGTGAGTTTCACGCGAAACTGACCGAGTACCTCCCGGCAGCGGTGGCGTGCATCTCACAACACTGGCCGCATCACGAAGGAGAAGAAGTTTCCATGAAGATTTTCCGGGCTACCGTTTTCACCTTTCCACTCCTGCTGGCGCTGGGGGCGTTTGCGCAAGACGCCGACAAGCCATCGGACCAATCTCAACCTCCGACGCAAAAGGAACAACAGCAGCCGCCGCCTGCGCAACCTCAACAGCCTGGGCAGCCTCAGGCCCCGAGCATCGACGACCAGGTGAAAGCTCTGGCCCAGGAATTAGGTCTGGATGATTCGCAGCAAGCTAAGGTCAAAACGATTCTTGAGAATCAGCGCACGCAAGCGCTCGCCGTGATCGGCGACACGGCTGCGCCGCGCGATGAAAAGGTCCAGAAAATCCGGGCGATCCGCGAAGACACGATCGGCAAGGTCCGAGCGTTGTTGAACGACGATCAAAAGAAAAAGCTCGACCAGATGCTGCAGGAGCCAAGCGAACCGCCGCCTCCCTCGAAAGAGCCGCAAAGCAACCCTACGCCGAAATGAGCTTTAGGAAGGCGTGTTCACCTGAAAGCGCGCCTTCCGTCTCTACTTCTCGGCGAGATCGTCGCTTGTCTCGGGCTCGAACAGGAACAGCCTGTCCGTTGATAGCGGGCGTGCGAAATAAGTCTGCTTCCAGCCAGGATTCAATCGATCAAGAAGCAGGCCTTCTGCAGCTCCGAACGAATACACAAAGACCCGTTTCATTTTGGCGATGTCGGCGGTCTTCAGTTCGGCAAGAGTCTCCTGGCGCGCTTGCGGGGCATAGTCCGCAAACGGCAAGTAGTCGGGAAGTGATGCGAACTCCTCAGTCGGCCGGTAGCCGGCAGCCGCTTCGGCTGCTTTCACCTGCGTGTAGCGGGCGATCCCTTCCTGCCAGAGCTGAAAGCTGAAATACTTGCGGTCGTCGGGCGAGAGTTGGGCGAATACCTTCTTGCGCTCGCGCACGTAGTCGGTTGCTGCTTTCTTAAACTGTTGGTCGTCGCTGACGTTGAGGGCAGCCACCAGCAAATCGCGTAGATGTGCGAAGCCCTGTACAACCTCAGGTTGCTGATACGGAAATGGGTAGTTCAGTATCCACATGCCGCTCGAGTCGCCGCGGTCCAGGCCGAGGGCTTTTACCGCTTCGTAATATCCCGGCTTTCCGTATTGCAACTGGTGAAAATGCTCGTGCATCAGGGTGATGAGCCACGGCGTACTGGCCCTGGCTTGGGTGTTTTGCGGCTCACCCACCACGATCACCGCCGGAGGTCCAAACGCCGGGAAGGTCGCCAAAAACGCCGGATTGAAAACCCGCGCCCGCGTGTACAGGTCTTCCGACACCTTAGTGAATCCTTTCGGCGGCGCCGGGCTGCGGGTGAGAAACTCCCTGTCGGCAGTCACCAAGAGCAGTGGCGACGGCGTCTTGCTCCACTCCGGCCAGAGTGTGTCCTGAATCTGTGCCGAGAGCCGGAAGAACTCGGCGACGCGAATGGCATCTTCGCGCGGCATCTGCTGGGCAACAGCAGTTGCCGTTATCCCTAGAAACAAAACCAGCGTGCGCATGCGGTTTGGACGGGCGGCCCGGAAACTCGTCACCAAACACTTTTCTGCTTCGCACTCACGCGGCAATTTCCATCAGCGCGCGCAACAATTCGGCTTCTTCGTCTTCCAGAACCGTCCGCAAATCCAGCAGGACGCGGCCTTCCTCCACGCGGACGACCACCGGCGGAGAATTTGCCCGCAAACGCGCGGCCAGCTCATCCGCGCTCAGAGATTCCACTGCGATCGCCAGCAGAAACGCCGGCAATGTGGAAGTGGGAGCCGAGCCACCGCCAACCAGCGACTCGCCGGTAATGATCTCTGACCGCAGCCGCCGTGCGGCTTGCAGTTTTTCGCGCAATGTTTCCGCGCGCTTCCGCACTTCTTCCGCCGGAGTCCGTATCATACGCACGAAGGGAATGGCGTCGTGGTTCTGGCGCACGTACTCCATGAGTGTGGCTTCGAGCGCGGCATAGGTGAGCTTGTCCACCCGCAAGGCCCGGAACAGCGGGTTCGAGCGTACGCGCTGGATCAGTTCTTCCCGGCCGCTGAGCATGCCCGCCTGCGGGCCGCCCAGCATCTTGTCGCCGCTGTACGTCACCAGGTCCACGCCGGCGCGCAGGCTGTCGGCCACGCCGCTCTCGTTGATGCCCAGGCTGCGCAACGGCACCAGGGCGCCGCCGCCCAGGTCTTCCATCACCGGGATCTTGCGTTTGCGTCCCAGCTCGCACAAGTCCTCAAGCGACGGCTGCTCGGTGAAACCGATAATTGCAAAATTCGAACGATGCACCCGCAGCAACAGCCGCGTCTTTTCGTTGATCGCTCGCTCGTAATCCTGGACGCGCGTACGGTTGGTGGTGCCGACTTCGCGCAGTACCGCGCCGGATTTCGACATCACGTCGGGCACGCGGAACGATCCGCCAATCTCCACCAGCTCGCCGCGCGAGACCACCACTTCCCCGCCCTCGGCCAGCGTGTTAAGCGCCAGCATCACCGCCGCAGCGCAGTTGTTCACCACAACGGTGCGGATGCCGCTCACACCTTCCTGGTTCAGCAGCCGCGAGAAGAGACGCTCCACGTGGACGTCGCGCTTGCCGCGTTGGCCCACCGCGATGTCGAACTCCAGGTTCGAATAACGGCCCGCAACTTCACTGACGCGCTTGATCGCGGCTTCTGACAGCGGCGCGCGACCGAGATTGGTATGCAGGATCACACCCGTAGCGTTAATGACCGGACACAACGAAAACGCCATGGCCGCGCGCAGGGTGCGGGCAATCGCGTCTGCCACGCCGGAGAGAGCAAGCTGCACGGTCTCGGCGCTGCTCAAACGGCCTGCAGAGATTTCTTCGCGCAGTTGTGCCAGCACGCTGCGGACCGCTTCGGTCAGCGCCGCCTGGCCTTCCCGGGCGAGCAGCGGCGCGAGCTCCGGCGCCCGCAGAAGATCGTCCACCGCGGGAAGCAGGCGGTAGAGATCGGATTTGGATGTGGTGGCCACCTGAGTATTATAAGCACTCCAACTTCTTACCACTGATCACACTGATATCACTGAGTACCACAGATCAGTTCAAGAAATTCAGTGCAGATCAGTGCGTCAGTGTCATCAGTGGTACGTAGTTATCCAACCTCGACTAACCCATATCGCCGCTGCCAATGCTGCCGCAGGTGCTGCATGATGCGCTCGCGGTCCGGTCGCGTGATCTCCGGGTCCTTCTGCTCCACGATGCGGGCAGCCTCGATTTTTGCCAGCTCCAGCAGTTTGCGGTCGCGGAGGATGTTGGCCACCCGCAGGCCGGGCATGCCCGCCTGCTTGGTGCCAAAGAATTCGCCGGGCCCACGCAACTCGAGGTCGAGTTCGGCGATCTCAAATCCGTCCTGCGTGCGCGCCATTTCGTTGAGGCGGCGCTCGCCCTCCGGTGAAATCTTGCCGCCGGTCATCAACACGCAATAGGACTTGGCGGCACCGCGGCCGATGCGCCCGCGAAGCTGGTGCATTTGCGCCAGGCCAAACCGCTCGGCATGCTCAACGACCATCACCGTGGCGTTGGCCACGTCCACGCCGACCTCGATTACCGTGGTTGAGACCAGCACGTCAATTTCACCTTGTTGGAATTTGCGCATGGTCTGGTCTTTCTCTTCGGCTTCCAGCCGCCCGTGCAGCAACCCCACGCGCAGATCGGGAAAGACCTTCTTGCGCAGCTGGTCATACATGTGGATAGCCGCCTTCAATCCGGTTTTGCCGGACTTCGCGCTCGCAGCTTCGCCGTCGAGTTGAAAATCCATTGGTTCTGCTGGAGTGCCCTCGATGACCGGATAGACAACATACGCCTGCCGCCCGGCCTTCACCTGCTTGCGTACAAACTCCCAGACTTCCGGCGCGCGATCGTCGGAAACCTTGCGCGTGGTGATGGGCGTGCGGCCCGGCGGCAGCTCGTCGAGCACGCTGGTGTCGAGGTCGCCGTAGAGGGTGAGGGCCAGCGTGCGCGGGATGGGTGTGGCCGTCATCACCAGCGTGTCGGGCTCGACGCCGGGGTCCCCGACACGCCCGATGTTGGCGTGGCGGGGTGGAACGTCACCCTTCTTCATCAGTTTGAAGCGTTGCATCACCCCGAAACGGTGTTGTTCGTCCACGATCACCAACCCCAGATTGTGGAACTCAACTTTTTCCTGGATCAGCGCGTGCGTGCCGATCACCAGATGTGCGCCACCTTGGGCTATGTGGCGCCGCGTGTTGCGCTTGACCTCCGGGTCTTGCGATCCGGTGAGCAACACCACGCGATAGCCGGCCGGCTCTAGCACGCGGCGCGCCGACAAGTAATGCTGCGTGGCCAGAATTTCCGTGGGCGCCATGAATGCCGCCTGGTAGCCGTTTTCGATGGCGATCACCGCCGCCTGCAGCGCGACGATGGTTTTGCCTGATCCCACGTCGCCCTGCAGCAACCGGCGCATGGGCGAAGGTTGCTGCATGTCCTCGGCAATTTCCTTGAGCACGCGCCTCTGGGCTACCGTGGGATGGAACGGGAGAATCTTCTTGATGGCTTCCCTGACGTTGTCGTTAAGCGCGAAGGCAATACCGGCGCGCTGGCGCATGCGCCTCCGCTTCAGTTCCAGGCCGACTTCGAGAAAGAAAAGTTCCTCGAAGATCAGGCGCCGGTGCGCGGGCGTGCGGCACTCCGCCAGGTCGGCGAAGACTTCCCCGGTCTGGGGAAAATGCACTTGCTGAAAGGCCGCGCGGCGATCGAGCAGTTGCAATCGCCGGCAAAGCGCAGGGGGAAGCCCGTCAGGAATTTCAGCAGCCAGATTCTCCAGCGCGCAGTGCACCACGCGGCGAAACCAGCGTGACGTCAGCCTGCCGCTGGCGGCGGACTCATAGATGGGCACGATGCGGCCCACTTCGAGCGACTCGATCTCACCGATTGCTTCCGGCCCTTCCGCGCCCAGGCCTCTTTCGTCCGCGCCGTCAAGAATCTCAAACTGCGGCTGGGCAATCTGCAGGCCGCGGCCTTTCCACCCTTCTTCCACCTTGCCGTAGAGCGCCACCAGTTGCCCGGGCTTGAAGCGGTCGCGCAGGTATTCGCCGTGGAACCAGATGCACTTGATCTTCGCGGGTCCCTGGCCCGCAACCATCTCGAAGATCGGCATGCGCTTGGTGCGAAACACCGCCGAGTTGCGCACCTCGGCGATCACCGTGGCCATCTCGCCCGGCCGCAGCTCGGCGATCCCGCGGGGGTTCAGGCGGTCTTCGTAACGAAAAGGCAGGTAATAAAGAAGGTCTTCGACGGTGAAGATGTTCTTCTGCGCCAGCCACTCGGCCACACGCGGGCCTACGCCTTTGACGTATTTGACTTCTGTATGGAGGTCCAGCACTGTGAAGATGATACAGGGCGACCCCTTACCGCGGATTGACGCGGTTCTATACGACCTCAGCTGTGTGTAACGAAGCGATCTCCTGGTCGGTGTAACCGAGTTCGCCCAGCACTTCATCCGTGTGCTCGCCCAGCATGGGCGCACGTTGCCGGATTCCGCCCGGCGTTGCCGATAATCGCACAGCGGTATCTGCCAGCGGGACCTGCCGGGGCGCGCCGGGATAATCCACGTACTTCAGCAACCCGCGTGCTTTGACTTGAGGATCTGCGAGCACCTGCGCCACATCGAGAACCGGCGCAGCTGGAATGCGGGCTTGCTCGAGCTCAGCCATAGCCTGAGCTGTGGTGCGCGTGGCGAGCCACGCGTTCATGGCGGCGGCGATCGGCCCGCGGTGATTCGCGCGGCTGAGGTCATCGGCGAAGCGCGGATCGGCGAGCATGTCTTCGCGACCGACCAGGCGCGCCCAGCGGGCGAACATCTCCGGGCCGACGACTGAGACCACGATCCAGCCATCGCCAGTGCGAAAGGTATCGGCGGGCGCTGCATGGAAGCCTGCGTTCCCTTGCTGCTGCCGCTCCACGTCAAGCACCGAACGCTCGGCCAGCAGGGCGTGCATGAAGACGATGCTGGTCGAAAGCAGCGACGCATCCACCAGTTGCCCGTGGCCAGTCCGCGAGCGATGGTAGAGAGCCACCATCACGCCGAACGCCGCGTGCAATGCGGTGCCGTAGTCTTCAAACGGAGCCGCATCGCGGACTGGAGCGCCGGGAAAACCGGTAAGGCTCATGGCGCCTGACATAGCTTGCGCCACCGTGTCGAAACCCAAACGCTGGGCGTACGGGCCGTCGGGGCCAAAGGTGGAGATGCGCGCCAGAATAATGTCGGGCTTGATGGCGCGCAGCGTGTCGTAATCCAGGCCCATCTTTTTGAGCACGTCGATTGGGAGGTTGGCCACCACGACGTCGGCGCGCCCTGCCAGGCGGCGGATGATCTCGGCCGATTCCGGCCTGGCGGTATCGAGAGTGAGGCTGCGCTTGTTGCGATTCAGCGAGAGAAAATGTGCGCCATCGCCGCTTTTGGTCACGGGCGCGAGGTAGCGGTCCTCGCTGCCCTGGCGGCGGTCCACGCGGATGACGTCCGCGCCCATATCGGCGAGCAACATGGCGCAGTAGGGCCCGGCAATGAATCGGCCGAAATCGACGACACGGATTCCCGCAAGCGGGCCAGGATTGGGCATCGGGTGATTTTAAAGCAATGGCGGCCTGGCGGCTGTCAGCGTTTCCGCGGCAGATCGGGCGTTTGTCGCGATGCGTACTTCTGCTTTCGGCGTGGGCGCTTGCATTCACAGGGACTCTGGCCACAAGCACCACAGAGACCAGCTTTTCGCCGCCTAAGCACCTTTCGAACCGCTATGCTCAATTCTGCAGGCTTATTCGCCATTTGAAAATTGTAGCTTACGGACTTTGCGAAGGACGTATCAAGATTTCCGGGCGAATGTATGGCAACCAATCTGCTAGTCAAATTGGAAGATATACTTGCCTCACGTGACCTCGAAACGATCCCTGCGAGTCCTGCTTCTTCCCGCTCTGCTCTTGTGCCCGGTATTGTGCATGGCCCAGCAGAGCCCGGCTGCACTCGATCCGGTGATCACCAGGCTGATGGCCGGCAAGCCCGGTGCGGTGGTGGCATTGGACGTTGCTTCCGGAAAGATCGTCGCCGAATGGAATTTGAAGATCGCTGCCCAGCGTGTGACCGCTCCCGGATCGACGTTGAAACCGCTTGTGCTCCTGGAACTGTTGCAATCGGGCAAACTCGATCCCGGGCAGCATCTAGTCTGCCACCACCGGCTGACCATCGCCGGACGCAACATGGATTGCACTCACTCGCCTGCCATCACCCACCTCGACGCCGCCGACGCTATCGCCTACTCCTGCAATTCTTATTTCGCCCAGGTGGCCACGCGCCTGACTCCCGCCCAGCTGGCGGCAGCGCTCGAGCGAGCCGGCCTCGCCTCCCGCACCGAGCTTGTGTCTGACGAAGCCGTGGGCCGGATCGCAACCGCGGCCGATGCGCCGCACCAGCAATTACAAGCTCTGGGATACTGGGGCGTGGAAGTCACGCCGCTGGAGCTCGCGGCCGCGTATCGCAACCTGGCGCTGCACAAACTCAAGAACGATCTTTCCGCCTCGTCCGCGGCGCCGGTGTTCTCCGGTTTGGAACGTTCCGTGCAATACGGTATGGCCCATAGCGAAACGCTTGCTGGAATCACATTTGCCGGTAAGACGGGCACGGCTGCAGGCGCGTCCCCGCAGACCCACGGATTTTTCGTGGGCTACGCGCCTGCTGACAAGCCGCAGGTTGTCCTGGTGGTGTATTTGGACCACGGGCGAGGCGCGGATGCAGCTGCCATCGCCGCCCCAATCTTCAACGCCTACGCGAAGGCCAGGCAGAGCGGAGTCGGGCGATGAAGCTGGTCAAGCTCTGCTGGTTTTTTCTTCTCGCGGCTTTGCTTCCCGCTGCCGCCCAGAACACGGTTTCTGTGCGACTTTACGGCCTGCATCCGCAGCAGCAGGTGAAGATCACGGCCCGCGCCGGCACGCTGCGCTGGCGTGCGTGCGAACGCTGCGTTGCCAATGAGGCCAAGGAACTCGTGGTCCATTCCTCGGGCGGCCAAGTCGAGATTGAAGCCGAGGCATCCGCGCGCGCTGACAAACTGTTCGTCGAAGGCGAGTACCGCATCGATCCGCAAAGTGGCATGAAGATCGCAATGGCCGCGCCGCTTCAGATCAGTGCCTCCGAGGGCCTGCTGGTGCTCGTCGCCACCATGCCGCTTGAGGACTACGTGGCCGCTGCGCTCCAGGGAGAAAGCGCTAACTTTCAGCATCCGGAAAGCCTGAAAGCCATGGCAGTGGCCGTGCGCACCTACGCCGCGCGCTTCCGCCCGAGACACGCCGACGAAGGCTTTGACTTTTGCGACAACACCCACTGCCAGAACTTGAACTTCACCGGACCCATGCCATCGGTTCAGGCCGCGGTGGCAGCAACCCGCGGACAATTGCTGTGGTATCAGGGCTCACCCGCGGCCACGTACTATCACCAGAACTGCGGCGGCACCCTGGCTGCAGGCGAAGAAGTGTGGCCTACGGTGCGGGCGCCGTACTTGCGCGAACACGCTGATCCGTATTGCCGGCAGGGTGCACCGCTGCCGTGGAAAACCGAGTTCACGCGCGCGGAGTTCGAAAAAGCTTTGCGCGGCCATGGCCTCACCGTGCCTGCGGCGTGGAGCACGTTGGAGATCGTCACGCGCGGGGCGAGCGGCCGCGCCACGAAACTGGCCTTCCGCGTTCCTGGCCGCGACCCGCAACTGATTTCCGCTTCCACGCTGCGTTTCGCCATCGGCAGATCGTTCGGGTGGAACCGCGTCCGCAGCGATCTCTACGAAGTCGAAGCCAGCGCTGCGACCGTCACGTTCAAAGGACGTGGCGCCGGACACGGTGTAGGCCTTTGCCAAGCTGGCGCTGAGGAGATGGCGCGCCAGGGCCAAACCTATCGCCAGATTCTTGCCTTCTACTATCCCGGGACGCAACTCGGCGCTACAGCCCAAGGCCTGAACTGGCAGCAGCGCGAAAGCGGACTGTTTCAGTTACTTAGTACTCAACCGGAGGAAGACTCGGCACTGCTGAGTGTTGCACAACAAGTTCTGGAGACGGCGCAAACCGATCTTGGCTGGAAACTCGACTCTAAAATCCAACTGCGCGTGTTCCCCACGCTGGACGCGTATCGCAACACCACCGGCCAACCGGGATGGATCGCCGCCTACACCCGGGGTCACCGCATCAGCCTGCAGCCACTGGCGGTGCTGAGGGACAAATCAATTCTGGAATCCACGCTGCGGCACGAATTCACCCATCTGTTGGTGGAAGCGCGAGCGCATACAAGCACGCCGTTGTGGTTCCGCGAAGGATTGGTCCTTTATTTCGCAGACCGCGACAGGCCGTCTTCCCCGGTTGCGATGACCGAAGCCGAGACGGAAGCCGCACTTGCGAGTGCGGCGAGCCAGGAATCGCTCGAACGAGCATACGCAGCAGCGCGTACCCGCGTAGCCAGGATGGTCGAGCAGAATGGCAAAGAAACCGTGCTAGGTTGGCTGGCTTCCGGCTTGCCCGCTGCTCAAGCTCGCCCGTCCCAGCGCTGAACACGCCAGGAGCCACGAGAAGATCGCCAGCAGATACGCGAAAAGCAGGCGGAACGCCAAGCTGGTCTTTTCCGCAGACAGTGTCGCAGTCTTGGGATCCAGTTTCCAGTCCATGATCTTGGGGGTGCAATAGACGCCAATCACGGCCGCCACGACCAAGGCAATCCAATAGACCGGGTTGGCGACCGTGCGCCGCCAGTCGCGCAAGGCGATCAGGCCGCGGAATCCGCGGCCGGCGGCAAACATCGCGAACGGCAGGAACAGGCCGGGCAGCACCACGAAGAGCAACAGCCAAAGCAGGAAGCTGTAGGTGTTGTCTAACGCGGGCTCGCTGATCATGCGGCGCAGCCAGGCTGGAAACTCCGAACGCAGATACCCGGGGAAGGATGTGCTGTAGGCTTCCAGGTGAGTGGCCACGTGCCACAGGAAATGGACCACGAGGAACCAAACCACCAGGGCTGCCAGATGTTTGACAGCGGAGCGAAAGGCCGGCAACAGCCTGGCGGAGCGATCTTGATGTGCGCTTTCAAAATAATTCAGCGTCCCGCCATGCAGCACCAGCGGCGTGCTCACCAACAGCGCCGCCAGCAGCAAACTGAACACCAACTGCCACCAGTGGGCTTCTTTGATCTGCAGCCAGCCGACAAACGCGAGGAAAATTGCTACATTCCCGACAAACTGCAGCAGCCACAGTCGCCAATTCTTGAGGGCAAGGACCACAGCGTCTTTGAGCGAGTTCCAGCGGGCCATCACTTCACCTCCAGGTACGCCGCATCCGTGGTGGACAAGACGGATGGCTGATACATCGGCTGCACCGATGCCGGACTGATGCGGAACTTGCCAGGGTTCACGATCTTGAGCAAATACACATATTCCTTGTGTCCGCTGAAATAGGTTTGGAAGAACGCGGCGTGGTCGTCATGGAACTCGCGGCGGGTGAACCAGAAGCCCCACCAATCGGTTCTGCTCTTGAGTTCGTACAGGTCGTCGCGCTGCACGAATTCGGCGCCAGCGGGAATCGGGTCTTCCACCAGCAGATAGCGCCACTCGCTGCCGTTCACCGTCAGGCGGACTGCAATGGTGTCGCCGGAATGCACCTCGCCCTGCAGCGGCTGCAAGTCATAAACAATCTTCTCGCCCACCTGCTGCGGGACCATGCGGTAATAGTCGCGCGTAATGTTGAGCGAAAACTTGTTGTTCTGGAAGTTGCGTTTATCGGCGCTGAAGTACTCGCCGCGCGCCGACCAGTAGAGCCGCCCGCTCCCAGACTTCTGAATGCGGACCGAGTTGGCTCCTTGCCGAAGCTGCTCGGCCGGCAAGCTGACGCGCGGCAGTTCGCTCTTCATAGCGTCAGCGCGCGTGAAGTGTCGCGACATCACCTTGTTGTCATTCACGTAGACGTCGGCGGTAAAGTCGGCGTCGAACTCGCGGGTTACTTTCACGTACTCGAGCAGGCCGAAAACGACCATGGCCGTCTGCTTGGTGCTGATCCAGTAAAATCCGCCGTCACGATGGTTCACCAGCCACGTGGCCGCCTTGGGCAACAGCGGGCTGTCGGGCTTGGTCAGGCTGAGCAAGCGCAGCGCAAACGCGGTACTCTCCACCGAATCGTCAATGTAGAACTCCATGAGCGAGTCGTAATTGGAAGGCCAGTAAGCCTCCATGTCTATCGACTTGGCCTGCTTTTCGACCAGTGCGCCGACCTCGGCGGCGCGCCCGTCGCCCGCGGTGTACAGCGCCAGACCCAGCATGGCGAGTCCTTGCGACGACATGTCGCCGCGGGCGTTGTAGCCGTCATCGAGCATCTTGGCGTCGGAATTCTTGTCGAGCGCCAGCGCGTACACCACGTAGGCGCGCAGGTCGGCACGCATACGCCCATGTTCCTGCAATTGCTTCTTCAGGAAATTCTCTCCGTTGACGAGCGCGCTCGGTTTCACTTCGTAGCCTGCGGCCTTGGCTTGCGCCAGCCCGCTGACTACGTATGCGGTCATGAACACGTAGCTCTCATCCTCCTTCCACCAGCCCCAGCCGCCGTCTTCGTGCTGGAAGTCGTAGAGACGTTCGAGCCCGGCCTTGATTTTCTTCTGCAGCTCGGGGGTGTTGACGGTGGATTCAAGTTTCAGGTCCTTCATGGCTTTCGCCACCACCACGTTGGGCAAGAAACTAGACATTGTCTGCTCGGTGCAGCCATAGGGATACGCGGTCAGGTAATCGAGCGCGCCGAAAATGCTGCCGGCAATCGACGGGCTCAGGCTCACGCTCAATGCCGGCGCCGCTGTGGCGGGATCGCCAGGCAGGTTCACCGTGGCCTGCGCCTGGCCCGTGGGCGTGGAAACGGCGCCGGATTTGCTATCTGACAATTTCACGCCGAAAGGAATCACCGGCAGCGTGACTTCCATGGCGTCAGACTCTTCGTTGGTCAACGCTTTGGCCAGCAGGTCAGATTCGCGCACGTTCTGCGCATGCACGTGCCAGTCAACACGCTGATCAGACTTCGTTGGCACGTTGACTGGCTTCGGTCCGGTCTCCTGGATGTCAAGGCCTTTCACGTCGAGTGACATCTGCGCCGTCTTGTCGCTGGTCAGGTAGTTGTGGACGATGGTCGAGACCGTCACGTCATCGCCCTGGCGGAAGAAGCGCGGCGCCGCCAGGCGCACCATCACGTTCTTGCGCACGATCACGCGGTTGACGGCGCTGCCGACTTTGGTGTCCATGGTGGCCCCGCGTACTGTGGCGCGCCACGTGGTGAGCGAATCGGGGAAGTTCAGCTGCGCCTGAGCGCGGCCGCTCGCGTCGGTGCGAACTTCTGCCAGCCACAGCGCGGTGTCCGGAAAAAGCTTGCGGACTTTCGGCTGCGCCAGCGACTCGGAAGGTTTGAGTTGAGCCAGCCGCCGGGACCGGCTGCTGAACTCGCCGGCCAGCATGATGGGCTTGGTGCCGGCTTCACCGGTGAAATAGAAGCTCAGCGATGATTCTGTGCCCACGCGGTTACCGATGGAACCGTAGAAGAAGCCGTGAATGTCAGGCACGTTGTCCGGTTCGATGGCATAAATGGCCTCGTCTACCACGCCGATGCTGAACTCGCCGGCCACAGGATTCCCCGCGGCGTCGCGCGCCGTGATGTTGTAGCTGGCTGCCTGTCCCGGCGAGAACTGCGGCTTCGAAGGCTCGACCGTCACGTTCAGGCGTTGCTGGTCTGCCGGGACCTTCAGGCTCTTGCTGCCGGTGTAAAGCGTGTCATCGCGCACGAAAGCCACCGACACAAAGACGTTGGGCTGATTTTCCGCCTGGATGGGTACATCTACCATGAGGGAGGGCTTGGTAGCTCTGACCACCCGCTTGGTCTGGATGGTTCGACCTTCGGTAGTAACCAGCACCTGCGCTTGCGGCACATTGGTCATCACCATCAGATGGGCAACGTCGCCCGGCTTGTATGACTTTTTGTCGGAAATGATCTTGATCTGCTTGGTCTCTTTCCAGCTCTCCTGCCCACCGGGGATCCAGAGCCATGTGATGGCTTCGATCTCGCGGCCTTCCGGCGTCTTGGCAGTAATTTTCACGTCCAAGCTTCCGGTCTGGCGGGCGGTGAACTGGATTGCGCCGTTGCCGTCTTTCCCAGTGGCTCCGTCACGCGCTTCATACACGATCGGCGAAGAACGATACTGGTAACGGCTCAGCTCCGCGTGAAACGCCGTCTGCACCGGATTGCCGTCATAATCCTTGGCGGCAATGGAGAGCTGGATGTTTTCGCCCAGCTGGTACATGTATTTGTCTGCGCTCACGCCAATCCGGAAACTGCCGTAGGTAGCAATCACGGAGTTGAAGCCGGAAATCTCCCGGCGGCTCTCGTCCGTCACGCGGGCCTCGATGCGATACCGCGCGTCATATTTGTGCTTGTCGAGGGTGGTGGGAATCGTGACGGTTAAACGTCCGTTGGCGTCGAGCTTGCCGGTCTGCT
>DATFXI010000030.1:0-7781 GCA_035316085.1 Candidatus Angelobacter sp.
AGTCGAGCTTCAGAACGTTTGCGTCTGAGTTCGCTGTGCCCTGGAAAGTCTCAAACTCAGTGAAGCCCTTTTGAGTATCTTCGGTATCGGTTTTCGTGCCTGGCTTTTGGGCAAGTCCCAAGGCTGTTGCCCACAGCATTATGGCGAAGAGTAGAAACCCGTTACAACACACCCTCATCGTTCCACCTTTCTAATGGTCGCGCAGGTAGTGTAATCCCACTACTCTGGTTGCACAGCCTGTGCCAAGTCTGTAAGTCGCTGAAAATAAACGGTCTCCTTGGCCACGGCTGTGGCCCACCGTGGAAAAAATACCCAGTCTCGGCTACTTTCGCTACAATGCCGTGCCGACGTCTGAAACCCATGAAAAGTGCGAAACTCGTAGTTTCTCTGCTCTTTTTTGTTCTGACTACCGCAGCGCTCGCGCAGCAGAAACCTGTCGTTGTCCGTACCGGCACGCTGCTCGACGGTCAAGGGCACGTGCTGCACAACGTCGAGATTGTCATCGAGAACGGAAAGATCCTTCGCGTTGACAAGAATTCCAAAGCCGCAGCCACCTACGATCTCAGCCGCTTGACCGTGATGCCCGGCTGGATTGACGTGCACAACCACGTCACCTGGCACTTCGGCCCCAACGGCCGGTTTGACGACAAGAGCGAAACCCCGGAGCAGGCCGCGCTTGCGGCGGCGGCAAACGCATATGCCACGCTGATGGCCGGCTTCACCACCATCCAGAGCCTGGGATCGCTGGAAGACAAGGCGCTGCGCGCGGGCATCAACAGCGGTGGGTTACCCGGTCCGCGCCTTCTCACGGCGCTCGAGCCGATTCTGGATGCGAAGTTGACGCCAGACCAGATCCGCGCTGCGGTGAAGAAAGCCAAGGCTGACGGCGCCGACGTGATCAAGATTTTTGCTTCTGCCAGCATTCGCCAGGGCGGGGTTCAAACTCTCAGCGATGAACAGCTTCGTGCGGCGTGCGATGAAGCCAAGGCGCAAGGTCTGCGCAGTGTTGTCCACGCTTATGGGCTGGCGGTGCGCGGCGCCGCTAATGCCGGCTGCACCGAGGTCGAGCACGGTACGTTTGCGACCCAAGAAGATTTGGACGCCATGGCCGCGCATGGAACGTTCTTCGATCCCCAGGTCGGTTTAGTCATCCACAACTATCTCGACAACAAACCTAAGTTTCTGGGCGCGGGCAGCTACACCGAAGAAGGCTTTGCCAAGATGCAGGAAGTGTTGCCGCTGATCGCTGAGATGTTCAAGAAGGCGCTCGCAACAAAGAATCTGAAAATCGTGTTCGGCACGGACGCTGTGGCGGGGGCCCATGGCCACAATGCGGAGGAATTTATCTATCGCGTCCAGGCCGGGCAGACGCCGATGGATGCGCTGGTGGCCGCCAACTCGCGCGCCGCCGAATCACTGAACCTGCAAAATGAAATCGGTGCGATCGCGCCTGGCCTGCAGGCCGACATCATTGCGCTTGACGGCGACCCGCTCGCTGACATCACCGCCGTCCGCCGTGTGGTGTTTGTGATGAAGGGCGGAAAGGTGTACAAGAACGTGGCGCAGTAAGATCGCTGGACTCGCTCAGGGCTTCACCGGCTGCCGAGACGGAAGACCACTCCGGTCGCAAAACGAAAGTCGTTCTGGCTGGTGTCGAAATACGCGGTGCGCAGATAGTCGGCCTGTACGCGCCAGGCGAATTGCTTCGAGAAGTTGATATCGCCGCCGCCACCGAGGGCAAACGCGAAGCCCGAGGAACTGATGGTGAACGCCGGGAAGCCGGCGGCAGACGCGCTGATCGACTGATTCACCTGGGCGCCGCCGAACAAGGCGTGGGCAAACGGCGTTCCCCGGTTCATGCGCGCCGCGATCTGCGGACCAAACAAGTAAGTATGAAGATGAGTGGAAACCGGCGGGCCGGGAAAGGTTTTGGGGCAGCCAAGACAAGTAAACTGCGTGAAGGGCGGCCCGTCGTGGGTGCCGTAATAGCCGCCGAAGTCCGCAGCAATCCCGATGTTTCTGGTGAGATTGAAATTGATGGCGGCGTTCCAACCGTTCTGCACGATGTTCGCCGCTGTCGGCCCTTGGGTATCATCCACCCTGGCCAAAGCATATCCGGCAAAGACTTCTGCCTTGGGCGTCTCTTGCGCCCACAGACAGCCAAAAGATGACAGCACCAGCAAGACCACAGATCCTATGGTTCGGTGCATAGGTTTTCCTTTTAACGAATATGAACGTTCGGAATTCCGATCCCGTGCGATGTCGGCGATGCCGCGCGATCCCGGCGATTCTCTAATGTCCGTTCTTGCCGTAGCGCGAGCGGACAGCCACCAGTTTTTCGAGTTCCTGGCTGTCGAGCGTGCGAGTGCAGCCGAGCTGGCGAGCGGCCAGCACGATTTTCGCGTAGTGCTCCACAGCCTCCATGCGCATGTACGCCTGGCGCAGGTCGCTGCCGTAGGTGACTACGCCGTGGTTGGCCATCAGGATGGCTTCGTGGTAGGGGATAAACGGCTTGAGCGATTCGCTCAGCTCCATGCTGCCAGTGGTGGCGTAAGGCGCCAGCGGCACAGTGCCCAGCGTGATGACGATCTCCGAGCACATGGGCTGGTCGAGCGCGATGCCGGCCGACGCAAATCCGGTGGCGGTGCAAGGATGGGCGTGCACCACGGCGCCGACGTCGGGTCGCATTTTGTAAATCGTCAGATGCATGGCGATTTCACTCGACGGATTTTGAATACCGCTCAGCTTGTGGCCGTCGAGATCGACGATCACCATGTCATCAGGTTTGAGCATGCCTTTACTGAATCCCGTGGGCGTGACCATGACGCGGCCGGATTCCATGCGGACGGAGAGATTGCCGTCAGTGGCGGCGACAAAGCCCTGGGCGTGGAGCATGCGCCCGAACTCGACTAAGTCACGGCGTTGTTCGTAGTCTTCGCCGGACGATTTCTTTACAAACGGGATCACGGGATCGTCTCCCAGTAGTTTTCGCAGATCACTCATGGCCGCTCCACCTCTCCGTTCCGATTTCTCGCTCGCGTATCTCTAGCGTTGTCTTGCCGGCACCTGCGTCGCGTAAGGCGGGACTCATGTGGCTGGTCGGCCGCGAAAGCGCGGACGCGCCCGGTGCCGGCTCGCGCCGCTGGATTGGGGACAAAAAGCCAATGAACGCCAAACGCCGCTGCGCGCTGCTGACCAGGCCGGAAATCAATCGCTAGCAAAGCCTTGCACAGGTCTTATGAAGAACGTCTGTCTGCGCAACAGGGAACAGGCTCGACGGACGCAGTTCCGGAAAGCTCAGAATCAGCAAGCCCAACAGCGCGTAGGTTACAAGAACGAAGAAGACAAGTACGGATTTGCCCGACAACGTGGCGTCGAGCTCGGGCAACGGCGAAATCAGCACGTAGAGAATGCCGTAAATCACCAGGAGCCAAATAGCGCGCTTGAACCAGCGCCAACTCACGGCCCACATAGTAGCCCATTTCCTGCGGCCTGAAAAGGCTTTAGCATGCCCTGGCGGGCATTCCCGCAGCGCGGATCGCAGGATGAAGAATCTTCAGGATTTACTGCCTTTCTCCGGCTCGTGAGGCATCTTGGGCCAGGTGCGATACGGCCCTAAAGCTTCCAGGGCTAGCGGGAGGGCGCCGTCAGGAAGGACGTCAGCGAGCTTGTGCAGCTCGTTGCGGAAAAAGGCCCGGGCTTCGCGAGCGGTGAAGGTCTGATTGTAGATGGGCGAATCCGGCTGCTGCAGGCGGCCGCCTTCGCGTAACGAACCCGTATCTACCGGGCCAAACCCGAGAGACTCGATCAGCCTGGCCACCTCTTCTTTAGCCGGCAAATCGTCGCTGGCGAGGTAAATGGCGTGGCGTTCCTCCACGGGAAGGTCCTTGCGTCCGCGAGTGGCCAGGTGCTCGTAGTAAATGGTGTTGAAAGCTTTGACCAGGCGCGCTTCGGGAAGATGCTTTAGAACCTCTTCGCTGGAAGTGGAATTCCCCAGATCGTAAAAACCGCCTTCCGGCTTGTACGGATTCATGGCGTCGATCACGATCTTTCCCCGCACCAGGTTCGAGGGTGGCAGCGCGTCCGCTCGGTGCCAGGGAACGGCCAGCAATACGGCTTCGCCGAAGGCTGCGGCTTCGCCCAAGGTCGCAGCGCGCGCCTGCGGGCCCAGTTCGGCTGCCAAAGCCTGGAGGGATTCAGGTCCGCGTGAGTTGCAGATGGCCACCTGGTTTCCGGCGGCAACGAACAGCCGCGCCGCCGTGGCCCCGATCCGTCCTGCTCCCAGGATACCGATCTTCATCTCTGCTCCTTTGCCAGCAGCTTGCGTTAACGATTCTATCCAAGCAGCAGCCCGCAGCGGGGCTGCATCAGTCTTTATAGAGGGATCCTGTGGCCAACCTGCCTCCGCAAAACCGGGGAGAGGTGTTGTCACGCCGCTTTCTTGCCCTGACGCTCGCTGCGGCATGCCTGGCGGCGGGGTGTGGGGGAACCGTTTTTGTTGCTTCCAACAACGGGCGTCTCCTGGTCTTTGTCTCGGTCACTCCGGCCAGCGCCGATCCCGTGTTGGCAAACGGGCAAGTCATCTTTACCGCCAGTGGCACCTTCAACAGCAATCCGACCAATATCAGTCCCCTTCCTGGGGTCATCTGGACGGTGGACCACCCCGCCTTCAGCGGCGTGCCGGATTTGGGCCGTGCCTCCATCACGCAGGATGGCGTGGCGCAATGCGGAGTGGGATTCATCGGTACCGTCAAAGTCTTTGCGACTGCTCCCGCCGATCCCACGTTTCCCGCTTCGCTCCAAAATCAAAGGGTGGGAACCGCAACTTTGGTCTGTCCTTGAAGGAGCAGTTAGCAGTCAGCTTTTTTCTGAAATCCCGAATCCCGGCTTGAGCCGGTTGAGGGATCGCTACCCCCTTTCCAACTGTCTCTCCCGGCCTTCTGACCTCGGACGCTTGAGGCGGAGAAATTTCTTGATGTGACCAATCGCACCACCAACCGGGAAAAAACTCTTCCTAGTCGAGTTCGCGAAGAATATAGGGATCGCTCACCCCGGTCTAAAAAACCGGGGATTCGGGATTTCAGAAAGGGCTGACTGCTTTTGTGGCAAGATAAGTACTCAGATTTCGAGTTCAACTCACGCCTTCTATGGGCTTTTGGAGCATCCTCTGGGAGATCGCGCGCGCTGTGGCGCCGCACACCGTGCCCCATGTGGCGCGTGCTGTGGCGGACCGCACCATCGAACGCCGCACCGTACGCCGGCCGGACGTCCAACAACCCAGCCCGGGGGACCTTGCCAACGCTATTTCGTATTTGGAAAACCGTTTGTCCGCCACCGAGGAGCGCGCTGCTGCAGCGGATGACAAGGCCTCTCTGGCAGAAGAGAGGTTGGCGCTGGCCGAGGCCCGCATGGCCGACAAGTGGACTCTCGTGGCCCGTTGGCTGGTGGCATTGCTGGTTTGGAACGCGGTGCTGACCGGGATTGTGATCTATCTACTATTTGCTCGTCGCTGAAGATTCGCCCGTGAAATGTCTCGTATTGCCGCTGGGAATCCGAGCGTTTAGCCTGAAGAAAGTCTCCTCGCTTCCCACTAAACCCCTCGTCAAACGACTACATCCTACTCAGTGCTGCGCCTGGTTTCGCTCTGCCAGAAACCGGTCGCGGCATCGTTTGGCTTGCGCGAGCACGGCAGGGTACTGGGGCGACTTTCGAAACTCCGCCATCATCGCGTCGAGCTGCAGATAGTCGTAGGCACAAAACCCGCCATCGATCGAGGACTTCAGCAAACGGGCCGTAAATTCGTTTCCCAGGCAAGGGTTGAGCATGGCGGCCTGGTTGTATTTAGGTTCGGGATCGCGATAGGCGAAAAGCTCCTTTTGGGCACGCTCGAGAAGCTGTTCGGATTCCGGGGGCCTGGGGGTCGAGTAGCAAGCTTCCAAGGCGCGGGTATGGAAAAACGAGCTGTCGGGAAGCTGGCGCAGGCGAGCCAGGGCCTCGCTCTTCTTCCCCTGGTGCAGCAAAAGAAAAGCCTCCACATTGTTCGACCACTCCGACCCGGCATCCAGGTTCACAAAGTCCTTGGCTCGATCGTACTGTCCGGTCAAATAGAACACGGTGGAGCAGGAGCGGAACTGGAAATTGCCGGGATCCAGGCGAATAGCCGCGTTGCACTCCTCGGCCGCCTCTTTGATCAAACTCCCATAGCGCAGAACGTACGACAGAGTAAAGTGGGCGAAGCCGCTTTGCGGGCGTCGGTCCACCATGGCCTTGGCTTCCTGGTAGGCTTGCGGCAGCTTCCCCGCATCGGTATCCAAACTCACAATTTGCTGCGCCGCTTCTTCCAGGTTGGGATCCAAAGCGAGCGCGTGCCGCAGCGTGGGCAGCGTGCGCGACATGGTTCCCGTAGCGCCGGGCCCGTATTCCTCCTCGTAGTAGTACCTCTTTCCCAAGGCCGACCAGGCCGGGGCAAACTGCGCGTCCAGCCCCACAGACCGCTCCAACATGCGGATTGCCTGCCGGTTCTGATCGCCATCGTGCGCCAAGGCAACGCTCCGCAAATACAGGTCATAAGCCTCTTCGTTCGTAGGGCGCGTACCGTTTTCCCCAGGAGCGTTGATCGCGCCTAGCGCCGGAATCAAGCCTTGTCGGACCTTCGACGTCACTTGCTCGCGCATCGCCACTAGATCCGCGGCGGGAACGTTCATCGTCTCCTGCCAGAGCACGCGCTCATCGCCGACGTCTACGGCTTGCACCGTCAGTTGCAGCTGGTCGCGAACTTTTTGGTAATGCCCCATGACAATGCGGCCAACGTGCATGGCCTTTCCAGCCTGTTGCACGTCAACGTCTCCGGCAGCGTACTTGGCCGTGGTCGCGAAGGGACGAATCGAGAGAGTCCGCACCGAGCTCAGGGTGGTGGCAATCTCATCCGGCAGCGCCATGCGCAGAAAATCTTCTTCTTTGTCTCCACCGAGATTCTGGAAGGGCAGCACGGCAATCGTGACCGGGGCCGCGGTTGGCGGCCTCGACCAGGGCTGCGGCGATGGCTCACGCGATCGCCACAACAGCAATCCGGCTGCAAGGAGCAGCGCCAATGCGCCCCCGGCCCAAATGAGTCGTTGCGGCCGCCTTAGCCGCGGGACCGCCGGTACGGCGGCTCTCGCAGATGACGACGCGGAACTAGTATCCCGCTTAGCCCGCGCCAGATCGGCCCTCATCTCTGACGCGTGCTGGTATCGCACTTCACGGTCCTTCTCGAGCGCCTTCTGGATCACCCTTTCGAGTTCTGGTGGAAGATGCGAATTCAGTCGTCCCGGAGCCGCCGGAGTGCCATGCAACACGGCATCGAAAATCGCTCCTGTCGTTTCGCCCGGGAAAGGAAGCCTGCCTGTCGCCATCTCGTACAGCACAATGCCGAAGGAAAACAGATCAGTTCGTGCATCCAGTGGTTTGCCGAGCACCTGCTCCGGCGACATGTATGCGACCGTGCCAAGCGTCGATCCGGGGCTGGTGAGGTCTTTCTCGCTGGTCAGCGTGTTGGCGTCTGCCATTCGGCTCGTGGAGACGTTTCGCTCGTCGATCTTGGCCAGGCCGAAATCGAGGATCTTCGCGTGCCCGCGCTTAGTCACGAAGATATTGGCGGGCTTGATGTCCCGATGCACGATGCCTGCCGCATGCGCGGCATCCAGAGCGTCGGCGATTTCGATCGCCAGGGAGAGCAGGGTCTCGGTCTCTATGGGACGCCCCAGGATGGTATGCTTCAGCGTCATACCCTCCAGATACTC
>DATFXI010000031.1:0-12496 GCA_035316085.1 Candidatus Angelobacter sp.
CGCCGCCGATGATAATGCCTTTCTTCAGGTTGGTAATGTCCGCTTTGCCTTGTCCGGGCGGAACGCCGGGCACGTTAGGCACGGGACGGTTCGGGGCCGGCACCGGCCTGCTGGGTGGCTGTTGGGCCCCCGCAAGATAAACGCTCGTCGCCAACCCTAGGCACAAAACAATTTTGGAAACAGATTTCATCTCAAATCCTCCTTGAGGTTTTACTGCGGGACCCAAACTGCGCTTGCAAGGACGTAGACACGCACACTTTCAGGAAAGTTCAAACTACTTCTAACTGGCTTTGCTTGCTGCTGGTTCCGAAGAGCACCGGGACAGCATTGGGATCCCGCTTGCAGACTCGGCCCTCAGGGCCCTAACGATCACGAACCAGGATTGATAAAGACCGTGTGCGATGAAGAGAAAAATGCGTTTCCGACCTAGAAATCAAAAGGCGTCGCCGCCGCCGCCCCCGAACCCACCGCCGGAGAAGCCACCACTCGAAAACCCTCCACCGCTCCATCCGGACGAACTGGAACTGGCGCGCGGTGCTGAGACAAACGCTGACGTCGCCGTCTGTGACATGCTTCCAAGACTGTTGACGAAGAAAATCGAGTTAAACATGCCTGGACTGGTTCCTTGATACCAGGTAGGCGGGTTCTGTACGATGCCTTCGAAGTTCTTGGCCCAGCGATGCTCCACGCCCAGAGCCATCGCGTAAGGCAAGAATTTCTCGAACGTATCCGGTGGCATGCGCTTGAGGCGGTCCGCATCCACGCGGTTCATGAATTCCTGAAAGCCCTGGATTTCGACCCGGGTGCGTGCGCCCTTCAGGCTGGCCGCGGACAGCTGCCGGCCAAACAGAAAGATGATCAAGAGCGCGATCAAACCGCAGATGACGGTCAGCACCATGGAGTTCAGGAAGTCCGCCCATCCGGCTAGATGGAGAGCAATGTACGGAAGCGCCACCGCAACCGCGCCCAGGCCAAGATAAGCGTGGGCCGCGTCCGGGTCCACGGTGTACATGCCTTTTTCCTTGAGCGCGCCCATGATTTCACTTTTCATCAGGGGCAAGACCGTGTAGAAGTGATTGCGCATTTCCGAGATGCGCGCGGTTTGTCCGCCCTGGAAGATCCGGTCTAACATGGCACGTTCGTAGTCGGTGGCGCCGGTCCACTGGGCCCGGTCTTTGAGAAGATGCAGCTCGTAATCTTTGCTGGTCAAGATCAGACCCTTGTGGTCAGCCTCGACGATCTTGACGTAGCCGCGCACCGCCAAATCCACCAGGATAGAAGTGATGTCGCGAGCATCGATAGAGTCATCGATCAGAGTGCCTACTTCCGCCGGCCCCATGTTGGCCGGCGGTTCGTACATGGGCGCTACGGACATGCCGGGATTAGGGTCGCGGCCCTTGAACCACCACGTGGTGAACATCACGGCGAAGGCCCACAGCGGCAGCGTCAGAATCGGGTTGCTGCGCACAAACCGTGCGGCTTTGGTAAGAGCACCGGGCTCGTGCAAAAGCCCCTTGGGGATATAGACGTCCACCGTCAGGCCGCCGTGCATGGGTAAAGGCCGGGCGGTTTCAAAACTGGCGGACGGGCCTTCCACGGAAGACCGTGCCGGGTCCGACGATCCGTAAACGCCGCTGAAAGCTTGTGCCTTAAGAAGACCGCTGGTCTGCGCAGGGAAAAAAACTGTCGCCGAAGCATTATCGATGGGAGCCGGCCAGTCATTGCCGGTCACGTTCCAGTAGAACTCGTCATGGTCCTCAAAGAACTTGGTGGCGTTGGCCACGGAATACTCAATCACCACGGTTCGTGTAGCATCGACCGCTCCGGGAACATAGATTTTGAGCTTGAGATAAGGACCGTTGTTGCTCTTTTCGTATTTCAGCGGGCTGCCGGCGCCGTCCGTGACCTTGTTGACCTGGATGAACAGGGAATAGTTGGCGCCGTTCGGCCCGGGATAATCCACGGGAATATTGCGATAAATACCCTGATACTGGCCGGTAAAAGCAAAGGAGATTGTTTCGGTGACACGGGCCGAGCCGTCATCGTCCACGTGTACGGCAGCGTCGTAGCTCGAAATCCGGTAGCTGCGCGCCCACGCCGGCGCCGCGGCAATCACCACGGCCAGAAAAAACACCGCAAGCTCCAGTCCGGTGTTCCGCGAGCGGGCGTTCCTCGAGCCAACAAGGTGAAGCGCGCTGAAGGTTTTTTTCATTGTTCCTAGAACTTGACTTGCACGTTCTGGCGGTCTTCCGGGCTCTCTACCTCGAAGAACTGGCGCGTCTGGAAGCCGAACATTCCGGCGATGATGTTCACCGGAAAAGACTGCACCCGCGTGTTGTAGTCGCGGATCACGGCATTGTAATAACGGCGCGCATTCTGGATGTTGTCTTCGATCGAGTTCAGTGACGATTGCAGGCCCGTGAACTGCTCCGAAGCCCTAAGCTCCGGGTAGTTCTCCGCCACCGCAAACAGGCTCTTGAGCGCGCCACTGAGCTGGTTTTCGGCCACGGCTTTGTCGCCCGGCGTGGTGGCTTGCATGGCCTGAGAGCGGAACTTGGCGATGTTCTCAAATGTGCCTCTTTCGTGGGCGGCGTAGCCTTTCACCGTTTCCACCAGGTTGGGAATCAGGTCGTGGCGCCGCTTGAGCTGCACGTCGATGTCGGACCATGCGGAGTCCGCCCGAACTCGCAGTTGCACCAAGCTGTTGTACATCCCGGCCAGAACCAGGACAGCCAGGACGACGACCACCAGAACCACGATAAGTCCTATGCCCATCGTTATCCCCCACAGAGATTCTTAGAGTAATGATCCTGCGGAAGGTATCACACCAGGTCAGCATTCAGCAATCAACATTCACTCGCCGCCGTCGTGCGCCGTGGCCTCGCGTGGCAATGCTTCAGGGACTGAGTGCTGAGTGCCCTGCTGCGAGCAATCCCCGCGGACGTTTTCAGCTTCTTACCCGATGAGCGGCAGCTCTCATTCGCCACGTCGGCTGGCGCAACGAGCGAGAGCAGGCCTGAGCTCAATATGGAACTGTGGGTACTCGCGTTACTGAAGTTGGAATCGGGAGTTCCTGTCGGCAGCCGGATACACCTGTAAGCCGTTGATAACAGGGGCACGGCCAGGATCGCAAGAATGGCAAGTGGTATGCAAATGGTTATTAACTTAGTAGTACACTTCCAGGGCGCTTTTTGCCCGGAGAGCAAGAGAAAGTTCAGACGTAAGGAGCAACAATCAAATGCTTAAGAGAATTCTGGCAAGCGCGTTCGCATGTGCCCTCTTCCTCTTCTTCGGCGCTGCTGGACTGGCCCAGGAATCCGCGGTGACGGGAGGCCTGGCGGGAGTCGTAGTCGACGCCTCCGGCGCTGTGATTCCCGGAGCCAAGGTTACGTTGACAGGGCCCACAGGGACCCTGACAACAACGACCGATAGTGAGGGTAACTATTCTTTTGTCCGGTTGAATCCCGGCACATACAACCTTAAGGTCGAGCAAAAGGGCTTTAAGATCGCCGAGGTCACGGGCGCCCAGGTGAGCATCGGCGGCACTTCGAGAGTCAGAGTACAGCTGGTGCCGGGCGAGGTGACGGAAACTGTGGAGGTCACCGCCAACGCCGTGACTGTGGACACCAGCTCGACGGCGACCGGCTCCAATTTGGGTGATACTTTTTATTCCTCAGTTCCGGTTCCCCGTAACGTCTCCGGCCTCTTTTATGTAGCGCCGGGGGTGGCCGATAGCGGTGGCGCGGGTCGAGCGAATCCTTCCATCGGCGGCAACTCGGGCCTGGAGAACATGTACGTCGCTGACGGAGTCAATATCACCGACGCGGCGTTCGGCGGCCTGGGAATTTTCACCCGCCAATATGGCTCAGTGGGGACCGGCATCAACCTGAGTTTCATCAAGGAAGTGCAGGTCAAGACCGGCGGTTTTGAGCCGCAGTATGGCGTAGCCACAGGCGGTATCGTGCAGATCGTAACCAAGTCGGGCAGCGACGCATTCCACGGAGCGGTGAGCTTTTTTGCCGCCCCCAGATGGGGTGTAGCAACGCCCAAGAACATTGACGACTTCCGCAACCGCAAGTTCGGGACGGACCAGTTTGTCGCCAACGCCAATCCCTTCGGTTCCGGAACCACGCCTGGCTATTACTCCGGGCCGGGCGCCTATGACGTTAGCGGGGAAATCGGCGGCTATGTTCCCGGACTCAAGAACAACCTTTTCTTCTTTGGCTCCTATAACCCCAGCTTGCTGAACGGATATGTAACGCCTCCGGTGATTCCCGGCAGCCTCCGGTTCTTGCAAGCGCAAGGCTTCACCGGAGCTAATCCACCGATCGTGGGTCTGTTCGTCGCCACCGGCGGCCAGCCCATTTACACGCGCATTTTCACCCAGAACTACGCCGCCAAATTGACGTATAAGATCAACAGTTCCAATACGCTGGAAACTTCGCTATTTGGCGATCCCACAAGCACGAACGTGACCGCGTTCCGTACTGTGAACGCGCAAAATACCAGCGTCTTCAGCAGCCAGAATTACCAGACCCGGAACTGGGTGGTGCGGTACAACGCCACCATTTCACCCACCTGGCTGGCCAATGCCAATTTCACCTGGCTGTATAACAAGTTCGTTGAGCATCCTTCGAACCCGCTGGCATTCAACGTGGTGGACCGGACGACGGTTGGCTTGACTCCGACCCTGTCAGGTTTGGGTTTCGTCGAAGAGCATAGAACCAACAATTTTGCCTACGGCTTTGACACTTCCAAGACAGTCAACTGGAAAGGCCAGCATACTTTCATGATTGGCTTTGCTCAAGCCTTCCTAAACTACGATGACATCAAATTCCGGACCGGAGGCAGGTTCGCTGTGCCTGACGTTGGCCCAACCCGCAACCAGGATATTTACGGCTGTGCCAGCCCCAACGGAACCGATCTCTGCCCGCTAGGACGCTTCACCAACGCCACGTTCACGCTGAATGCACGGCCAACCTGCACCTTGTGCCCGATCTACAGGACGCCGGCGGGCCAGCTTGTGCCGGTTGCTGCCCAGATCAGCCGTGGAGAGTATGGCCCGGAGCTGACCCCAACGGAAGGCCTATCCTACGCGGCGTTCATCAACGACACCTGGGTGGTCAACAAACATCTGACGTTCAGTGTGGGCGTGCGCTGGGAGCAATACCGAATGACCGGTACGGCTCTCCACTACACCTTCACTGACAACTGGGCGCCTCGCTTGGGCGTGATCTATGACCCATGGGGCGACCGCAAGACGAAAATCTTCTTCAACTACGCGCAGTACAACTATCAAATGCCGTTGGATGCGGCCCTGCGTTCACTCTCGAGCGAACTCGATCTAACGGCACTACGGTTCGCTCCAGTCATTGGTCCGGACAACAGCGTTACCGTGATTCCTGATGCCGCCCACCTGCTCAATGCTCTGCCGAACGGCAGCGGCGGGGCCGCGATCATCTCGGCCCAGGCCGGCGGCAACCTGGAAGGCGTTGCGCCTGGAACCAAAATGCAGAATGAATGGGAATACGTCGGCGGGATCGAGCGGGAATTGGGCAAAGGGCTTGTAGTTTCCGCCCGGTATGTCGACCGCCGGTTGCACCGTGTGGTTGAGGACGTGTCCGGCGTTTCTCCGGAAGCGGCTGATTTCGGCGCTCCGTTCAACCAGATCTTCCTGATTGCAAACCCCAAAGCCGGTCTTGATCTGTTTACCAACGTGCCTACACCTGCGGTTCAACCCTTCGGCGCTGCCTGCGCGACCGGAAACGTTTCCGCGTTTGATGGCAATGGTTTTCCATTCTCCACTGGCCAGCAGGCATGCTTCCCGGCCAGTTTCAAAGGCGTAAATGGACTGACGGGAGGCGTCCCGGTGCCTGACGGCATCCCGGACGGATTTGCCGACCCGGAACGCAAGTATCAAGCGTTCGAATTTGAATTGAACAAGGGCTTCAGCAACGGCTGGCTGATGCGCTTCAACTACCGTCTAGCCTATCTGCGCGGAAATTACGAAGGCGCGTTCCGCAATGACAACGGCCAGACCGACCCGAGTATCAGCTCGCTGTTTGATTTCACCGAGGGCGTGATGGGCCTTCTGGGCGACCAGTTTGCTATCGGCCCGCTGAACACAGAACGGCATCAGATCGTCAACCTCTTCGGCAGCTATACCTGGCAGAACGGCAGATTCAAGGGCCTGACGCTGGGGACCGGCATCAGCACCTTCAGCGGAACGCCGATCAGTGAATTTGCCAACCACCCGGTGTACGGCAACCAGGGCGAAGTGCCCATCGGCGGCCGTGGCAGCCAGGGGCGCGTGCCGCTCTCGGGCGGAGTCAACTTCCACGCGGAATACGCCCACAAGCTGTCGGAACGTTGGACGGTTAACATGCTGGCCGACCTGTTCAACATCACTAACTCCATGGGCCCGGTGACGCTGCGTGATCAGGACCGCGATCTCAGCTTCCAGCCCCCATTCTCCAACACCGATTTCCTGACGCCACTGAATTTCCAGAACCCGTTCTATGCGCGGTTCGCGGTCAAGTTCCAGTTCTGAGCAGGATTCGGAGTAAACTTCAGGGAGGGCAGCACGTGCTCTCCCTGATTTCCTTTTGGCTTTCTTTCTTCCGGGAAAGCCCGCCATGGAGGAGGCTGCCATGCGTACTCGGGTACTTGTCCTGTTGATTCCACTGTTTCTTTCGTTGTCCACTCCAGCCCAGAGAAAGCAAACTCCCCAGCAAATCGGTCCAAGCAAAATTGAAGGTACGGTTCGTGTTGATGGCCGGCCAGCCCCTCCCGGTATTCTCGTCATGCTGGACTACGCTGCCAACGAGAGCACAGCATCCTTGGGCCGGGGTGAGCTGGGACGCACCATGACCGATTCCACCGGCAAGTTCCAGTTCACCTTCGCGGGTCAGGCCGGGGGAGACCGCCGGTTGCTTTTTGCTGTGAGCGCACACGCTGCCGGCTTTAAGGATGCAGTCCAAATCCTGGACTTGACCGGAGTGCCGCACGGTACAGCCAACCTCGAGATGCACCGCGATACCAGCAAGGACCAGCCCGCGATTCCGCCGGGAGGCCCGGGAGAAACCATTAATGCGCACCAGCCGGCATCGCCGGAGGCGGCGGAGGCCTTGCGTAAGGGACAGCAACTTTTGCTGGAGAAGCATGACGCCAAAGGCAGTATCGAGAGTTTGAAAAAAGCGGTGAAACTGGACCCGCAGTTCGGCCTCGCGCAAATACTGCTGGGAACGGCTTACCTCCAACAGCGGGAGTGGCCGGAAGCGCAATCTGCCTTTGAGAAGGCGGCCAAGCTGGAGCCGGGAAATGCCCAGGCCTTGCTGGGGTTGGCCGTATGTTTGAACGCGCAGCAGGATTTCAAAGGAGCGGAGAAGACGCTCGAACACAGCCTGCAGTTGGATCCGAAGTCGGCGGAAGCGCACTACGAACTGGGCAAGAGCTTCTGGGGCATGGGCAAGTGGCAGGAGGCGGAGCCACACGCAGTCCAGGCCATTGCCTTGAACAAGGACTTTCCACCGGTTCACGTGCTGATGGGCAACATTTACCTGCGCAAACACGACGCCGCGTCTGCGCTCAAAGAATTCAACGAGTATCTGCGCCTGGACCCGCAGGGGCCATTCGCGCAGCCGACAAGGGAGTTGGTGGAAAAGCTCCAGAAAGCGGTTGGGCAGCGTTAGTCCTGCGTGCTGCCATCTAACTCTGGATTGTTCATGACGGCCGCGGACATGACGACAACGCTGCCCCGGGCCAGGGCCATTGGGACCGCTATGAGCAGGTCCCTGCTTCTGATAGTCCTCATATGCGGGTGGTCGGTGCTTGCCGGCGCGCAAGCCAAGACCTCGGTGCGCGACCTTCCCGATCGCTACCGCACCTGGCTGCAGGATGAAGTCAATACCATCATCAATAACGAAGAAAAGGACGCTTTCCTCAAGCTCACCACCAACCAGGAAAGAGACGTCTTCATCCAGCGCTTTTGGGACGTGAGAAGTCCCACACCAGGCGCTCCTGACAACGCTTACGAGCAGGAGATCTACGAACGCATCGCCTACGCCAAGCAATATTTCGACGGGGTGCACACGGCCATGGGGCAGATATGGGTCACGCTGGGCAAGCCTGAGCAACGGGCCAGATATTACGGGCGCGCGGACGTCCGCAATATGGAAATCTGGTTTTACCAGAACGCCAATCCAGCGCTGCCACCGTATTTTTATGTCGTTTTCTTCGACCGTGACAACACCGGAATCATGCGTCTCTACAGCCCTTACATGGACGGGCCCAGCAAGCTGACGACGTCAGTCATGGTGGCGAATGATAATAAGCATGCTCTGCAAACCATCGACAAGGCTCTGGGGCGCGAAGTGGCCCGCACGACGCTTTCTCTGCTCCCCGACTCGCCGGTAGATCTTCAGAACGGCACTGCCAGCCTTGAGTCCGATGTGATGCTGGGCATCATCAAAAACCTGGCCAACCATCCTCTTAGCAAGCAAATGCTGGAGCAGAAACGGACGGCTCAGCAGGTGACCCACCGCATTGTGCTCAGTGACGAGTTCCTGGATGTATTGGCCACTCCACTGCGCGACGCTGGCGGCAACTTCAATCTGCACTATCTGCTGCGTCTGCACCGGCCGTCGGACTTTGCGATTCAGCAGTCGGAAGGCAAAACTTTCTACAGCGTCGACTTTTCGGTTCACGTTTATGGTCCAGATAACAAGCTGATCTTCCAGCAGCTGAAGACTGTGGCAAGAAACCTTGATGCCGCTGAAGTTGCGCGCGTTAAAGACAGCGTCTTTGGCTATGAAGGCTGGCTGGCCTTGGCCCCGGGCAAGTACAAGATCGATTTCATGCTCACCAACAAGCTCACGCAGACCGCCTTTAAGGCACAGCGGGAAGTCGTGGTTCCGGCGCCGCCAGAGACCGGCTTGCGTCTCTCTGAGACGATCGCGTTTTCGAAAGCCGAGGCTACCAATCGGGATTATCTGCCGTTCACGCTGAGCGGTGTAAAGTTCACACCGCTAACCGGCGAAGGCCTGACCTTCGCTCCCGGACAGAGCGTGAACATCCTTTATCAGATATGGGCGCCGCAGAAGACCGCCGCGTTCCACGCCAACCAGAACCTGACCGTGGACTATGCCTACGGACGGCTGGGGGCCGCCGGCGATACCAAGACCTTGCATGAGCAGGTGGCGATGCAGCAGTTCGATGCTTACGGTTCACTGGTGAGCGGAAAAAAGATCGCACTGGCCCCCGATACGGCTCCAGGAAACTACCGGCTGATGATATCGGTCGCCGCGCCGGACAACCCGCAGAAGGTTTATTCGTCATTGAACCTGCGCGTCTCGTCGACCCCAGGCGCAATCATGCCCTTTGACGTTGCCGACCCTGATCTCGCCGAAGAAGTGACACGCGGCGTGCCCGAGCTTGACCGCGCGCTCTGCTATGTGGCGCAAGGCGACAAAGATTCCGCGCTCGCCTGGTTCAAAGCCGCTCTGGCGAAAGATCCAAGCAATGAACTTGCCCGTTCCCGCCTGGCCGAAGTGTACTTCGCGAAGCAGGACTATCCCGCTGTAGCCGCGCTCTACGCCCGCGCACCCGTGACCAAGGAGACCGACGAACAATCCATCCTGCGCGCGGCGGAGAGCATGGCCCGGAGCGGCGACGTGCCTCGCGCCATCGCGTTCCTGGAGACCGCGATGAACGTCCGCAAGAACAGCGGGCCTCTGTACATCGCTCTGGCGGGTTATTATCGCGACGAAGGCAATCTCCAGAAGGCCAGCCAGCTGGAGTCGAAGGGCAGGGAACTGTCGCGACAGTAGTGGGCCTACTCGTTGCTTCGTCTGCCGTACAATAGAGCCAGCTTTTTATGCGTCCTTTTCTCTTTCTCTTGTTTCTTCTGCTGGCTGTGACTCCTAGTCTGACTCTGGCGCAAGCTGGAGCGAACGCTCCCACTCAGACTTCTCCCGCGCCTGCGACGAACACGACCGATTCTTCCGGTGTGCGTCATCCGAAACCAGCCGCCCAACCGGCGCTTGACCGGGCACAAGACCTGCTGTTCCGCAAGAAGGATCCTGCCGCCAGCATCGAGGAATTCAAGAAAGCGGTGAAGGCTGATCCCTGGTACGCGCAGAGCTACGTGCTGTTGGGGCTGGCTTATATGCAATTGCAGCGCTGGAGCGAAGCGCAGTGGGCATTTGAGCAATCTACCAAGGTCGAGCCGGGGAACGCGCAGGGATATCTGGGCTGGGGTTCTGCGCTCAACGAAGAAAAGGACTACGCGGGGGCGCAGAAGGCGCTGCAACGCAGCCTTGAGTTGAATCCGGATTCCGCCGAGGCCCACTACGAGCTGGCGCGTACGTTCGGGGCTATGGGCAAGTGGCAAGCCGCGGAGCCGCATGCGCGCCGCGCCATCGAACTCAATCCGGACTATGCCGGCCCGCACGCACTGATGGGCAACGTATATCTGGACCAGCAGGACCCGGAATCAGCCCGTAACGAGTTCAAGGAATACCTGCGCCTGGATCCCGAAGGCAGCCTGGCCCCGGCGGTCAGGCAAATCCTCGCCGAGATCGAGAAAGCCATGCCGCCGGAGCCCAACAAGAAGCGTCCTTGATCAGCCGCGTTCGGTGCCGTCACCACAGCTAAAACGAGTTATCATGGCAAATCATGGCAGCTTTTGATCCCGCAGTAGCCGTAGACGTAGGGGCTTCCCCTTCGCAGCCGGCAGCGTGGTATTGCGACCAGCTGGAACGCGGTAAAGTCATTTTCTTCGGGAATGTTCCCTTTGATTTCCCGCAAGAAGACAGGACATTCCTCCTGGCCCAGAAGCAGACCGGGTCGCGTCTGCACAAGAACATTTCTTACCGGCCGGCCAGCGACGCGCTCAATGGCGTGTCAGCCGGCTCGCCGGACCGCGAGCGCATGCATTCCGTGATGCGGAAGTTCTCTTCGGAGTCAGCGAACTTCGTGGCCGGCTTTCTTGCTCCTTACGGCGGCATGCTGAAGTTGGACTTTTCGAGCTTCCGTCCGCTCGAAGAGCAGGGACGCGATCTCTCGCTGCACAAACGCAACGATTTATTGCACGTAGACGCCTTTCCCAGCCGGCCGACGCACGGAGGTCGGATCCTGCGCATTTTCGTCAACATCAATCCGTCGGCGGGACGCGTATGGAAACTCGGCAAGCCGTTCCACGATTTTCTGCCTAAGGTTGCGCAGGCCAACCGGCTTAGCCCGCCATATCGCGGCGCGGCTGGGCGCGCGCTGGCCCGCGTGGCAGCCGGCGTCGGCTTGCCGGTGCCTATCCGCTCGCGCTATGACGAATTCATGCTCTACCTGCATGACTGGCTCAAAGAAAGCGACGAGTTCCAGAAGAACTCCGGTGCGCGCGAAGTCGTATTCCCGCCCGGCTGTTGCTGGATGGTCTACACCGACGGTGTGCCGCACGCGGTCCTGTCAGGACAGTACGCGCTGGAGCAGACGTTCATCGTGCCTCGCGCGGCGCTGGTGACAGCCGAGGTGGCTCCGGTCAGCGTGCTCGAATCCACCACTGGGACGCGCATGGCCAGCTAGCATCTTCCAAATTCGCAAACAACAAAAAGAGGCGGTCCATAAGACCGCCTCTTCGCCAGACCAAGAACATCCCGGTTCAAGATGTCTTGCTGTCGTCCATATCATGCTTGGCTTGTTTTTCACCCTTCTTGGTTTCTTCCTTTGAATTCGCGGCTGGTTTCAAGGCATGAATAGCTTCCCCCAGACTCTCTTTAGGTGGGCCCATCATCTTGGCCTTCAGCTGATCAAAAGGAATGCCAAGGTTGTGGGAGACATGCACTGCAGCAACGAATTGCCCCAGATTTTTGAATCCTTGAGACGCCGTCTGCAGATTGGTCCCTGGGGGAAGCAGGCTTGCGAGTTTGCCGGAAAGTCTGGTGTTGTGGGACAAAAGTTCCGAGGGGGTCTTTGGTCCCGAACCTGTGTCCATCTTTCCCGAATTGCCGTGTGAGGAAGCAGACGAAGGATTTGAAGCATGCGAATTTCCCATGCCTCCACCGGGGCCGCCTCCATGTCCGCCGCCGTGCTGGGCGTAAACGGGTAGTGCCAGCAGAGCCAGCGTTGCCATCGCGCTCAGGACTAATCGAGTTTTCATTTCGTTTTACCTCCCTAGGAAGTCTTTCTTGGACGGAACAGCCTGCCGAAGTTCACGCGCAAGTTGAAAGCAAAGCTGTTCAAGTCGAAAGTTGTGCTGCGGGTATAGCCAATCTCAGCGCGCCAGATCGGCGTAGGCTCGAAGCCAACCCAGGTGCTGAAGCCGTTTTCGCGAGTCAGATCGTTACCGCTGGCGGCAGCCACCGCGTCAAAGAACCGTCCGCTTCTCCGTCCGCTCTGGCCTTGCCGCACCAGTCTGCTTAAGATCTTCTGATTGCCGAAAGGAACGATCTGGTAGGCGGAGCCTCCCACCGAAAAATGCCGGACCAGTTCGAACTCCGCGCCT
>DATFXI010000032.1:0-4756 GCA_035316085.1 Candidatus Angelobacter sp.
TCCCGACGTACAGCATTGGGTCTAAGCAGTTTTCGCCTGGGCCGGCGCAACGGCTTTGCTGATTTGCGCCACCGCTTCGCTCGAAAGTTTCTGGGCCGTAGCGGTAAGTTCGTGACTAAGTTCTTTGTTAACGCTGGCGGCTTGAACCAGGGAGTTGGCGGCGTTGAGCACGGCTTGCGCCCGCCCAACTGCGGTTTCCGGATTGTAAGGGGGGATGCGAATGATGCGTCCGTTCAGGATGATGAACCCGCCGCCATCGCCTCCACCAAACAAAACTACGACTTCTGCCATAAGACACACTCCTTCTTAACGTTTTGTGGGCTGGAAAACGAATCCGGCCCAGCTTGGTAGTGCTCTGGCGTAGCTGTTCGTTACATCTAAGCCACCCTAGTTCCAGGGGATTAAGTTTTTCCCCGCATTTTCTGCCCGGATTTTGGCATAATGGTTCCTGCTCTGGTGTACTCTGGACCTTTACGTAGAGCATTTTCGTCTCCCGAAGTAGGTTGTAGCTCTATGAAAGGGCTGAACACCTCATGAAGGTTTTTTCGCGTGTTTTCACGCCGACCCGGAACCGGCGGCTCAACGAGCTGATCGGACTCCTGATTCTTGTCTCCTCGGCGCTGCTGTTTCTGGCCTTGGCGAGCTATTCGCCATTCGATCCTTCGCTCAACACTGCGGCCTCTGCCTCACCTTCAGTCCACAACTGGGTTGGCCTGTTTGGCGCCCTGGTGAGCGATCTGCTTCTGCAATTCGAGGGCATTGCTGTGTTTCTGGTTCCCCTCGCGCTGGGATTGCTGGGCGCGCGCTGGTTCCGTTCGCGCGAAGTGGTTTCACCCGGCGCTAAGACACTGGGTGCGGCCCTGCTGATGATTTTCCTGCCGGCTCTGCTGTCGCTCCTGCCGTGGCACTGGCACTGGCGACGTGCAGCGGCGATCGAAGGCCTTCTCGGGCGGATCGCAGGCGACGCGCTGCTGCGCTGGTTCAATCTCATCGGCGCAACCATTGTTTGCGTTACCGTGATTGCCGTGGGCGTCTATCTTTCCACCGCGTTTTCTTTCGAGAAAGCGCGCGTCTGGTTTGAGACACGTTTTGCTTTTGCGCTGGCCTTGTGGCAGCGCTTCCAGGATTGGCGCGCCGATCGCGCTGCACGAAAAGAACGGATGTTGCTCGACCGCCGCACCGGCGTCGATCGCCGCACCGTGCCGTCAGCGCAGTTATTCCCGGCGCAGCCGCCGGAGCAAGGGAAGAACGGCGTTGAGCGCATGATGATGGCGCTGACGCCCGAAAGGAGAGGGGAGCAGCAGCCCCCGGATACTGAATCCGCCGCGGGTAGTACGCCGGCCATCGGCGTCCGCGCCGACACCGAACGCAAGAGCAAGACGGTAATGCCCAGGATTGCCAACGGCGG
The DNA here is from genome assembly GCA_035316085.1 of Candidatus Angelobacter sp. Lineage (GTDB taxonomy): Bacteria > Acidobacteriota > Terriglobia > Terriglobales > Acidobacteriaceae > Angelobacter. Next base: position 1,409 of record DATFXI010000032.1, read on the forward strand.
GTACAAACTTCCACCCACTTCCCTCCTGCATCGCGCCGAGGGCCAGACCACGATCAATGAAGAAGAAGTCAAAGTGCTGGCAGAAGTGCTCACGGAAAAGTGTGCGGAGTTTGACGTGCTTGGGTCGGTCACGCAGATCAACCCCGGCCCGGTGGTCACCACGTACGAGTTCAAGCCCGAAGCCGGCATCAAGTACAGCCGCATCACCAGCCTGTGCGACGACCTCTGCCTCGCCATGCGCGCTGAGAGCATCCTGATCGAGCGCATGCCCGGCAAGTCCACGGTCGGAATTCAAGTGCCTAACCATGAGCGCGAAACCATCTGGCTGCGCGAAGTGGTGGAGGCTCAGGAATTCACTACCAAGCCCTCCAAGCTTACCCTGGCGATGGGCAAGGACATCAATGGACGCATCATCACGGCCGACCTCGCTCCCATGCCCCACCTGCTGATTGCCGGTTCCACGGGCTCGGGCAAAAGCGTGGCCATCAACGCCATGATCATGTCCATTTTGTACAAAGCAACGCCGGAGCAGGTGCGCCTCATTCTGGTTGACCCCAAACGTCTGGAACTCGGAATCTATGAGGGCCTGCCTCACTTGCATGTGCCCATCATCACCGAGCCCAAGCTTGCGGCCAACGCTTTGCGCAATGCCGTCCGCGAGATGGAGCGCCGCCTGAAAGTTCTGGCGGAAAAAGGTGTGCGCAACATCGAGCAGTACAACAAAATGTTTGAGCGGTCAGCGCCGGGGCTGTTCGATGATCAGGAGGGCGCCGACAAGCCGCTGCCCTACATGGTGATCATTATCGATGAGTTGGCCGACCTGATGATGCTGGATCAGTTGAACGTTGAAGAATCCATCACACGGCTGGCCCAGATGGCGCGCGCCGTTGGTATTCACCTGGTACTGGCCACGCAGCGTCCGTCGGTGGACGTGATCACCGGCTTGATCAAAGCCAATTTCCCGTCTCGCATTTCCTTCCGCGTGGCAACAAAGATTGACTCGCGCACCATTCTTGATTGCAACGGCGCTGAATCGCTTCTCGGCAAAGGCGACATGCTGTACCTGCCTTCCGGCTCGGCCCGCGTGCATCGCTTGCATGCTCCGTTCACCACGGAAAAGGAAATCCACGCGGTGGTGGAGTTCTGGCGGTCACAGGCGCAGGCCCAATACGAAGAAAAATTCCTAGAACCGCCGAAGGAAGACAAGACGAATGTCTCGGGCTCCATGGGCGCCGATGATAGCGGCGACGGCGAACACGACGAACTTTATCAAGACGCCGTGCGCCTGGTCATCGAGTTCGGTAAAGCCTCCACTTCCCTGCTGCAGCGGCGGCTGCGCATCGGCTATGGCCGAGCCGCCCACCTGATTGACCTTATGGAAAAAGACGGCATCGTGGGCGCGGCCGACGGTCCTAAGCCGCGCGAGGTCCTCAAGCGTCCTGACTGGTTGAGCGAGGTGGAGGAAGCGCTGCGGTAATCCCTGTCCCCGGCCGTAAATCACGCTCCTTGAATGGTTTAGAGCCCGTCTAACCCTGGGTACACCGCCCTTTCGGACGTTGTAACCCTGCTCCAAGGTAACGCTGCGCCGGAAGCCACCGGTGGAACAATACCAAGTAACCAGGGTATTACGAAGCAGGAGTACTGGTATGGCAGTTGAGTACACGGAGAAGCGCAGGCACCCGCGTTATCCTCTGGATACCGGCGTGCGAATCCACCAGGAAGTTGGCGGCGGAGGATTTTGGGGCACCCTTTCCGACATTTCTATCGGCGGGTGTTACATCTATACTTTCTCACCGCTGCCCGTCAATCAGGCTGTCGTGCTGGCCATCAAGTCCAACGATAAGGAAATCAACGTCTCGGGAAAAACTGTGAGCTCGCATCCCGGCGTAGGTATGGGCGTTGCCTTCAGCGGGTTTGTAACGCCAGATAGCGAAGTCAAACTGAAAGCCCTGATTGATCACCTGGCCAGTCAGCCAAAATCCGCAACGGAAGCGATCGGTATCTTCCACAACTAGAGCAGTCAGCACTCAGCCATCAGCCTTCAGCCCGCAAGCTGGCTTCTCGCCATAACAGCTTTTCTGGGCGTGGAGGCAGTTACAGGGCCTGAATGCTGATTGCTGACGGCTGAGTGCTTTCTCTTCAGTTCCACTTCAGATTTCTGATCTGGTCCAAATTGACATTTCCACCGCTCAGCACAGCCACGACTTTCGATCCTGCCGGGGTTTTGACCAGGCCGTGCAGCAATGCGGCGACCGGCGCCGCCGCCGCGCCTTCCACCACCAGCTTGCAGTGCGACATGATCCAGATCATGGCATCGAAGATGTCGCGGTCAGGAAGGGCTACGATGTCGTCCACAAACCGCTGCACCACGGAGAACGTGTGATCGCCGACGCGCTTCACGCGTAAACCGTCGATGATGCAGTCAATTTTGTCGAGAGTGACCACGTGTCCGGCCTCGACGCTCTTCTTCATGGCTGGACCATCGGAAGATTCCACGCCGATGATCTTGATTTTGGGATTCGACGCTTTCAGCGCCATGGAGACACCGGAGATTAATCCGCCGCCGCCGATCGGCACCACCGCGACGTCCACCTGAGGAAAATCCTGGAAGATTTCGAGCCCCAGAGTGCCCTGACCGGTTATGAGCTGCATATCGTCAAAGGGATGGATGTACGTGAGCCCGCGCTCCTGGCAAAGTTGCTTGGACTTCTCGTTGGCTTCGTCCCAGATCGCGCCGTACTGAACGACCTCAGCTCCGTAAGCGCGGGTGGCGTCTACCTTCGATTGCGTGGCGTTCGAGGCCATCACCACCACAGCCTTCATCTTGTACACGCCCGCCGCAATGGCCACGCCCTGCGCATGATTGCCTGCGGAAGAGCAGATCACACCACGCTGGCGCTGCTCCGGCGTAAGGTGACGGAACTTGTTCAGCGGACCACGCACTTTGTACGACCCGCCCTTCTGGAACATCTCCGCCTTGAGACGAATGTCAAAGCCGGTGCGCTCGCTCAGAAGCCGGGAAGTCAGCAGCGGCGTGTGATAAGCGTGGGCAGAGACATGACGCGCGGCTTCTTGGAATTCAGCGAGGGATATGACTGACGGCGATGCAACTTGTGTGGGCATGGTGGTCCTTTGAGTCGTCGAGCTCGAGGCTTACAGAGTCTACCAAAGGGTTGATAATGTGGTCACGCAGCCCTTTCCCCGCACGATTGGAGCGCGGCCGCCCCCGGCTGCGTCTTGAATGCTGCGGAACACGCAGGCGAGGGCGCCTGCGCTCCTGTTGCTAAGCAGACTTCCTTCTAATTACCGCTTATCGCGCGCAGATCGCTCGCACCACTTCCAGCGTCT
>DATFXI010000033.1:0-8517 GCA_035316085.1 Candidatus Angelobacter sp.
GACGAGCTGTGGTTTTCCAAAACCACCAAAGCCACGTGCGCCACCGCCGGTACCGGACCAGGGTCAGGCGTCGGGCTCGAAGTAGGAGATGGCGAGGGCGATGGATTCAGGCCGGCCTGGTTGGGACCTACACTAATGCCGCCGCAACCGGCTAGCGTCAAGATCATCAACAACAGCCCGAGGGCCCATTTTGAGCGCATTTAGACTCCTGTGTCGCTGCGCTGCATGGCCCGATCTAAACGCAAGGATGTTTTAAGTGATTAGATGCCATGGGCTCCTCGCCTGCCGACTGAGTGGTGTTCTCCAGCCCTCAGCCAGGGCACGCTGGCTTTCCTGAGAGGAAAACCAGCCCCGCTTTAGGGACATCCTACGAGAGTTCCCGTTTTCTGGGACCAAGGTCAACCCATGAAACCCCTCTGGATCCTCGTCCTCCTCCTTTTCTTGACGTGGTTGCTGAGCATTTTTTTGCCTTGGCCGCTGCCGTTGGTGGTGGCGCTGTTTGCGGCGCTAGTCTCCCTGTCAAGCATGACCATCTGGCTGGCGCTGATGGAGCGCCGCGCCAGGCGGACATGACCTGTTGTCATAGGGGATTCGAAAAGCTAAATTAGGGCGCAATTCCTTCGAAAAACGGGATAGACTCGGCCCATGAGAATCGCCAGTAGCGTCCTTTTTCTTTTAGCGTGTCTTTGTGCGGCGCAGTCGCCTTCCGCGCCGGGGTCCCCGACGAGCGCTTCGCGCGGCGGCGTGGGTGAGCCGCAGGCCACTGCTGCCCCGGGTCCAGCCAAGATGGAGAACGTGAGCACTCTGGTTCAACAGCAGTTTGGTCCCAGGTTCACCATCCCCACCAAATTTCCCACGGTTCTGATCGTTGCCGACTTTGACGGCGACGGCGTGGAAGATGTGGCCATCGTGGCCGACAGTCGGGATCCGCTCAGCGACTCATACGATTACAAGTACACAGTCTCCGATCCGTATTACTCGTTCTTCGGTTACGGCAATCCCACGAACACGGTCACTTTTGGCCGCGCCGACCCCAACCACAGTCATGATCTGCTGATCATTTTCGGCGCCGGCGCCGATGCCTGGCACGCAGCCACGCCCAAGGCCAAGTTTGTGGTGATCAATGTGCCGTTTGACGAAATCAACGTGGGCCGCATGCTGATCAAGAAAGGTAAGCCGCCAATCTACGTTATCAAGGCGATGGAAACGCGGTCCATGGAGGACTCCGCCGTATTCTGGGATGCCAAAAAGAAGAAATGGAAGTGGCAGCCCGCATAAACCGGCCTCTCTCAAGTATAAGCGCCCTCTGCAGGATCCAATTCCGGCGATTGCATGGAGCAAAACCTCACCGCGGATTCACGCAGATGGTCATGGATCAATCCGTGGTAAGGTTTTTCCACTCTTTCCTGGGACGGCTATAATTCCCTCCTAAGATGGATCTGGAACAGAAACTTGCCGAACTCAAGCGCCGCGACTCCTTGGCCGAAGCCGGTGGCGGCGAAGAGCGCCGCGCCCGCCAGCACAAAGAAGGTAAGATGTCGGCTCGTGAGCGCATCGAATTCCTGCTGGATGAAGGCACGTTCGAGGAATTCGACAAGATGGTAACGCACCGCTGCACGGACTTCGGCATGGCCGAGAGCAAAGTCTTCGGCGACGGCTTTGTCACCGGCTACGGACGAATCGAAGGGCGTCTGGTCTTTGTCTTTGCCCAGGATTTCACTGTCTTCGGCGGTTCACTCTCTGAAGCTAACGCCGCCAAGATCGTCAAGATCATGGACATGGCGGTAAAAGTGGGTGCGCCGGTGATCGGGCTCAACGATTCCGGCGGGGCGCGCATCCAGGAAGGCGTGATGTCGCTGGCTGGTTACGCCGACATCTTCCTGCGCAACACGCTGGCCAGCGGCGTAATACCGCAGATCTCCGCCATCATGGGCCCCTGCGCCGGGGGCGCTGTTTACTCCCCGGCTATTACTGATTTCATACTCATGGTGGACAAGACCGCGTACATGTTCGTGACCGGTCCGGACGTGATCAAGACCGTGACCCACGAGGAAGTCACCAAGGAGCAACTTGGCGGCGCCGCCACGCACAATGAAACTTCAGGCGTCGCACACTTTATGGCCCACGATGACGCCGAGTGTCTTTCCATGATCCGCGAGTTGTTCGGCTTTATGCCTTCGAACAACCTTGACGACCCGCCGCGCCGCCCATGTACGGACCCGGTAGAGCGGGCCGATGCCGAACTCGATAAAGTTGTCCCCGCGGAATCGAACCAGCCATATGACATCAAAGAAGTCATGCATCGTGTGGTCGATGACGGCTATTTCTTCGAAGTGCACGAGCACTACGCGAAGAACATCGTCATCGGTTTCGCACGGCTCAATGGGCACTCGGTTGGTATTGTGGCCAACCAGCCGGCGTTTTTAGCGGGCGTGCTCGACATCAACGCGTCTGTGAAAGGTGCGCGCTTCGTCCGCTTTTGCGACTGCTTCAACATCCCGCTCATCACCTTCGAGGACGTGCCCGGTTTTCTTCCCGGCACGCAGCAGGAGTATGGCGGCATCATTCGTCAGGGCGCCAAGCTGCTCTACGCTTTTGCTGAAGCTACCGTGCCCAAAATCACCGTGATCACCCGCAAAGCGTACGGCGGCGCGTATTGCGTCATGTCGTCGAAGCATATCCGGACGGACGTGAACTACGCCTGGCCCACGGCTGAGATCGCGGTGATGGGCCCGGAAGGCGCGGTCAACATCGTGTACAAGCGCGAACTGGAGAAAGCCACGGCGGCAGCGCGAGCAGAGAAAGTGGAAGAGTTCCGGCAGCGTTTTGCCAATCCTTACGTCGCCGCCGAGCGCGGCTACGTGGATGCTGTCATCCAGCCGCGCGAAACCCGCAAGCGGCTGATTGACGCGCTGGAAATGCTCGAGACCAAACGCGACAAGAACCCGCCTAAGAAGCATGGGAACATCCCCCTCTAAAACATCCCGGGCGCCCGATGCCTCCCAAGGTACGCGTAAGTACATCGATTGAGGGCCTTGCCGAGTATTTCGTGGTATGTATTGGCGGTGCCTGCTTCGTCCAGTATGCCCAAACCCGCACTGAGTAAAAACGCGCCTTCCGTAAATCTTGGCTTCACATACGGGCTCACAATTTTTTGCGGAGCATTTCTTCTTTTCCAAGTGCAACTTCTCATGGGGAAATACATTCTGCCGTGGTTTGGAGGAACACCCGCAGTCTGGACCACCTGCATGCTGTTTTTTCAGGTGTTCCTGTTGGGAGGTTACTTATATTCCCACTTGCTCTCCACCAAGTTGAGCGGCAAGATGCAGGCGTCGGTGCATCTGGCAGTTCTGAGTCTTTCGCTGGTTGTGATCGGCGCGGGAATTTTTTTCTGGAAGACGCCTCTTTTGCCCGGTTCGGCATGGAAGCCGGCGTCGGACAGCCCGGTGTTGCACATTTTGGTGTTGCTGGCAGCCGCTGTGGGCTTACCTTATCTGACCTTGAGCACTACCGGTCCTCTCCTCCAAAAGTGGTTTTCAACGCAGCATGCCGGAAAGTCGCCGTATCGGCTGTATGCATTGTCGAACACGGGCTCGCTCCTGGGCCTGATAACCTACCCGGTCATTTTTGAACCTCAACTGCGCTTGCATTCCCAGGCCTGGGTATGGTGTCTCGGCTATCTCGTCTTCGTGGCCGGTTCGTCGCTATGCGCTTTGGGCCTCATGAAGCAATCGGCCCCGACGGCCGTGACAGCACGACCAACAGAGGCACAAGCTCCTTCGCAGATCACGCAACTATTCTGGTTCCTGCTGCCCATGGCCGCGTCGGTGATGCTGCTGGCCACCACCAACCTGATGTGCCAGGAAGTGGCGGTGATCCCTTTTCTGTGGGTCTTGCCGCTTGTCCTGTACCTGTTGACCTTCATCATCTGCTTTGACAATCCCAAGTGGTACCGGCGCGGAATCTTTCACACTCTTTTTGGATTGTCGCTGCCGGTGGCCCTGTTGGTGCTCCTGGCCGGAACCTCGGCTCCGGTTTTCGATCAACTGGTGATGCTTGGCGCGGTGCTGTTCGCCTGTTGCATGGTCTGTCACGGAGAGTCGGTTCGCCTGAAGCCGGCGCCTGCGTATCTCACGCGCTTCTATTTGTTTCTTTCGGCAGGCGGAGCAGCGGGTGGCATCTTTGTCGCCATTGTGGCTCCCCATGTTTTCCGAGGCTACACCGAATATCAGTTTGGACTCATTGCCTGCGCGGTTCTGATTGCCGGAGTGTTGTACCAGGACAAACAATCCTGGTGGTATGGTCCCAAGCCGGCCGTTTTGGGAATCGTGATCTTGTTCGGCCTCATGCTGGTGCCGCACGCGCTCAGCCGGATGATCGTGATTCCGCCCATGGTGCGGGCTATGGAGCGGTTTCAGTACTATCCGTTCCTGGCAGCCCTCGGCCTGACCGCCGTGCTGATCGGCCTGCGGGCGCACAAGCAAACAAAGCCATCTGCCAGCCGGTTCAACCTGGCACAGATTGCTTCGGCGATTGTCGTGGCAGCCCTCTGCTTTGCCCTGTATCAGCAAACCTACATGCTGCGGGCCTGGGACGTCCGCAAAGACCGCAATTTTTATGGAGTGCTCACGGTGCAGCACCGGCCGTTCGCAGACAACGATTCCTTCGTGCTGCGACACGGTCAGACAATCCATGGAGCCCAATATCGCGAGTTCCCTAAAGTTCCTACGGCATACTACGGCCCGCACGGCGGTGTCGGGCTCTTCCTGGCCGGACAATCCGCTTGTACTCCGCCCTGCTCGCGGCGTTATGGGATCATCGGCATGGGTGTGGGAACGTTGGCGGCTTACGGTGAGCCGGGGACCCGGATCCGTTTCTACGAAATCAATCCGCGGCTGATGGACTACTCGCTGGGCAGCTCGCCTTACTTCACTTTTCTCCATGACTCCCAGGCGGAAGTGGAAATCGAGCTCGGGGATGGACGGCTCTCTCTGGAACAGGAATTGAAGGAGAAAGGTTCACAACGGTTCGATCTACTGGTTTTGGACGCGTTCAACAGCGACTCCATTCCCATTCATTTGCTCACCGAGGAAGCGTTCCACCTCTATTTGAGTCACCTTCGCGGGCCAGATTCGGTCTTGGCATTCAACATCTCGAACAAGTCGCTTGACCTGAGCCCGGTCTTGCTGAGCCACGCACTTCGTAACAACATGTTCATGGTGCGGTTGAACAAGCCGCAGGGTCCCGGCGTGGACGACGTAAGCAACTGGATACTGATGTCGGCAAGCCGCCGCTCACTGGATCTTCCGGGATTCCAGGGCCATATCGCCGCCCTGCCACCGCCCGATCAGGCGTTACGCTGGACGGATGATTACAGCAATCTGTTTGAGGTGCTGCGAAAGCGGTGACAAGCAGCGGCTGATCGAAGCGCTGGATTATGCTCATCACGCCGTGCAAGGGCCCTACACGTACCTCGCCCTGGGAGATAGGCAGCTACGGATTCTGCTGAGGAGGTAAGACGACGGTGACGCTAGAAGGGGATGCCGCCTCCCGAAAGCAGAGGTGCATGGAGCCCGGGCGCGGGCCGTCGATCGATATATCGTAGCAGCCGTGCGCGGAGGTAATGGTCGCAAAACCATCGGCGTCGGTCACGAGCGTAAACTCCACGGCTTCCAGACTTTTGCTGTGAGGACGAAAGAACAGCCTACTCTGGCCCAGCGGCTTTCCATCCGCGTGAATGATTCTCATCCTGCCAAATGGCAATCTGCTGCAGTCCAGAATGCCGCAATCGGTGTCGTCCAGCCCGGCAGCATAGATCCGGGAACATCCTTTGTCCTTAAAAGAAAGAGCAATCCTAAGGCCGCGGCCCATCCACTGAGGCGCAGGATAATTCTGTTTATTGATAAATGCGATGGCCGTTTCCCGGCCGCCCATTCGGGCGCGCATCTCATAAAACCCAGGCAGAAATTCTCCCAGCTTGAACAGGCCTTGCTGATCAGCTATGACGGTTCTTACTAATGTCCCCGCACTTGGTTCGTGGTTGGCGGCCCCTCGTCGGGTGGCAGCGTAGTCACTGGATAACGACCACAGCTCGACGGTCACGCCGGGAATCGTTTGGAAGCGATTGCCGGCCTCGACCACTGAACCGAAACCGGCCCATTGACCGGGAATCTGGGGATATGAGTCTCGCCAGCAGAGATCGGTCTGCGCCATCGAGAACAGCGGAAAGGCCACTGTGAAAAAGACAGCACAGAAGAATTTCATTAGTCCTTCATCCTTGGTATTTTCAACGAGTCAGAGCGCCTAACCCGACACTTGTGCCTGGGCCTGCCTCTTTCCTTGAATCTCGATGTACACATTGATCAATGACACCGCCGCCGGCGTCACGCCGGGAATGCGCGAGGCTTGGCCCAGGGTCCGCGGGCGGACGCGCTGCAGCTTTTCGTTCATCTCGCGCGACAGGCCGCTGACTTTTGCGTAGTCAAACCAGTCTGGGATAGCGCGCTGCTCGGCCTTCTTCAGGCGCTCGATGGACTTGCGCTGCTGGTCAAGATAGCCCGAGTACTTGATCTCGGTCTCGACCGTCTTCATCTCGTTGCGCGCGGCAGCGGAGAGAGCGTGGAGCGCAGGCGCCCTCGCCTGCGTGCAAGACTCCTTCATCACAGCCGGGGGCGCCTCCACCCCGTCGCGCGAGGCGCGCGTCGGGGACCCCGGCGGCTGTGCTCCTTCTTCAACGTTTTGTTCCAGCCCCTGTATCTCGGCGATCTCCGCGAAATACTCGTGATAACTTTCGTCAATCACCTCTGCCAGATCCTCGATCAGAACCTCCGGACGCCTGAGCAACTGGGCTAGCGTTGCTCCAACGGCACTGGACAAACCGTTGCCGGAGGGCGCAACCTCAAACTCTTCACTCTCATTCGCGGCTCCTGCGTGCGCCCTGGTAGCCATCCGTTCCGCCTGTGCGCGCTCAATCTTCTCGAGCTGTTCCGAAGATACGCGCGTCTTCTCGAGCAGCAGCGCCAGCTTCTGTGCCCGTTCCTGTTTGGCCTGGAAGTCTGCCCAGGCACCGTCGTTGATCAGGCCGACGCGGCGGCCGTGGGGCGTGAGACGGCGATCCGCGTTGTCAATCCGCAGATGCAGGCGGAACTCAGCGCGCGAGGTGAACATGCGGTAGGGTTCGTTGGTTCCTTTGCTGATCAGATCGTCAATGAGAATCGCTGTGTAGGCCTCCGTGCGGTCGAGCACCAGCGGCGGTTCGCCCTTGACCTTCAGCGCGGCATTGATTCCAGCCATGATTCCCTGGCACGCGGCTTCTTCGTAGCCCGAGGTCCCGTTGATCTGGCCGGCCAGAAAAAGCCGGCTGATCTTCTTGGCCTCGAGCGTGCGCTCAAGCTCCGTGGGATCGATGGAGTCGTACTCAATGGCATAGCCGGGACGCAGCATCTCCGCGCTTTCCAGGCCCGGCACGGACTTGACGACGGCTAGCTGCACGTCAATCGGCATCGAGGTGCTCATGCCGTTGACGTAGATCTCATGCGTGTTCAGGCCTTCCGGCTCCAGGAAAAGCTGGTGCGTGGTCTTGTCCGGGAACTTGACGATCTTGTCTTCGATGCTCGGACAATAGCGCGGGCCAATGCTCTTGATCTGCCCGGAATACATGGGCGAGCGATGCACGTTCTCGCGGATGATGCGGTGCGTTTCGGGGCTTGTGAAGGCCACGTAGCACGGGACTTGCTTCTGCGCGATCTTTTTCGTGCGGAAGCTGAACGGCGTGGGATCGGCGTCACCCGGCTGCATCTCAAAGCGCGACCAGTCGATGGAGCGCCCGTCGAGGCGCGGCGGTGTGCCTGTCTTCAGCCGACAGCCGCGCAGCCCCAACAGCTTGAGCGATTCGCCCAGTAGCTGCGAAGGCGGCTCGCCGCTGCGTCCCGCGGGATACGTCTGCTCGCCGCAGTGGATCAGTCCGTTCAGGAACGTTCCCGTGGTGATGATGACAGCTTGCGCGCCAACGGTGCGGCCGTCACGGAGTTTGATGCCCTTCGCTACCCGTGTGGCGCAGGCGCCCTCGCCTGCGGGAGATGATTCGATGTCGCAGCCGGGGGCGGCTGCGCTCCCAAACGCGAAGTTATTCTCCGTGTCTCCGTGTCTCCGTAGTGGAAGTTCCTCCACGATCAACTCCGCGACCTCAGCCTGTTTGATCACCAGGTTAGGCTGGCTTTCCAGGACCTCGCGCATCTTGAGGCGGTATCGCTGCTTGTCGCACTGGGCACGCGGTGACCAGACTGCCGGTCCGCGCGAGGTGTTGAGCAGGCGGAATTGGATACCGACCGCGTCGGTGACTTCGCCCATGATGCCGCCCAGCGCGTCCACTTCGCGCACCAGGTGGCCCTTCGCGATCCCGCCAACCGCCGGGTTGCACGACATCTGCGCGATCAAATCCACATTGAGGGTGAATAGCGCAGTCTTCAGTCCCATCCGGGCTGCGGCCATAGCGGCTTCGCAGCCGGCGTGTCCGGC
>DATFXI010000034.1:0-13500 GCA_035316085.1 Candidatus Angelobacter sp.
TTTGTGGAGTCAGTTTTACGGTCCTGAGATGGTTGAGGGTCGGTGGAGTCAGTCTTACGATCTTGAGCCTGCTGAGGTTGTTGAGCTTGCTGCGGATCGTCGGCGGAGCCCGCGTTGCGATCTCGTTGCTGTGGACCATCGCTGTAGACATAGGCTGCGTTCACCAACCTGGCACGACTTCCGCGCGCATAGCCGATCGGCCTGGACTGCGCCTCGCGTGTTGGGTTGCTGCTCGCGGTCGTTCGACAAGCTGTGGCAGGAGATGATTGGCTTTCCGGATTGAGTGCTGGGAGAGTTGCTGCCGGATCGTTCTCCCCTGTCTTCGCGGCTTGAGCCAGACTCTGTGCAGCGCCCGGGTCATTCTCTTGGGCATTCGAGCCGGCCGATTCCCGCGTGGCGGTCAAAGCCAGCCTCAGATCGCGTTTTGCCTCGTCGTACTTTCCATGTGCGACTTCCTGTTTAGCAGACATGCGTAAGAGCTCAGCATCTCGGGACCAATGCTGGAGGCCCTCCTGCAAAAACTGGCCGGCGAGAGAATCGTTGTGGACGGCCAGGGCGGCGCCTGCTGCCGCTCGATAGTCACCCGCGTTCGCTCCTGCCATTCCCCATGACTCGTACACGTCGAGGGCCCTGTGATACTCGTGTTGCCGCAGGTAGGTCGTGCCCAGCGCGGATTGTATCCTTCGATTCCCCGGGAGCATTCTTTCAGCGTCCAGCAGAATCGCTGTGCTTTGCTCCGACTTATGATTCTCAAGAGCCTGTTGTGCCCGGCGCACGCTCCATATGGACCATATTTCGTCAAATGCTTCGTGCTGTTTTGCGGTGAGATCGGTGCGGGTTCTGGCTTTTGTAAGCAAGGCCAGGAGATCCGGATCGTGTTGCGAGGTTGTGGCCATTGCCCACGCAAGTTGCAAATCCAGTTCGGCCGGCGACACTCGCCCCTGCTCCTGGTAGCGAGTCCTAGCCTGTTCCAGTAGTTGGATGACCTGCTCGTTGTTTCCCGCGCTCCGGTGGGCAGCGGCCAGAAGAAGCAAGAAGTTTGCGTCCTTCGCCAATTGGTTACGCAGAGCAGCCGGCATACGCGCGCTTTCCGTCACGACTGTCTTGTCCGCGTGCACATTGTGGAGAGAGGTGATGTAGCCTTGCCAAGCGTCGATGGAATTTGTATTTCGATCGATGACTTCGCGATAACCCTGCCGGGCTTTGTCGTACTTGCCTTCCCGTCGCCAGATATCGGCGAGCTGCAGCTGCGTGCTTTCTGCAGGCAGGCGTCCCGCGGCGTGATCGAGGCTGATTGATCGGCGCAAGAACTCTTCCGCCTCAGCGCACTGGCCTCCCGCAGAATAAACCGCAGCGGCAGCGTTGAGAAACCCTGTATGGTTTGCGGCGGCCGCGTAGGAACTCGCCGGCATCGTGCGGATGGCAGCCAGGGCACTGGAGAAATCGCGCAGGCGCGTATACGCTCCAACCAGTCCTTCCCAGGCAACCACGCTGTCAGGATGCGCGTGGGTTGCGTTTCTGTAGATTTCGATGGCCCGGCTGGTGTCCCCCTGGTCCATGAGAAGGCCCGCAAGCTGAACACGAATGTTCAGCGCCTCCTCGGTATCTGAAGAGCCACCGGCATCAAGAGCGCGGCGCAGCGCCTGATCTCCCTGCTCGGTCTGACGAGCACTGTAGTATGCAAGAGCCATTTCCGCGAGATAGTCGGGCCGTTTCTCGAGTTGCTGCCTCGTCGCTTCCGGGATAAGTTGCAGCGCGGCAATTGCTCCGTTGGCGTCATGCGTTCCTAGTTGTGCATGGATAAGTCCAAGCCATCCCCGAGGCTCGCCGGAGTCGATCGCGGTGAACCGTTGGTATGCCTGAACAGCTTCGCGATAATTTCCGTTTCGTTCTCTCGCCTGTGCCAAACCCACCAGCGCGTCTTTGGCGTCAGGATTTAGAGCTAACGCTTGCTGATAGTCGGCAACCGCAACCTCAGTGCGGTTGTGGTTGAGCGCCTCTGCTCCATGTTTCATCAGGCCCCAATACTTTGCGTTGCGATAACCCTCGTCGATGTCCTTTCGCTGCGGCGCCAGACGCAGCGCCTCCGCGAACATCTTTTGTGCTTCGTCAAATTGTCCCTGCTTCAGGCGGATGAATCCCAGTCCTGCCTTCGCGTCAACGTTGGAAGGCGACTGAAGCAGTACCTGCTGAAATCTCGCCTCCGCATCAGCAAACCTCTTCGCCTGCAGCAGGGCCTGGGCCATGCCGAGCAGAGCCTCGCTGTCTCGCGAACGGATTGTGAGCGCTTTGTCGTAGGCCGCGATCGCAGCCAGCGAGTTGTTTTGCTGTAACGACGTATTTGCTTGCTGCATCGCCAGCCAAAACTTAGCGGTTTCAGCTCCTTCGCGCACGTCGGCTCGTTGCGGCGCCAGAGCTTGCGCCCGCTCGAACAGACTCAGTGCTTCGCTGAATCGTTTTTGGTTAAGACGAACAAAGCCGAGGCCTGCGATCGCGTTGCTATCGTTGGGGGAATGACGGAGAACGTCTTCGAATTTGGCTTGCGCGGTCCCCAGGTCCTTGTTGTGCAAGGCCTGGTAACCCCGCTCTTTGTTGGCCTCGCGGATGTCATGTTCCTGTTTCACGTGGAGCGCCGAGGAGATGCTTTGCAGTTCCGAATCGGTATAGCGCCGCAAGTAGGCGTCCAGGGGACTCAGCACGGCTGGATTTTCCTTCTCCCAGAGGAGCGCCTGGCGCCACGGACCACGCGCCTGCTCTACAGCACCCGGATCCTGGATCGCCTCGAACAATTGAAGCCCTTCCATGCGTGTGCTCGGATGATAGGTGAGAACCAGCGCCAGCCACAGTCGAGACATTTCGTTGTGAGGATCGCGAGCGCAGAGCCGACGCAACTGAGCGACAGCTTTTTCGCGCCCGCCAGTGCTGGCCGCTTCTGCTTCATAAAACTGTCCGGCCCATTTCCCAGGAGGCGGTTCTTCTCCCAAGATCTCGTGATAGATCCTCATGGCTGCATCCGGCTGGTGTTGCAAAGTAAGCCTGCCCGCCTGGTCGAGACGATCGCGTTCCTGCGCCGTCAGGACGTGCATCCTCTCAACGGCCGCAATTGCAGGGTCCTTGGGATTGATCTTGCGAAGCCGGTCCAGGTAACCGCGTTCCTCGTCTGTCTTGCCGTTCTCTTTTGCATAGCGTGCAAGACCGGCGAGCGCTTCCGTCTGGCTGGGATTCACTAGTAAGACCTGTTGCCAATTCTGCGCTGCCAGATCAATACGGCCTCGCGCCTCAAGCGATCGTGCCTTACCCAGCAGAATATTGACGCCGTCCTGCGACTGTCCAAGCAACGTGCAGACTCCAAAGGCGAGTGCCGAAAACAGGATCAGACGAGTTGATGGCCGTGGGTTCATAGTTATGCAACCTCCTATTAAGCTCTTGCCGCGGCCAGCCGGCGGGCGCCGACTCGATCAATGCCTCGCCGTAGCCACGCGCCGATCATGAACGCGAATACCAACACCAGCACCGGCGTGAGCCAGTAGTGTTCAATCATGAAAACCGAGCCTTGCTGGTACGGATTGAGGTGATCTGAGCGGTATGCCTGGCCGCCCAGCAGGAAAGATTGAAAGCGCCCACCCTGCGAAACGGCGACTGCGCCGTAGACGGGGCCTTGCCGGACGGGAGGCAAGAAGAGAGCCGCGATCACATCCGCATTGCGCGGATCACGCGGCACGATGGCTACAACGGAGCGATCGTCGCGAAGCGGAGAAACGAATTGCGCCACGATGACGTCAAGTGGCCTTTCGCCGGCCAGGAGCGCCGCCAACTTTTCCCGGTCCTTGAGGACAAGCGGCCACTGGGGATGTAACCATCGAGACGTTGTTTGGTCTTCGTTCAGCCATGCCCGGCCTCCCGACAATTGGAGCGGCATGGCGCTTCCCCACTCCGCGAGCAACGGCTGCGTGGCAGGGGCACCCAATACCACCAGGTCCTTGTCGGCCACGCTTGCAACGTGGGCGGCATCGCTGATGGTAAGGGCCGTTCCCGGCTGGCCGGTCTGCGCGCCAAAGAATCCGGCCATATCGAGCAGCGCCTCGTAATCTGCATCCGTCGGCGCTTCAGGAAGGACCACTGCCGTCCGCCCAAGGTCCGGCCACTGTGTAAACGGATAACCTGCGTCCGCGAATAACTCCAGCCGGGGCAAGGTGACGGAATGCGGCAACGCGCGCAGATCCAGCCAGGAATCGCGATGAATAAGGGCATACTGGCGGCTGGCATTTTGAGGCGCGCCGAAATCAAAGTAGACAGTCAGCGTGTTCGTGTACGCTTGCAGCCGGCCGGTGGGAAGCCGGACAATCTCGGCCTCCTCTGTGGGAACCGCAGCAGGTCGCAAGCGGATGCTATCAACGTCTTTTCCGTTCAGCTGAAGATAGAGTGCTGCGCGCGAACCCTCCGCCACGCCTTCGTATTTGAATTTCAGAAGGAGAGGCACAGACTGACGCGCCAGCAAGAACAGGTCCGGCGGCAGGCGAAAGTAAATGTTGATCGATCCCGAACCTTTCAGCTCAAACCTGTCAGCGGTGGTGTACGTCCCGATTGGAGCGGGCCGGTCCACTCTCAGCCAACGCGGAGCAGCGTACTCCTGAGACAAGGGGACTTCAGAATTGCGGACGTAAGCCGAATCGACGTGCGCCTGCGCGTTGTTTCGCGTAACCAGCGCACGCGCAGCGGCCACCAGATCCTCGCTGCGCTCGCCGGTCACAATGAGAAGCTTCCCGAACGGATCGTGCGGATTATCGCGTATGGCAATGAGCGGGCCGGGCTGAACTGGTAATGCGAGACCGCTCGCCAGTTCCGAGCCGCGCAGCAGGAAAACCACCGCGTTGCCGTCTGGCAGCCGGCCGATACTGGTTGGAAAGCGAATGCCGCGTACGTCAGAAAAAACACCGAACCACGACGTGACAATTGCGGCTGCTTTGAGCGTGTGCAGGTCAGGGGAATTCGCAAAAACCACGGGCAAACTCCAGGGATGCCCTCCTGCAGGATCAAAAAAGGGTACCGGCAGCAATGACAAATCGTTCGCGAGCGCGAGTCTTGTCCCGCTGAAACTGAGCAGGCTGGCCGGGCTCAAGACGACCCATGGGACGCGTGCGCCCTGGCAAGCATCGCATCGTCCTTCGAGTCGAAAGGTAAGCGTGTTGTCCGAGGCCAACAGATCCGTTGGCAAGATCATCTCCGCCCCCACGTCTCTCCCCGGTGTGAGGGCTACAGTTCCTGCGAGCGTGCCATTGAGTGTGACCTCCAGCCGTGCTTCGCCGGGCAACAACATCGGCGCAGCGTAGCGGATCTTGAACGTCGCGCTGCTGATCACCTTCATCACCGGAACGCGAAAGAAGATGTTGTGTACGGCTCCTGAATCGCGCAATGCGATGTCTGTGTTCGCAAGTTCGTATTCGTCGTGAAATGCAGCAGGCTGGGCTGTCGGCTCCGGAGTCGGCTTCGACTCCGGCACGCCCCAGGCCTCCAGCCTGGGAGGCACTATGAGCATGAGACCTGCGAGGGCAATGGACGCCACTGCCGGCTCGCGCGGCTTCCCTTTTCTTTCCGTTGGCGGCGTGCGATCCCGTGTCGGAAGCACACCCAGGAAACCTAAAGACACGATTACCATCCCGCGCAGCGCAAGCCAGGTGAGGTGAAGGAGGCTGCGCAGGGGGCGGTCCGCTTCCGAGTTGCGCCAGTAGATCCACGCCTCAGGCCGCGAATAGACCAAGTTCACAAGATATTGCTCTTGCCCGGCTGTAGGGCTTGGGAACAGAAGATACTGGCGGCGGCCGGCAGAGTGCGCAACAAGCGCTTGTATTTCGCACGGCGAGCTTCGATCGCCCAGAGTAATCGCGACCGGCGTGCCTCTGGCCAGCCGCACCGACTTGTCGAGTTTTCCGGATGCTCCGTGAAGCGAGAGCTGTCTGGTCATGCCGGTAATCGGTTTGCCGTTCGCCGTCAGCGTGAATGGCACGCGCAAGTCAACGCGCACTTGAGAACGCCGCTGCCGTCTCTCCCATGCCACCGAGGCCGCGACCGACAGAATTACAACGTTGTACACGGTCCACACGGAATTCATGATCACCGTGTCGCGGTGGTTGGCATCAGTGAGATAACGCTGCCTGGCCATGTAAAGGCCGGCCAGGTTGAGCCCCAACAACAACAGCAAGGGCAGAGCGATGCGCCGGTCAAAGTGAGAGCGCCGGATAATGCCGCCCTTGGCTGTGACGTTGAACTTACCCAGTCGCGGGCTGATCAGCGCCAATAGGGTCGGCAACACGATGTACGGCGCGAGTATTGCCTCGTACACTTCGCTCCAGAAGGAAAAGCGGTGACGTCCTTGCATACGGGAGCTCGTGAGGTTGGAGAGCGCGATGTGGGGAAGAGCGTAAGCAAATACCGCCAGGGAATAGCCGTAAATGTTGACCATTCCTAGAAGCAAATAGAGCAAGGGCACGGTCAGGAAAATCAGGCGGGGCACCGCGAAAAGGAAATGGGTTGTGGCGTTGAAGTAGCACAGTCGCTGCGAAAGCGTGAGACCGCTCACGAAGAGGGGGTTCTCGAGGCGCAGGATCTGGACCATACCGCGGGCCCACCGAATGCGCTGGCCAATGTGCGCCGCCAGGCTCTCGGTCGCCAGACCCGCAGCCTGCGGGATATTAAGGTAGGCCGTGTTCCAGCCTCGTCGCTGCATGCGCAAGGCCGTGTGCGCGTCTTCGGTTACCGTCTCCACCGCGATGCCGCCTATCTCATTGAGCGCGTCTCTTCGCAACACCGCGCAGGAGCCACAAAAGAAGCTGGCATTCCACAAGTCGTTCCCGTCCTGGACGAGACGGTGAAACAGTTCGCCCTCGTTCGGAATCTTTCGAAACTGGCCCAGATTGCGCTCGAATGGGTCGGGAGAATAGAAGTGGTGCGGCGTTTGCACCAGTCCCAACTGAACGTCGCGCAGAAACCAGCCGAGCGTTGTCTCCAAGAACGAGCTGGTAGGCACGTGATCGGAGTCAAAGACGGCTACGTATTCGCCGCTGGTCTGCTTTAAGGCGAAATTGATGTTGCCGGCTTTTGCGTGCTGGTTATTGTCTCTTGCGATGTAGCCCGCACCCACGCTGGCCGCAAAATCACTGAACTCTTCACGCCGGCCGTCATCCAGCACGAAGACCCTCATCTTGTCTGCCGGATAGTCCATGGCGAGCGAAGCCAGGACCGTCGCTCGCACCACGCTGAGCGGTTCGTTGTAAGTCGGAATGAAAACGTCCACGGTGGGCCAGCGCTGGGGATCGTCCGGCATCCTCACCGGCTGCCGGCACAGGGGACGCAATGTTTGGAAATATCCGAGAACAAGCGCCGCAAAGGCATAGAACTCGGCAATAAGAAGGAGCAACACGACAAACGTGTCCCAGCTGTGCAGGTGGCCTGCGCTCGTGATTCCTTCCCAGGTCTGGATTACGCGCCAGTACCCGTAGCGCAGCGTGCTGAAAACCGAAAGGGTCACGAGCGCCAGAGTGACTGTGGCTGAGCGCGAGGCTCCGTTGAGCAGGACAGCCACCAGGATGAGTGCAACTCCCAGCGCTGTTTGCTCCCGCCATCCCAAAGGCAGTACCAGCAAAACGCCCAGCCCACACAGGCTAAGCAGAGCCAGCAGTCCTCTAAACAGACCATTGCGTGGCAAGGTACTCCTGTCCAAGTGGCGGTGAGTGTGATCGAATCAAATCGAAGGCGGTGAAAAAATTGGACGACTGGCGCTTGTCGACGACGTGTTGAGTAAGAACCTTCGATTCTTAATCTGATTTCCTGTGACAAAGGGCGGTTAAGATTTGGTTGTTTTGCCGTCTGGTTCGTATGGATGCTGAAATCGTGAGCTGGGCTGCCCTGAATGGGTGTTGCAAAAGAAACTTGCAAGTCTCTTTGCGAAAATGCCCGCCCTTAGCCCGGACTAAGATGACGATGGCAAATCGTGTCGCGAGTGCATCTTAAGCTGTCCTTGGCTGCATCAGTTATGATAAGGCTCCATAGTTTACGATTCTCTTAACGCTTAGTCCTTAACGCGCCGCTCCGCAAAAACAACCATTGCCAGTCGTCTGGAGGCGCGGAAAGAGCAATGAGGCTCAGCTCCCTTTTACTCTTGTTCCTGCTCATCTCGACCTCGGCTTCGAGCGTTGCTGAGGATTGGCCTCTTTGGCAGCGCTATGCCGCTGCCTTTATGGACGACCAGGTGCGCGTCATAGATCACGACGCTCAAGACCGGACAACATCGGAGGGCCAGGCTTATGCGATGTTTTTTGCGCTGGTCGCGGATGATCGTCCGCGCTTTGACGGGCTGCTTCGCTGGACTGAGAAAAATCTCGCCTCCGGAGATCTCACCGCGCATACTCCCGCCTGGTTGTGGGGACGGAAGCCAGGCAATCAGTGGGGCGTGATCGATGCCAATTCCGCCGCGGACGCCGATGTTTGGATGGCCTACACTTTGCTGGAAGCGGGCAGAGCCTGGAAAGAGCCGCGTTATACGGCGCTGGGAACGGCGCTGGCCAAAAGAATTGCTGACAAAGAAGTGGTGCAGATCCCTGGCTTCGGAGCCGCCCTACTACCCGCGCCAAAGGGATTTCACCATCACGACTCTTATCGTCTCAATGCCAGTTATGTGCCGTTACAACTCCTGGTCCGCCTCGCCCACGAGATGCCCGAGGGACCTTGGCAACACGTAGCTGCAACCGTACCTCTGTTGATCAAGGAGTCGGCGCCGCAAGGGTTCGCGATGGACTGGATCGAAGTCTCCACGAACGGTCACCACACTCCTTCGCGCCTAGGCAGTTTTGAAGCCATTCGCGTCTATCTCTGGGCAGGATTGCTCGATCCTTCAACTCCGCAGGCGGGTCCGATGCTCAAGGACCTCTCCGGAATGGCGCATTACTTGCGCACCACCTCTGTCCCTCCGGCAAAAGTCAAACAAGATGGTAACGTCGAAGACGCCAAGGGGCCAGTGGGCTTTTCTGGAGCCTTGCTGCCTTACCTCTCAGCCCTCGGAGAAAAAAATCTCGGTGTCGAGCAGGCATCACGAGTGCGAGCCGAGTTCAATTCACAAACCGGCTTGTACGGCAACCCAGCCCGGTATTACGACCAGAATCTGATCTTGTTCGCGCTTGGTTCGACGGAGCGGCGATACTGGTTCGACTCTCAAGGCGAGCTAAAGACCAGTTGGCATCACGATTGACGAAATTGCGCACCGTCACAATTACTTGGCGCAATTTGGCGCGCTTTGGCGCATAGCGTAGTTGAAGCAGAGACGATTCAAGAGAACGGCTCAGAACCCAACGAACTGCAGGTTGGGTAAATATTGCTCTCTTGGATCACCGTCACCACAAGCCGCATTTTGCAGCCTACGCCAGTTTTTAAATCCTTGAGAATCGCAAAGCCGATGACTTCATTGCAACTTGCGTCGACTGAGAACGAAATTTGTTTTTCATTCTTGGTGCAGGAGCACGAGTATGGCAAACGAGTTGCTGTTGGTAATACCAGGAGGACCAACAAATGTCATCGGGTGAAAAGAAGCTAGTCGCTAAACTGAACCACCAGATTAACTGTCCTCTGGCCGTAATACGCAATGCGCTATTTCTAGCTGGCGCTCATACAGGGAACAACACGGTGGCCAGTTATCTCAGGCTGGCAGACCAGCAGGTAGCGCGCATAGCGGCAATCTTGGAGCGGTACGCAAACGATCAAGCCGACATCGCTCCGCTTTAAATCAAATTCTGGTTTTTCCTCCGGTTCGCTCTTTTCGCTTGGCTCACGCTCAACCGAAAAGTGGAAACTCCAACGTCTTACCGATAATTTGGCGGGCGCCATTTCGTCTCTGATTTTTTCTTTTAAGGAGACGAGCCGTGCGTTCGTTCCAACAGCATCCTCCTTCCTCAGACCCTTCGGCAGCGCACATCAAACGAAACTCGATTCGGAACGCTGATCGCGAATCAACCATCGCGCTAACCAGATCGCACGTGGGAACCATACTCTTCGTGGACGACGATACTGCGATCGTGGACGCGCATCGTCTTTTTTTTGAAGAGTTGGGTTACACCGTTCACACAGCCAACTCCGGCGAAGAGGCTCTACAGTTTCTCGAGACGCATGCCGTGGATGCCGTGGTAGTGGACTACCTGATGCCAGGCATGGACGGCGAAGAGACTGCGCGCAGAACACGCAGCAGCTTGGGCTACGGGATCCCAATCATCCTCTTTTCAGGCAGCCTGTGTCTTCCTAAGTGTGTTCTCGAGGCGTTTGACGCCTGCGTGGAGAAAGGACTCGGCACAGGGGCACTCGCGGAGGCGTTGGAGTTTCTGCTGCATTAGGTGGACAACCTTGGGCCGCTGGCGGGCTCCTCTCTCGCCTATGCTGCCGCCCACTCCTGGCGCAACTCACTCGCTCGGCGGATTACACGTGTGACCAGATCTTCGGGCGCGACAGGGGCTTGCTGCAAGTCCTCTGTCACGATCAGCGATTCGCCGGCTCCATCCCTACATGAGGCAGGCGATGCCTCGTTCGGCTCCAGCGCTTCGCCGGCAGGGAGGATTTCCAGTGTGTCCAGCTTTTCCAGTACCGGACGCATGGCCCGCTCCGCGTCGCGGAGGAACTCCGTGGCACGAACCCGTGTGAAGATCCAACCCAGCCGCTCGAGAATGGCCTGCCGCTCCATGTCCTCAGGAAGCATCCGGATGTCGATGGGATCATGAGGGTCGCCTTCGCATTCGATCGCCAGCCGCCTGCCGTCGCCTTCCACCACCAGATCAATTCGATATTTACCTACCCGCCATTGTGGAGTGACTCGATAACCGTGGCAGGCAAGATACTTCGCGACGTCACGTTGGAACGGAGACTGCGATTTCTTCTCGTCTGTTTCCTCGAGCGCGCGCATGAGATGTGTGGGATCGTACGCGTGCTCGATCAGTTGCCGGCGCAAGTCTTCGGGTTTCAGATCCTGCTCAGGGTCGATGGAATGAACAATCCACATCTGGTCCCGGCCGCGGCTCGCAGCCACGTTGAAGCGCTGTTTGAAGAGCTGCTGGTCCCGTAACCGCAACGCACCGCGTTCGGCCGTATCCACCAAGGAGATGAAGATCACGTCGCGCTCGTCCCCCTGAAACTGGGCGGCGTTGCCGCAAAGCAGCCGGTGCATCTCATAACGGTCAGGCGAGAGATGGCTGCGCAGAAAGCCGTCAATCGTAATCGCTTGTTCGTCGCCAAGGAGGGAAACTACGCCGAAGCTCACAGGCTGGCCCGCCTCATTCACTTGATATTCGGGTTGTTCCATGGCGGCGGCAATCAATGATGTGATGGCCAGGGCTTCCTGGCGATTGATCTTTTCGTCCCGGGTGGAACCTGACACCCGGTAGGCAACCAGCGGTGGCTGTATTTGAACGCGGCTTGCGTCGCGCAGCGGTTTCACGCGGCTGTCATAAGAGACCATGTTGCTGAACTGGATGATTTCCGGCACGCAGCGGAAGTGCTCGACCAGACAGGTCGTTCCTCCAAAGGACTGCCGGGCAAGGTCGTAGATAGAGATTTGCCCATCGTACAAATGAGCATTGGGAATTCCCTGCAGATACTGCGAAATCAGGTTGCCGACCAACCCCAAGTCCTGGCCCACGGGCGTAGGACTCACTTGCTCGTGGTCGCCTACCACCAGCACCGACTTGCCCAGATACAGGGCAAGCAAGGCCATCACGTCGCTTTGGCTGGCTTCATCAATAATGACCACGTCAAACCGCGTGACTCGCGGATCGAAGTTCTCCACCACACGCGAGAGCGGCATCACCCACACGGGTACCGCGCCGCGACACTCGCTCATCTTGCGCGCAGCTTCCGCGCGCAGCAGGGGAACGCGGAGGCCGGTTCCCTTGCCGATTCTGCGTATGGTGTCCAGCCAGCCAATCAGGGCCTGTCGCTGCTGCGAGGATGTGCGCCGGGCCTGGAACGCCCATGCTCGCCGGTCAATCAAGTCAATCGTGACTCGGCGGATTTTTTCGCGCAGGATCTCGCTCTGCCTCTGCAACGCTTCTAGAGAAACGCCACCGCGGCGCTCCAGTTCGTCGTTGAGCTGGCGCCAGGTCCAGGCGCGCGCCGGATCGCCGGGAATCGCTTGGGTCGCGTGAACTCCCTGTCTACGGCGAATGCAGTCCGCCCAGGCAGGAGCCGCAGCCTCGAGCCGCCTGAGCAAGGAATTGCGCATGTCCAGGTCAGCCTGGCGGCTTCTGATGTTGACGAGCCGCGTGTAAGCTTCACCATAACGCACCGAGTCCAGATTGCCTGCGGCATCGGCGAGCGCGCGAAGGACCCGGGAGGAACGGAAGTTCTGGCGAGCGAGTAGAAGCTCTTCTTGCAACGCGTGCAGCTCCTGGTTGACGTGCAGCCACTTGAGCTTGTTGAGCCGCGCCGACAGGACCGGCAACAGGACCACGACAACCGCCCGCTCGATACGCGCCAGCTCGCCGTAAGCGCCAACACAAACGGGTTGGCCGGAAATCAGCTTGTCCCAGCGTAAGCCAAGATTTTGCAACTCCTGCTGTAGAGGAGCCCAGACGCGGGCTTGCCATTCCAGGCAATGCTGAATGGGATCGCAGAATTGAATCAGCGTGTTTTCAAGGGCCTCTCCCATTTGGCCCGAAGAGGAAGCGCCCAGAGGCGCCACCTGACGGTCCCAGCGCAGCCCGAGGTCACGCCGCAGAATCTTCAAGCGAGCGAGCTTCGACAGGGCATTAAAGTGCTCACGTCGCGTCGGCCGGCGGCCGTTGACGCGCGCTTCCGTGACGAATTGGCTCCATGCTTTGTGATTCCAAAGAGTGAAGGCGCCGAGCTTTCCGCCCTGTTCAAAATGGTCCAGGATCTCATCGGCAATCTGCTGCTGTTCTTCAAGTTCTGTGCTCGCAGGAAGCACGGGGCCATATTTAAGGAGGGTCTCTTGGCAATCGGCTGCCTCGCGGTGAACCAGCCTTACAAAGGCAACAAGTTCTTCCCAGGGCTCACGGTGCTTTCCGCCGTACTTGCCGGCATAAACCGCGGCGAGCTGCCATTTTTCCTTCCCGGAGAGCGGCTGCACTGCCAACATAAGCCTTGCTGCCAGGTTTTCGATCTGCTCCTCCGAGCCCCGCACCGGCCCCGGTTGCCACAAGTCGGAACAGAAATCGAGATCTTCGAGGCGGAGCCGGTTTCTTTCGCGAATTTTAGACTCGAACTCTTCCGCGTCGGGAAGCCCGGCGGGATCCGGCAGGTCTCCAGAGAGTTCGTGCTCGTCTTCCGCCGGCACCGAAAGGTTCGTGCGATAGAGGTCCGTTAATTCCTCGAGAGAAAGCGACAGGGACGTCTCGCTCAGGACCGGGCCGGGAATCCATCCGTGCAGAGGCGCCTCTTGCGTGACCTTGCGTGCAGCCTCGGCGGGAACCCAGGCTTTGTCATCGACAACGATCTCTCGGTACTCATCAG
>DATFXI010000035.1:0-14526 GCA_035316085.1 Candidatus Angelobacter sp.
GACCTACTTGCGCGCGGCGGTGCAGCGGGGCGAGCCGGCTGCGGCCATGCAAATGGGCGAACTCTACGCCGGCGGGCGTTGCGTACAGCAGGACCGGGTCACGGCTTATCGCTGGATGAATTCAGCCCGGGAAAAAGCGCCCGGGAACGCCACCATTCAGGCCACGGTGGACCAGCTCTGGGGAAGAATGACGCCGCAAGAGCGTAAAGACGCAGGCCACTAAGAAAAACTTCGTAATTAGGTGATTTGGTAATTGATTGCCAAGGCGCCAGGGTTTGGCTTCAATTACTCAATTTCGAATTTACACAGTTACCCAATCTGCTCAGATTCCCAGCTTCTTGACTTCTTCGTTGTAGTACTTGCGGTAGAGGATGTCCCACTCCTGGGTGCCTTCGGTGATGGTGCGTTTCTGACTTTCGATTTTCTGCCGCGCCGCGACGTCAATTTTCGCTTCTGCCGCCATCAGCTCCTCCAGAATGCGGCGCGCTTCCATGCGAATTGTGTTGCGGTCCTCAACGAAATCTACCTGATCGAGGTCCGCCAAAGTATCGGCCACAGTGTGAGCCAACTTGTTGATCTTGTCGCGGGAAAGTCTCACAGCACCGCCTTATACTTCCGCACCAGCTCACCTTTCACTTTCTTAAACATTTCCTGGTAGCTGGCGCCGGCGCGACGCAGCTCGTCATCATATTGTTCCAGGATGAGGCGGACTTCATCGTTGATCCGGTCTTCGAGTTGCAACTCTTCGAGCAACGCGGTATTCAGCGCCGCCGTGACCTCAGGCACGTGCTTGGTCTCAATAAACCCGCCAGCAATCAGTTTTTGGGTCACTTGCCGGGCTAAGTACCCGACATATTCCTTCGAAAAGAGCATGCTAGTTTCTGTGTATGTGGTTGAAAAACATAGTGTAACACAGACCCCCACTGGGCCGGGCCCAAGCGGCGCCGCTGCTTGCTCCACGCGCCAACAACGGAAACAGGATCTCTCACAACTGTGATTTGCGTCACGGAAGAGAAGTGCGTTTGATCATACAAATGAAGATGAGGCCGGGCGTCTCCGAAAGGCAACCACTCCACCCCAGCATCCAAAGCGGGCGCGAGGGCGGAGACACCCGGCTACATCTGTTTGCGCTTCGTTGCGCAGCCGTCATCCTCCTTAGCCCGAGCCGTCATCCAAGAGAGTAGAGCCTGGCCACCCTGGCAACTCGACCTGTTACCCGCTGGACCTCGCAAGGGCGGCCCGTGCTCGCGATGAGTTGGGAGACGATCATGGTCAAGCCAGTTCTGACCAACGCGCGGGCTTTGCACATCGACCTGGAATCGAAAAGGGAAACCGAGATCTTCAAATGGTTTCTGGCCTGCCTGCTCTTCGGAAAGCCGATTCAAACCGAGATCGCGGCGCGAGCCTATCATGAGCTGGTGGCGGAGAGACTCACCAGCCCGCAAGCCATCCTGCGGGCGGGTTGGGACAAGCTGGTGGCTGTGCTTGACCGGGCCCACTACGTTCGATATGACTTTTCCACGGCGACGAAGCTTCTTGAGGTTTGCGGGGAGCTGGAGCACCGCTACGGAACACTTTCGAACTTGCTGGCCCAGTCCAGAACGCCGGCTGAACTTTCGCGGAGACTGCAGGAATTCAAACACATTGGCCCGGTAACGGCGAAAGTCTTCCTTCGTGACGTCCGGCCGATCTGGTACGCAACAGCATCGCGGGTTGGAAGGCCGCGAGCCGCCTGAACTGACGCGGGTGATCGAGTCAACGCACGGTCCGTTGCGTGGTGAGACCGTTTCGGAAGAGGTGCTGTATGTTTCAAGACCGAGTGGAAGCCGGCCGCCGACTCGCCGCCAAGCTCGCCGGGTACGCTGACCGCGATGATGTTCTAGTGCTCGCGATCCCCAGGGGTGGGGTGGCGGTCGCATTTGAAGTAGCCCAGGCGTTGCGCGCACCGCTCGACATCCTGCTGGTGCGGAAGCTTGGCGCTCCCGGGCAAAGAGAATTGGCCATGGGCGCGATTGCGAGCGGCGGGGTCCGCGTCCTCAACCGTCAGGTGGTGGATGAACTTGGCATTACCGAGAAGCAATTGGCGGAGACCGTTGCCGTTCAGGAGGCTGAGCTCGAACGGCGCGAGCGGCTGTATCGCGGGGCGCGTCCGGGCGTTTCCGTTCAGGGCAAGGTCGTCATCCTGGTGGACGACGGAATCGCCACCGGGTCGAGCATGCTGGCTGCGATCGACGCTCTGCGCACCCTGCATCCCAAGAAAATCGTGGTGGCGGTTCCGGTGGCGTCATTCCACGCCGATCAGGAAATGAACCGGGCCGCTGACGACTTCGTTTCGGTTCTGCGGCCTGAGTCGTTTTTTGCCATCGGCGAGTTCTACGGGAATTTTGCCCAGATGGAGGACTCTGAAGTCCAGGCGCTGCTTGAGCGTGCCGCCCAATCGCTGGCGGTTGCGCGCCAGCAACAGAAGAAAGGTGTGGCGTGACAGCCCAAATGCAAAACAAGCCGGCCACGCCGGTCCGTATCCCCATCGAAGGCGCCGTCCTGCACGGTGACCTGCGCGTGACGCCAGAGGCCCTGGGGATAGTCATTTTTGTCCATGGCAGCGGCAGCAGCCGGCGGAGCCCGCGCAACCGGCATGTCGCGGAAGAACTCAATCAGCGCGGATTCTCCACTTTGCTGTTGGATCTTTTGACCGAGGACGAGCAGAGGATTGATGACCGCACCATGCAGTACAGATTTGATATTCCGTTGCTTGCCGCCCGTTCAACTCTGGCCGCACAGTGGGTACTGGCTCAGCCTGGAATCGCCCGATTGCCGGTGGGGCTTTTTGGAGCGAGCACCGGCGCCGCGGCCGCGCTGATCACTGCCGCGGAGATGAAACAGAAGGTCGCGGCTGTGGTCTCTCGCGGCGGACGGCCCGATCTGGCCGAGGACGTACTGGGGAAAGTGCAGGCTCCGACGTTGCTGATTGTCGGCGGCAACGACGAGACGGTCCTGGCCCTCAATCGCAGAGCCATGGCCGAGATGCGCTGCGTGAGCCACCTGCACGTGGTCCCTGGAGCCACGCACTTGTTCGAAGAACCTGGAACGCTGGAGCAGGTAGTGAATGCTGCCGCTGAGTGGTTCTCGCGAAACTTTACAAGGCAGAGTTCACGACCCAGACAGCGGGCTGTTAGCTGAACTCAACGGGCGATTCGCGCGACTGATGAAACCACTGTTCTATCGAACTTATCCCATTACCTAATTGCTGAATGCCTACCAGAACGTCAAGGTCACATTGTCCAGCCACACGGAGTAAGGCGTGGCGTTGACGTTAGCGTCGAGTTGGAAAACAGCGTCCAGGCCGCTGGTGGAGTCGGAGTCGTGCGGCATGCTCAGGTTGATGACGGACCGGGTTCCGTTGACAGTCACAGCGGTGAAGATCACGTTGCCAGTCGAATCGCGTTCGAACTCCCAGATCAGATGGTTCCACGTATTGGCCGCAGGCATGGCGCATGGCACGCTGGAAGCAACCCACGCATTGCTGGACGGATTCCACACGCGCCACACTTGTTGTCCGACCAGCAGGCATTGCACGTAGTAGCGGTAGCGATTCCCGCCGGCGCTTTGGCTAACTCCGAACTCGAGCGCCTGTGCCGAGGGATTGTCTATATAAAAGGAGAGGTCATAGACAAAATGGGTGGCTGTATCGAAGCTGCCCAGATAGTTGTACCAGAGCACTCCGCTGTAGGGCTGGCTTCCTGCCAACAATTGAAAGCTCGCTGAAGACCCACTGAGTGAAGGCGATGCGATGCCTTGCGTCATGGAAAAAACCGCAGCTCCGGTACCAGCGCAGGATGCGGTGCAACTTGCCCATCCACTACGCTGCTGGATTCGCGAAATCGTGGTGGAGTTGGGAGAGGGGGACGGCGACGGCGTAGGCGATGAGGCGGTGTTGGACAAGCTTCCTTTTCCGCATCCGCAAAACAGGGTTGAGAACAACAAAATGATACTCAGCACAACTGCTACTGTTAGCTGTTTCAGCTGATTCCTCCTGGAAATTCTCTCCAGTGGCGCGAGTATGTTGCCGGAATTCTACTCACAATCCAGAGTAGGCTGTGCATTTTTCCAACCTTAGCTGCTAGTTAAGGGAATTCACGCAACTCGACGCATCCGCTTCTGCTTCGTTATGAAGAGAAGTTTGTTGTGTGGACGCCGCAGAAAGGGAAGAGTTACTTACCAGGCAGTTGCTCGCTGAGCATTGCCTTCCTCAGGGCCGCGTGACAGTAGTGGATTTCCGGCATCCAAGCGTCGCAATAAGCGCAGAGTGCAATGTTCACCATGGCCGGCGTGAACAAAGCTGATTGCAAAAGATGGGGTGGGTAGTGGGGTCGAACCTGCCCTCGCGTTTAAGTCCGCCTGCCTATGTCGCGCAGTCGGCGTTATCCTGGCGCGGGCCTCATTTCGCTGAGCGACCGGAGAGAATGCGTCGTGCCAACTTGCGGAACTGGTCCAGGGTTGTCTTGTCGACCGACAGCCCCTGCGCGCGCATCTTGTCCAACGCGTCTTCCAATCGCTTTCGAGCGACCGGTCCCATAGCGATGAATCGGAAAGCTTGTGCGTTGAGGTTCGCCATCCTCAGGAACTCTATTGCGGCTGAGAAGTGGCCAGTGACAGTGTTTATCCGAATCTCACCGAGTGTGCCCGAGGCAACCTGTTTGTCCAAGTGAACTGCACCACCCGTCAGCGACAAAAGGTGAAGGGTGCCTTTGAGTCGCTCATCGCCGATTGAGACGAGAACGGCCTCCTTGTTCGGCACAGAGAACCGTGGTGAACGAACGCGTTTCGCCTTTACCATCCCTTGCAGCTCCGTCGCAAGCAACAATTTTCCCATGCCGCCGACGCTTTGCAACGGTTACTAAAGTTGATCTGTGGTGCGTTATGTTCTTGCGAGGCAGGCATGTAAGGACGCCGGGGTCCTTAAAAATTGGGGTGGGTAGTGGGGGTCGAACCTGAAGTGAAACGTAGTTCCAACAGATTACAAACAGTCAGACGGCACTTAAAGCATCGTTTGGAATACAAAAACCCGTGAACGGCCCCGAACACCACCGACTTTTCACTCGGTTTTAGTTCCTGATTTCCGCCATGACATCAACCACAAACCGGCCCTCACTCCTAGAATGTACCAACGACTCCGGTACTCCGCGAGCCTTAGATGGTCACCAATCTCTTTCCTTATCAGGTAACCACCAAGGGACACTGTGCGGAACCACGTGGCACCGGTGAATGTGACCAAAACGAGCAAGCCGGCCCATTCCGGCATGGCAGATGCCACCAGGGCACCGAGCGCGACCGAACATCCCACCCAAATAAGCGCTCGAAACCGGTCGACGCGAACGATAACTTTCGTAAGTCCATTATCGGCAGGCTCGCATCGCACTTCGACGCTACTGACATACATGAACGGGTTTAGGCCAACCCAATTGCTGTGACTGAATCCTCGCGGATCAAAGTTGAAAAAAACAATCGGAGTTTGCGTCGAGCTAATCGAGAGATCATCAGCCCGATATTTGACGCACTCCTTTGATAGAAGGGCTTTGATCCGTTCCAAAGCTGCCTGTGCAGGCAACGGGCAGACGAGTTGGTAAGTTTTATGCATCATGCCATGACGTGACGAACGATTAGTCTTTTCGTGGGGTCCAGAATAACTCAGTTAGCCGTTGCATTTTTCATGCGTATGTTTTGGGGTAGTGGGCACGGGACCCACGACAGATTGTTTTTCCCGTGGTTCTACGCTACTTATGAGCCGATCAGGAAGGCTCTAGCTGCACCGAACGGCAACGGGCAAAAACATAAGTCGTTGAGAACAAAATGAGGTAATGGGGTGGGTAGTGGGGGTCGAACCCACGACATCCAGAGCCACAGTCTGGCGTTCTGCCACTGAACTATACCCACCGTCAGTGAATGGTTCTATTTTACACGAGGGCGAAAAGCGATGGTCTGGCACAGGCGGTTACTAGCAGCCAGAAATCGGGTGATCGGGTGATCGGCGTGATCGCACCCTAAAGCCTACAGCAGGGGCGATCAGTTCATATCATCGAGCGAACACGCGCCGGGTCCGCGAGGATCACCGCAGGAACCGCATGGCCCACCAGCGCTGTCGGTGGCTGCGGCCGAAGATTTGCCGGCGGCAAAGCGCGATAGCTGCTGCTCCAGCTTTTTGCTCTCGCACTTCGGGCACTTGGGCGTCTGCGATCCCAGCACAATGGCCTCGAAACGGTGTCTGCACTCACGGCAAAGGTATTCAAAAATCGGCATAAAAGAACAGCTCGGTTAGAATTTACAGCAGCACCATTATAAAGTCTGGAGCGTGCTGAACTGCATCTCTACCGAGCTTCTGCCTCAGCGGCTGAAGCCGGGAGATTTTGAGGGCTGGTACGCAGGCATAAATGCCTGCTCCACCCCGAGCAGGACACGACCTGCAATGCCGGGAAGAGACAAGCTTCTCCAATTCGAACCCTTTGTGCCGCGGTGGTTTCTCAGCAACCGCCACGCCATGACCTTGGCCGGCAATTTTTTGCCTCGTAAGAGCAGCTTGCCGCCGCCGGAAGAGCAATTTTTTCAGGTTGAAGAAGACATCGAGGTTCTGTGTCATTGTCATTGGCAAGCAGCGCCTGCGGAGCACGCCACGGTCATCATTGTCCACGGCCTGGAAGGCTCGAGCCTCTCGCAGTACGTGATCGGTACGGGGAGCAAAGCCTGGAACGCAGGCATGAACGTAGTGCGCATGAACATGCGCAACTGCGGCGGCACTGACCACCTGGGGCCCACGCTGTATCATTCCGGCCTGTCGAGCGACGTCGGCGCCGTGCTGCGCGCGCTGGTGGAGCAGAAAAGGCTTCCACGCGTCGGACTGGTGGGGTATTCCATGGGCGGCAACCTAGTGCTCAAGCTGGCCGGCGACTGGGGCAGGGACAACACCACGCCTCCTGAACTCAAGGCGGTGGTTGCGGTTTCGCCCGCTGCCGACCTTGGGCCATCGGCTGACGCCATGCACGAACCTTCGAACCGGATTTACGAATACAAATTCCTGGTCAGCTTGATGCGTCGTATTCGCCGCAAAGCCGAGCTGTTCCCGGAGCGCTACAAAGTGCCTTCGCGTTGGCCGCGCACCATCCGCGAGTTTGACGACGTTGTCACCGCGCCCTATTGCGGATTTACCGGCGCGGATGATTACTACCATCGCGCTGCTGCGGCCCGAGTGGTGGACAAGATCGCTGTTCCCACCTTGATCATCCACGCGCTGGACGATCCATTCATCCGCATGCTGCCGGAGACGCGCGCCAAAATCCTGGCGAACCCCAGCATCACTCTGCTCGAAACCGAGCACGGTGGCCACTGTGCTTTTCTCGCCCAACCCAACGGCTACGATGGCCGCTGGGCCGAGCGGCAGATGATCAACTTCTTCCTCCATCACGGGATGCCCTAATGCAGGCCGACTATTCGGTGGGGCTCGGCAGGGAAGACCCGGCGCTGGAGTTGCCGTGGCAGTCTGAAGACGGCGCCAGCCGGTACTACGATCTGAAACGCCATCCCGACCTGGTGCTGCAAATCTCTGAAGCAGCGCAGTCTCCGGAGCTGAGCGCTTTTCTCTCCCGCATCAATGCCGCGGAGTTTCCTCTGCAGTCCGCTAAATGCGATGCCTGGTACAGCCAGGAGATAGCTCCCGAAGAAGAGATCTTCGGCGAACCCGGCAAGTTTGTCTCTTACGTTGACTTGATCTTCGCCGGAGATGGGCCGCGCTTGTCTCTCGAGCGTCATGAAACGCTGGCGAAGAACTTGTGCGCGCTGCTCAAGCGCGCGCCGGAAATAGCGTCGGCCGTGGAGCTGGTGATTCGTCGCTGTTATTACCGTCCTGAGGACAAGCCCGCTGAATCCGTCGAGGGGTTCTGCATCACCGCTTATGTCTCCGGATTTGGCGATGATGAAGCTGAGGCCCGCAGGCGATGGTCGATCGCGCTGACGCTGTTGCAGCATGCTCTGGTGCAGGTGGCGCGATAGATAACAGCAAAGCGACTCAGCCTGACAGAGAGCGGTGGTAGTGTATATTTCCAGAGCCGAACCATGCCGCCAACGCCATTATCCAGCCAGGAGCGCGAATCGCTTCTCCAGGCCGCCCGCCAGGCCTTGCAACGTGCCTATGCACGGTACTCGAACTTTCACGTCGGCGCCGCCTTGCTCACCGAGCAAGGCGAAGTCTTTACCGGATGCAACGTGGAGAACGCGTCGTACGGACTCACCAACTGCGCGGAGCGTTCCGCCATTTTCACCGCGGTCCAGAACACAAAGGCCGCCAAGCTGGCTATCCGTGCCGTGGCCGTGGTCAACGGAAATGACGTGCCATGTTCTCCTTGCGGGGCCTGCCGGCAAGTGATCTTCGAATTCGGCGAAAACGCCATCGTGATCTTCAAAGGGCAGCAGGGCTACCTGGAAATGCCGATCCAGCAATTGCTGCCGGAAAGCTTCCGGTTGTCCTGAGCCGACTCTATGCATGTCACTGACCTGATTCGCAGGAAGCGCGACGGAGGGGAGCTGGACCGGAAGGAAATCGAGTTTCTGATCAACAGCTACACGCGCGATTCCATCCCCGACTACCAGATGTCGGCGTGGCTGATGGCCGTGTTGCTGCGCGGGATGACGCGGGCGGAGCTGGCGGCGTTGACGGAATCCATGCTCAACTCCGGCCAAGTGCTGAACTTCTCCGAGCTGCCGGCTGCCAAAGTCGACAAGCACTCCACCGGCGGCGTGGGCGATAAGACTTCGCTGGTGCTGGCGCCGGTGGTCGCCGCCGCCGGTTTGTACGTGCCCATGATCAGCGGCCGCGGGCTGGGGCACACCGGCGGCACCCTGGACAAGCTGGAGTCCATTCCCGGATTCAACGTTAATCTTTCCGTCACGGACTTTCGCCGCGTGCTCCAGCAATGCGGCGCAGCGATGATCGGGCAGACGGCAGAGATCGCGCCTGCCGACAAGCGTATCTATGCTCTGCGCGACGTCACTGGAACTGTAGAGAGCCCGTACCTGATCTGCGCTTCCATCATGAGCAAGAAATTAGCGGAAGGGATCGATGCGCTGGTGCTGGACGTGAAGACCGGCAGCGGCGCTTTCATGAAACAGGAAAAAGATGCGGTGTTTCTCGCCGAACTCATGGTGGAAACCGGGCTGCGCCTGGGCAAGCGCACGGTGGCTCTGATCACCAGCATGGACCAGCCACTGGGAAGTGCCGTCGGCAACGCGCTGGAAGTTGCCGAATGCGTTGACGTGCTGCGCGGCAAAGGCCCAACTGATGTTCGTGAGCTTTGTCTCGTCCTTTCTGCGTGGATGTTTTTGGTAGGCAAGCGCGTAAGCAATTTGGAAGACGGCAGAAACCTTGCTGAGCAAATGATCAGTAGCGGCAAAGCCCTGGAGAAATTCAAGGAAATGGTTCGATTGCAGGGAGGGAATGCTGCTGCCATCGATAACACCAGCCTGCTCCCCCGCGCCAAGCACCAGGCCGATGTGGCCAGTCCGGCATCCGGCTTTGTTACTTCGATGATGGTCGAGCAAATCGGCACCGCCGGAGTCTTGCTGGGCGGTGGCAGAGCGAAGAAAGAAGATTCAGTCGATCCCGCGGTCGGGATCATGGTCCATAAGAAACTGGGTGACAAAGTTTCCGCGGGCGAGGCTCTCTGCACGGTGCATTACAACTCAGCGGACCGCTTCGAGCAGGCGCGACCGCTCATCGCCGGCAGCTACAAGATCGAAGCGGCAGCGCCGGCCCCGGGCCGGCCGTTGGTTGGGCGAGTAATCGGCCAGGAAACTTTCAGCGCGGTCAAGCCTTAGCAGCGTCTGCGGCGATGGCGGGGATCACTTGGCGGAGCAGCGAAGTAAATTGCCCGGCAACGCGCTTGCCGGTAGCCAGGACTTCCTCGTGGTTGAGTTGCTGGTCGAGCACGCCTGCAGCCATGTTGGTGACGCAGGAAATCGCCAGGACTTTGATTCCCATCTGCCGCGCGACGATCACTTCCGGCACGGTAGACATGCCGACCAGGTCAGCGCCGATGGCGCGAAGGTAACGGATTTCCGCCGGCGTCTCGTAGCTGGGACCCAACAGGCCGGCATAGACGCCCTCCGCCAGTTCGAAGCCCAGTTTCTTTGCGGCAGCCTGCGCCATCTGACGATAGCTGCGGGAATACGCTTCCGTCATGTCAATAAAGCGTGGTCCGAAGCGCGGATCTTCGGAGCCGACCAGAGGATTCTGTCCCTGAAGATTGATGTGGTCTCTCACGACGACCAGGCGCCCCTGGCCGTAATCCAGATTGATGCCCCCGGCCGCATTGGTGAGGATGGCGGCACGCACGCCCATCCGGGCAAACGTACGCATGGGGAAGACTACAGTCTCAGGTGGATATCCTTCATAAAGATGGAAGCGCCCTTGCATCGCCACCACGGGATGACCGGCTACGTTGCCGACCACAAGTTGCCCGGCATGGCCCACCGCCGTGGAGCGCGCGAAGTGCGGGATCTTCGCGTAAGGAATTCGGACGGCGTCCGTCATGTCGTCGGCAAAGCTGCCCAGCCCCGAGCCCAAGACCACGGCAATTCTCGGACGCAGCGGCGTCTGTGCCAAAACAAACTTTGCAGCTTCCGCTGCGTGACCGTATGGATCGCTCACCTGTGTTGTGTGTCCCTTCTCGGCGGCGCCGGGTTGTTTACCGCTGTATTTTAGAAATCAAATTGTAATGCTATAGTCCGTCCATGTCAGAATTCCGTGGTCTGAAGTGCGCTTGCCGCGTTGTTCTTCTTTTCTTGTTGGTGACGTCTTCCGCCTGGCCGCAAAAGGCAGCATCGCCGGAACAGAAGACCGCGCGCTATTTTGAATCAGTGCGAAACCAGCCCTCTCTGCTGACGGACTTTCTCAAGCAGATGCCCAAGGGCGGCGACCTGCACAACCACCTCTCCGGCGCGATTTATGCGGAGAGTTTCGTCAAGTGGGCTGTTGAAGGTGGCTTGTGCATTGACCGCACGACTTCCTCATTTGTGCCCCCGCCCTGTGATGCCAAGGACCGACCGCCGGCGAGCACCGCGTATCAGGACCAGGGATTGTACAACCAGTTGCTGGACGCGTTCTCCATGCGCGGCTGGTTTCCGGCTCGCGAGTCCGGCCACGACCACTTCTTTGCCACCTTCGGAAAGTTTGGAGCTGCCGGCAACGGCCGCACTGCGGACATGCTGACGGAAGTCCGCTCCCGCGCCGCCGCTGACCATCTGCAATATCTGGAGTTGATGTTCACGCCCGATGGAGGGGCCGCGGCAGGCCTTGGCCGTAAGTTGGGGTGGAACGAGGATTTCGGCAAGATGCGCGACCAGCTGCTGGCCGGCGGCCTGGAAGATATTCTTCGCCAGATTAGCAAAGACTTGGATCAACTGGAGGCCACCGAGAATGAGCGGATGCATTGTGGCGAACCTGAAGCGGACCCAGGTTGCGCGGTCGATGCGCGGTATCTCTATCAAGTGCTGCGCGGTATTCCCAAAGAAAGTGTTTTTGCCCAGATGTTGACTGGTTTTGAGATAGCCTCCCGCGATCCGCGCGTGGTCGGCTTGAACATGGTGATGGCGGAAGATTGGTACGTCCCCATTCATGACTTCAACCTGCACATGAAGATGATGGACTTCCTGCACAAGCTTTATCCCAAAGTGCACATCACGCTGCACGCCGGGGAATTGACGCCGACTTTGGTGCCTCCGGAAGAGATGTTTCACATTCGCGCATCGATCGAAAAGGGACATGCGGAGCGGATCGGCCACGGAGTGGACGTTATGGACGAGCCCAATCCTGTTGGCTTGCTCAAAGATATGGCTCGCGGCAAAGTGTTAGTGGAAGTCTGCCTTACCAGCAACGACGTGATTCTGGGCGTGAGCGGCGCCCGTCACCCGCTGCCGGCGTACTTGAAATTCCGCGTCCCGGTGGCGCTGGCCACCGACGATGCCGGCGTTTCCCGCTCCAGCATGACCCAGGAATACCAACGCGCGGTTGAGACCTACCATCTCAAATATGCTGACTTGAAAAAAATGGCCCGCGCCAGCATTGCTTACAGCTTCCTGCCTGCAGACGAAAAGGCAAAGGCCCAATCGCAACTGAACTCGGCATTCGCCAAATTTGAGCGCCAGTTTTAGGAGTCTCACGTGGGTGCGAGCGCGTTCCTTCGACTCCGCGCCCGCGGCGCTACGCTCAGGATTTCGGCTGCGGACTCCCGCTCGACTTGCCTCGCTCACGCCCGCAAAACGCCTCAAGTTGACAGGCCGAATACAATAGACGGGAATTTTTAACACCAGATTTGAAAATCCACGCCGGTCGACTTCGCATTCGACGGGAAGGACTCAATGTCGCGATTCGCAGGTTTGCTGGGGATCATCGTTTTATTGTCGCTGGCCTACGCCTTTTCCACCAACCGGCGCGCCATCCGCCTGAAGACTGTGCTGTGGGGGTTGGGACTCCAGTTCGCGTTTGCGCTGGTGGTCATCTATGCGGAATGGGGACAGAAGGTGATGGCCTTTGCCGGCGACAAGGTCAATCGATTGCTCAATTACGCTTTCGCGGGATCGTCGTTTGTTTTCGGCAACCTTGGCCTTCCTGCTGATCCCAATGTCAAACTGCCATTTCTCCCGGCGGAGTGGTCCAAGGTCGGATTCGTTTTTGCATTTCAAGTTCTACCCACCATCATTTTCATCTCGGCGCTTTTTGCCGTCCTCTACTACTTGGGGATCATGCAGCTCATCATCAAGGGTATGGCCTGGGTGATGAACCGGTTTATGGGCGTGAGCGGCGCGGAGTCGCTGGAAGTGGCCGCCTCGATCTTCATGGGCCAGACGGAAGCGCCGTTGACGATTCGTCCTTTACTGGCCGACTGCACCAATTCAGAGCTCATGACGATTATGACCGCGGGGATGGCGCATGTCTCGGGAGGGATCATGGCGGCCTACATCCAGCAGGGAATTGAAGCCAAGCATTTATTGTCGGCCGTGATTATGACCGCCCCAGGAACCATTCTGATGGCCAAGATGCTGGTGCCGGAAACAGAACAACCGAAGACGGCTGGAACGGTCACGATCTCAAAAGAGGCGATGCACCGGGATTCCAATATCCTGGCTGCGATCGCGCGCGGTACCGGAGATGGCGGACGGCTGGCGTTCAATGTTGGCATCATGCTCATCTCTTTCATCGCCCTGATTGCCTTGGTCAACGGGATGATGGGAGGCATTCACAATCTCAATCACATGCATTGGTTTCCGGAAAGCATGGAGCGCGTCCTGGGTTTTGTTTTCTATCCGGTGGCATGGCTGATCGGTGTGCCGGCCAAAGACTGCGCTGTGATCGGCAACCTGCTGGGCACACGTATGGTGATTAATGAACTGGTTGCTTACAGCGCGCTCGGCGCGCAAAAGGCCATACTCGATCCCCGTTCCTTCACCATAGCAACATTTGCGCTCTGCGGTTTTGCCAACTTCAGCTCAATCGGAATCCAGATTGGCGGGATCGGTGCGCTGGCGCCCAACAAGCGTGACACACTGGCCAAACTTGGGTTCCGTGCGATGATTGCCGGTACCATGGCCAACTTGATGTCGGCCGCGATCGTCGGACTGCTCTGGCGCGGCTAACAGCTTATCGCGGTGTCCAGTTCGGATGTCCGGTGAACAGGCCGTTGACCATGCAGATCTGGTAAGCCACCGCCAGTCCAAACGCCAGGCTCAGCATGCCGGAAGCCAAGGCCAGATGGCGCGAGAACTGCCGCCTTTTCCCCACGAAACGCAGCGTGGATGCCAGGCTCAGGGTAATCAACATCATGCCGGCAATGGTGCCTATCCCAAACACCAGCAGGTAGGCCAGCGCCCAGTAGGAATTGCGGATGGTAGTCAACACCAGAAGCGCCACTGCCGCTGAGCCGGCCAGCCCGTGAACAATTCCCACCACCAATGGCCGCACGGACTGATAAAAGCCAAGCTTTCCGAAGACTCGATCGAGGCGGGCCAGCGGTGTCTGTTCCGGCCGGTGCGGGTGGGCTTCCGGAAAGTGTCGGTGCGCGTGCGTGTGGACGTAATCGCCGTGGCTGTGAGCATGAGCGTGGACCACGCTCGTATCGTCGTGCGACGGCAGGGAAGCGGAAGCTGGCAGGGAACGCAAAAACCCGGCGACGTTCATCGTTCCCAGGATGATCAGCATGATGCCAACAGAGAGCTCCATGCTCAGGCCGATCCGCGGAGGAATCACCACATTGAAGAGAATGATGGCGGCACCAATCAGAAAGATGGTCAGAGTGTGACCGATGCCCCAGAAAATTCCAATTCCCGCGGAGCGCGCGAGACCAGGCTGGCGGCTGACGATGGTGCTTACGGCAATGACGTGGTCTGGGTCCGTGGCATGCCGGATGCCGAGAAAAAATCCCAGCGAGATGATGGAAAGTAGAGTCATCATGCGCGGAGCGCTCCCGTCACGGACGTAGGAAAGGA
>DATFXI010000036.1:0-4110 GCA_035316085.1 Candidatus Angelobacter sp.
TCGGCGTGCGGCTGGGTCGGATGGAAATCCTTGCGCGGAGTAGCTTGAATCACCCAGGCGTCCTCGCCGCCTACTTTTTCTTCCCCCAACAATGTGAAATCGTAAGCGTTGACCATATCCCGGAGAAACGCCCGGCCCTCCTCGCGCTGCTTTTTTTCTTTTGCAGCACGCTTCGCGCGCTCTTCATCACTTTGATTGCGAAGCTTCGCCAGAAATTTTTCCAGCTTCTCGTCTTCCTTTTTCTGGTCTTTTTCAGTTAGCGGCTGGTCATTTTTTTGCACCAGCCGGGAATACTCCTCACCGTAATAAAAATTAACGTCGAAGGTGCGGATTTCCGTAGATTTGACCTCGCCATGCTTGCCCAGTTTTTTTTCGACTTCGCGTTGCGTGCAAGTGTAGCTTCTCGCCAGCTCCGCGGCGCGATGGTCGGCTTCCACCGAGCGGCGGACGATCTCCTTCGGATCATCGCTCGGGGGAAGCGCAGGGACTTTGTCTTCAAGCGAAGGCGTGGTTTGCGCGACGGGTGTTGCGGATGACGAGGGTCGGTTTGGCTGATCCTGGGCCCTGGCCGGAGAAATGAGAACAACAAGACAGAAAAAGGACTGCAACAGCAACGATCGTCCAACAATCATACTTGTAGAACACTATATCATCACGCCTTCGCATCACTCGGTTTGCAACCTCGTTGCGCCTGTGCCACACTCACCAGACAGATGAGCTCACCCGCGAACCCACAGCCAGCAGCGCCCAGCGTCGCGCGTTCGGCGTTTCTGGTTGCGGCGGCTATTTTCTTGAGCCGCATTGCCGGGCTGGTGCGGGAGCGAGTCTTTGCCCACTACTTCGGCAACTCAGGTGTGGCTGACGCCTTTCGCGCCGCCGTGCGCATCCCCAACGCCCTGCAAAATCTGTTCGGCGAAGGTGTGCTATCGGCTTCGTTCATACCGGTTTACGCACGCCTGCTGGCCGAAGGCAAGAAGGAAGACGCCGGACGCGTGGCTGGGGCGATTTTCTCCCTTCTGGCGCTGGCCATGTCCGTGCTGGTGCTGGCCGGGGTGCTGGCCACGCCCTGGCTCATCACGGTGATCGCGCCCGGTTTCCGCGGCGAAACCCGCCAGCTCACCATCCAACTGGTGCGGATCTTGTTTCCCGGCATCGGCGTCCTGGTGCTCTCCGCGTGGTGCCTGGGGATTCTCAACAGCCACCGCAGCTTCTTTCTGCCCTATGTTTCGCCCGTGGCGTGGAACGCCGCGCAGATCGTAGTGATGCTGTTTTTCGGCCGCCGTGCCGACCTTCCTCATCTGGCTGAGTACACTGCCTGGGCCACGGTCCTGGGTAGCGCCCTGCAGTTTCTGGTGCAACTGCCGGTGGTGCTGCGCCTGGCTCCGGCCATCAGGTTCTTCTTCCGCAAGTTGAGCGGCGACGTGCGCACGGTGGCGCGGAACTTCGTCCCCGTATTTGTGGGGCGGGGCGTGGTGCAGTTGAGCGCGACGATCGACACCATCCTGGCCAGCTGGCTGCCTGAGGGCGCGGTTGCCGCACTGGGCTACGCCCAGATCATCTATCTGTTGCCGGTGAGTCTGTTTGGAATGTCGATTTCCGTGGCGGAATTGCCGGCTATGTCCAGCGCCATGGGCAGCGATCAGGAAATCGCCGCTGCGTTGCGGCAGCGGATAGCGGCCAGCACGCGCCGCATCGCTTTCTTTGTGGTACCGTCGGCGGTGGCTTTTCTTGCGCTTGGCGACGTGATTGCCTCCGCCATCTACCAGACCCGGGGAGGTCGCTTCACCATCGCCGATGCGCAGTACGTCTGGGGCATTCTCGCAGGCTCGGCCGTGGGACTGATGGCTCAGACGGTGGGACGTCTTTATTCTTCCGCCTATTGGGCGCTGCGCGACACGCTCACCCCGCTTCGTTTTGCCACCATGCGCGTTGCCCTAACCACGGCCCTGGGGTGCCTGTTCGCGCTACCCGCTGGCGCGCCGCTGTTGCCGAGGCTTCTGGGGCTCGATCCGCGTTGGGGCGCGGCGGGTCTCACCGCGTCCGCCGGTTTCGCCGCATGGATCGAAATCCTGCTTTTGCGCCGCGGGATGAATCAACGGCTCGGGCGTATCGAGATGCCGATGGCGTATCTCGCCAAATTGTGGGGATCGGCTGCTCTAGCCGCAGGGCTGGCCTGGGGGCTACGGCAGGCTCTGCATGTGCAGCAGCCGATTCTCAGCGCTTTCGTAATCCTTCTTCCCTACGGCTTGGCATATCTGGCCCTGACGACGGTGATGGGAATCGACCTGGCGGGCAATTTGGCAAGACGAGTCTGGCGCAAAGCAGGGCTTGGAAGCACCATGGGCGATTGACGGAATGTAGGTGGAAAACCTCAGCCTATTGCGATCCGCGTCCCTCGCTCGGCTCGAGATCCGGGAGAACTACATGCCGATCACCCGCATGTTCGTCCAGTCGTACTCAAACTTACGACCGCAATCCAGGCACACGACATAATGCTGCGTCGGCGGCATGGGGGCGTCCCATCCGGCATTGGCAGCGCGCCGCACAACAGCAGGAGTGGAAGCCGCGAACGGCTGCGTAAGATTCCGGTGGGAACAACGGATGGAGAGGAGTTGGAGCAGCCTGTTAACCATGGGGGCGTTCGGGTTGTATCGAGAGGGGCGCTACCTGAAGGCAGCGCCCCCTCGCTTAAGTGAACAAAAGCTGGCAAGTGCCGATTCCATCGGCCATTGCCGGCAGGAGTTTAGGCAGTGGCGCCGCTGGCAACGAGCGGTTCAGTCACGGAGACCGGCTCACCCTTGGCTGCGCCGTTCATGTCTTTGACGCCGGCTTTGCGGATATCGATTCCACCTTTGAAATACGCGCCGTCTTCGATGCAGATGCGCTGGCAGATGACGTCTCCGCTGAGCGAACCTTCATTGCGGATTTCAGCGCGGTCGCTGGCGGTCACATTTCCTTTGACTTTGCCCAGGATCACGACTTCCTTGGCGTTGATGTTGGCCTGGACCTGGCCGTTGCGGCCTACAGTCACGCGATGGCCGGGAAGGTTGATGGTGCCTTCCACGCGGCCGTCAATGTACAACGCTTCCGAACCGCTGACCTCACCTTTGATGACGAGCGACTTGCCAATCGTGGCCTGTTCCTGGTTGTTGACTACGGCGTTGCGTGGCGCGGGAACGGGCGAGGGCTCGGGCGCCAGGGTGCTGCTGGTGTTCATAAGCGTTTTCTCCTGTTCCGGCGCGGCCGGCTTCGGGGTTGGGCTAGGCGAATTAGCGGGCTTCCACATTTCGAATACTTCCTTTCAAGTTGGCTTTTGAGTGCGGCGCGCAGCCAGCTTTCGCCGTCTGCCTCTCGGTCGTCAAAAAGCTGAGAATGCCTCGAAGGCCCTGGCACGTTTCTCGCCAAACCTTCGGGCTGCGCGCCGAAACTTCAGAACTGTTGGATTGGCCTGGTCTTTCTAGGTCCCCGCAGGCCGACCAGGACTGCGAGGACCTGATTGTTGCGGTGTAATTATTTACACTGCTTGCGCACTTCTTATATCAGTCAAGACCCTTAGAGGAATTACTGATTCGCGCTTAGTACTAGGATGGAGAGGATTAAGTAATCAGGATAGAGTACGTTGGTAACGCGTAAGCGAAGGCCTTGACGCCAGGTTCAATTACTCAGCTGAGCAGATTGTCTAATGACCAAATCGGAGTTCGACGATGAGTATGGAAACGAGAACTGAAGCCAACCTGCAACAAGCGGTGCCGTTCTTCGGAGTCCAGAACATCGAAGCATCGGTCCGCTTCTATGTTGGCGGCCTCGGCTTCACCATGACGAGGAAGTGGATTCACGAGGGCAAGCTGCGCTGGTGCTGGCTCGAGCGCGGGGGAGCCGCTCTCATGTTGCAGGAATTCTGGAAGGAAGGACACCATGCTGGCGCGCCCGAGGGAAAGCTCGGACAGGGCGTGTCGATCTGCTTCATGTGCCCAGACGCCCTGGCATTCTACCGTGAGGTTACCTCTCGGGGAATCCAGGCCAAGAGGCCGTTTGTGGGCAATGGGCTGTGGGTCACGAACGTCTCCGACCCGGACGGCTATCAACTCTGCTTCGAGAGCCCCGCGGACG
>DATFXI010000037.1:0-2994 GCA_035316085.1 Candidatus Angelobacter sp.
CGCCAAAGACCTGATCATCTGGGCAGCGTTGTCGGCCGAAGGAGGACAACCAGGATTCTGGATTGCCGGAATCATCGGCGCGCTGCTGACTTCGCTCTATACCTTCCGGCTGATCTTTCGGGTCTTCTTCGGCCCATCGAATACACCCGTCACCAAACGGCCGGGCTACGCCATGACGGTTCCGTTGCTGTTGCTCGCTGCGCTTTCTATTGTCGGCGGAAACATAAAAGAGCCATTCCTTGCTTTTCTCCATCCCTCTTTGCCGGCCACGATCGAATCTGCTTCCGCGTTTTTGACTGAAGTTCAGTCGGAGGCGACCGCCGCCACCGTCTTCCTGATCGGCCTCTACTGCGCTTACTTGTTTCATCTCCAGAAGCGAACCCTCGCCGACGCCATAGTTGCGAGCCCGGTGGGACGGACGCTGCACCAATGGTGGTTTTCGGGCTGGGGCTTTGACTGGATCTATGACAAAGCCTTCGTGCAGCCGTTCATCCGGGCAGCAGAAATCAACAAGAGTGATTTCGTCGACGCCTTTTATACCGGAGTCGCACGGTGGGCTGAACTGTTTTATCGCGGGTTGAGCCAAACCGAAACCGGCCGCGTCCGCTGGTACGCCATGGGGATGGCTGCAGGGTCGGTGGTGTTCATAGCCATGGTGCTCTTCTTATGATCTTGAGCTATCTGATTGGCATTCTGTTGGTCGCTGGCATTCTCGCCTGGCTCACGGCACGCTGGAGCGCGGAGCTCCCGCGTTGGATCTCGCTCATCGCGATTGGCATCGATC
The DNA here is from genome assembly GCA_035316085.1 of Candidatus Angelobacter sp. Lineage (GTDB taxonomy): Bacteria > Acidobacteriota > Terriglobia > Terriglobales > Acidobacteriaceae > Angelobacter. The sequence goes on from DATFXI010000037.1 coordinate 785, forward strand.
TCGTCCTGGCGGCGCTCGTCTGGGCCGGCAAAACCTCGAGCGCCACGGGGGCGTGGCTCGATGAGTTGGACTGGAATTGGGTGCCGAGTTTTGGCATCCATTTTCATCTTGCGGTGGATGGCCTTAGCTTGCTGATGCTCATCCTCACGTTTTTCCTGGGCATCATGGCCGTGCTCGCCTCCTGGACGGAAATCCGCGAGCAGGTCGGCTTTTTTCACTTCAACTTGATGTGGGTTCTGGCGGGAATCGTGGGCGTGTTCCTTTCGGTTGACCTGTTCCTCTTCTATTTTGCCTGGGAGCTGATGCTGGTCCCGATGTATTTTCTCATCGTTATATGGGGCCACGAGCGACGCGTCTACGCGGCCGTAAAGTTTTTCCTGTTCACCCAGCTCAGCGGACTGCTGATGCTGATCGCCATCCTGGCGCTCTACTTTATCCACCATCAGTCAACCGGCGTTTACACGTTCGCATATTCTGAACTACTCGGCACGCAGTTAAGCCCGCGCACCGAGCTTTGGATCATGCTCGGTTTTTTTGTCGCCTTCGCAGTGAAGTTGCCGGTTGTGCCGCTGCATACCTGGCTGCCGGATGCCCATACTGAGGCGCCGACCGCCGGGAGTGTGGTCTTGGCCGGGTTGCTTTTGAAGACCGGCGCATACGGCCTAATGCGTTTCGTCATCCCTCTGTTTCCGCATGCTGCTCATGAGTTCACACCAGTAGCTCTGGCGCTGGCCGTTATCGGGATCGTTTACGGTGCCGTCATGGCTTTCTCGCAAACGGATCTCAAACGCCTGGTGGCCTACACCAGCGTGAGCCACCTGGGGTTTGTGCTGCTCGGGATATTCTCCTGGAACCCGCTTGCGCTCCAGGGCGCGATTATGACGATGATCTGTCACGGTCTGAGCACGGGTGGACTCTTCATCCTCGTCGGCGGCTTACAGGAACGCATTCACACTCGTGATCTGGATAGGATGGGTGGACTCTGGGCCGTGGCGCCACGCTTGAGCGGAACAGCGCTCTTCTTTAGCCTGGCCTCGCTCGGCCTACCGGGATTGGGCGATTTCGTCGGCGAGTTTCTCGTCTTACTTGGTGCCTATAAGATCAGCGTCACAATTACCGTGGTCGCAAGTCTCGGTGTTCTCGCGTCCACTTTTTATGCGCTGCGGATGGTGCAGCGCGCTTTCCAGGGCCCAAACACACAGAGTTGGCAACTCGCCGACCTGACGCCACGGGAAGGGCTCATGATGGCGGCGATGATGGTAGGCCTGCTGTGGCTCGGATTCTATCCCCAGCCGGTGCTCAACACATTTAGCCCGGCTATGGACAATCTGCAGCGCAACGCACAGCCGTCCATTGCGGCCTGGGAAGACAAATGATGAACCCTGCCGGCATATTCGCCCAAGCAGGCGCGAGATGCCGGGGCCTTAGATACTGCCCTCGAGGCGCTGAGGGCATTCCAACGCAAACTTCCTTCTACATAGGCTTCGTGATGTCGGAGAACTCGAAGGCTTCCATGCCGACGGGGAGTGTCGGCGTGTTTTATTAGGGAGAAGCGTATGCCTGCGGAGAATGGTTCCGAGAGCAAGGACAGGCAAACTTCCTTCGACATTAGCCGAAGGCAAGTTTTACTAACCCTCGGCGGGCTGGGAGCTGCGATATGCGCCGGTGCGGCTACATGGGGCGGACTTGAGTTGATGGTCAGCGCCCGTCAGACCGTCGATAGCTGGAACAAAGCGGTCTGTCGCTTCTGCGGTACCGGCTGCGGCGTTATGGTGGGTATGAAGGACGGTCGCGTTGTGGATGTTCGTGGAGACGAACTCGCTCACAACAAAGGCGTCATCTGCATCAAGGGCTCGATGCTGCCGGAACTTACCCGAATTCAAGGCCGGCTCAAGTCGCCAAAAATCCGGCGCGCGGGCAAGCTTGTGGACGCCTCCTGGGATGAGGCCATGGGTTTGGTTGCCGCTAGATTCTCACAATGCATCGATCAATTCGGCCCTGACTCTGTTGCGTTCTACGGCTCCGGGCAACTCTTCACGGAAGAGTCCTATACTGCGAACAAACTGTTCAAGGCGGGCATCCGGACCAACAATGTGGACGGGAATCCTCGACTGTGCATGGCATCGGCGGTAACCGGATATGTCTCCACCTTTGGAAAAGACGAACCACCGGGCTGTTATGCAGATGCCGACCACGCCGACTGCTACTTC
>DATFXI010000038.1:0-14455 GCA_035316085.1 Candidatus Angelobacter sp.
GGCCGAGGTGTTGGCCAAGGTACCACGCAATTGATTGTTGCTGATGAAAGGCACCTTGTTGAGGTTCAACTCCATCTTGAGTTCGTTGGGGATTACGGGGTTGTGCACCAACTCACGGTGAATGCTGGTGCTGAGAACGCCGACCACGAGCGCTCCAGCCAGGGCCGTGCCAACTCCATTCGCCAGGTTGTTGGTCGTGCCGCGCAGCGAACCCACGTCGCCCGCCAGTTCTTTGGGCGAGGCGGTTACCAGGACGTTGAAGAGCAACGTTACCAGAGCGCCTTCGCCAAAGCCGGCCATCATCATGCTGACGATCACCATGAACGTGCTCCATTCGTTGCGGATGACAATCGCTAGCAGCCCCACTCCTACGGCCGTAACCAGGAAGGCGTAGCGCGCGATCCGGCGCGGGCTCAATCGGCCATAAAGCCGGACAACGAGCACGGCGGTAAGAAAGCTCGCGAGTGAAAATGGGATGACAGCCACGGCCGTCTGCAGGCCGGTGCGGCCCTGGACAACTTGTATATAGAGCGGCACCAGGAACGTAACGGCCGAGCCGAGCGCGCCGATGATGAACAACGTGAAGACAGCGGATCGCTCCTTGGGCGTGTCAACTACTTCCAGCGCGATAAGAGGACTCTGACCCGAGGCGCGACGCTTGCGTGACCAGGCAAAGAATCCTTGACCGAGGAATAAGCCGGACACGATCATGATGGGCGCAGGGGAAAGTTCGAATATCGCGAACGGCGCTTCCGGCTCGGCCAGCAGCATTCCCCATGTGGTGATGTTGTTCGCGCCAAGACTGATCAGCAAAACCGCAGAGGCCGCCAGGACGACTCCCGCCCAGTCGATGCTTACATGAGCCCGGCCCTTGACGGGACGCAACTTGTCACTGAGTTTGTACACCGCGGCCGCCAGCAGTACGAGAAAGCCGAACGTATAGCGCCAGCCGATGAAGGTAGAGAGCGCGCCGGCGAGCAGAAAGGCCAATACGATGCCCATGGGCTGTGCACCGCCCAGCCAGCCCAGGGCCTTCTCCTGTTGACGGCCTCGGTAGTTGTCCGCAACCAGAACTACGAGTGTGGGGACCAGCGCTGCCGCGGCCACGCCCGCAAGTACCTGGGCAATGATCATGGTGGCCACGCCAGGGCTGAAGGCAATCAGCGCCATGGCAATACCGAACAGCAGCACCATCGCGCGAAACACGCGCCGCGACCCGAACCTTTGACCGACCCTGGTCCCAAGCATGATGAAACCTGCAACGACGAGAGAATAAGTAACGATGGCTGTCCCGATACTCGTCGCCGGAGTTCGGAAACTGGAAGCGATGCCCTCAATGGAAACCTGCAGCGACGAAACGTTGAAGATCATGAGGATCTGAGCCATGGCGATGACCACCATCGGCAGCCATGACGCTTGCGGTTCGGCTTCAGCGTGAATGTCGGATACAGGCTGCGTAACCATGCTGCTTGGGTGTTCGAGAAACTCCCCCTGGTGTGAGATGTGCCTGGACGTAGGAGTGCTGCATCCAAAGCAGGCCCGCAACAGTCCGCCCGAGGGGCGTTGACGCTTCCAACATCTCAAGCCCTGCGCAGGAGCATCTCACCAGGGATCCCTAGAAACCGGAGGCCTTTCATGGCAAACCCCACGCGCACGGAACGAGATCTTCTCGGCAGCCGTGATGTGCCGGCGAGAGCGTACTACGGTGTGCACACTTTGCGCGCGCTCGAGAATTTTCCCATCAGCGGCACACCGATCTCGATTTACCCGGACTTGATCATCGCATTGGCGTGCGTCAAGAGAGCGGCAGCGCAGGCGAACCACGACCTCGATTTGCTCAACGCCGAGCGGACACGCGCTATCGTGGCGGCTTGCGATGAGATCCGCGGCGGCGCATTGCATGATCAGTTTGTGGTAGACGTGATCCAGGGCGGCGCGGGGACCTCAACCAACATGAACGCCAATGAGGTGATCGCCAACCGCGGGTTGGAGTTCATGGGCCGCACACGCGGCGACTACAGCGCCCTCCATCCTAACGAGCACGTGAACATGAGCCAAAGCACGAACGACGCGGTTCCCACGGCGCTCAAGATCGCCTGTTGGTTCGCCATCCATCGTCTCATGGACGCGATGGACGATCTGCGCAACGCTTTCCAGGCCAAAGCGAAGGAGTTCAAAAACATCCTGAAAATAGGACGCACGCAGCTTCAGGATGCCGTGCCCATGACCTTGGGCCAGGAGTTTTCCACTTACGCCACCATGCTCGCCGAGGATGTGGAGCGGCTGCGCGAAGTGACACCTCTGATTTGCGAGGTCAATATGGGCGCGACAGCGGTGGGTACTGGCATCACCGCGCATCCCGAATACGCGGAGAGCGTGCGGCGCCATCTCGAGGAGATCACCGGCATCCCCTTGGTGACCGCGCCGAACCTCGTCGAAGCTACCCAGGATGCCGGTGTTTTCGTGCAGGTGTCGGGGGTGCTGAAGCGCATCGCGGTCAAGCTTTCGAAAGTGTGCAACGACCTGCGGCTTCTCGCGTCGGGTCCGCGCGCCGGCTTGGGCGAGATCAACTTGCCTGCGATGCAGGCGGGGTCCAGCATCATGCCCGGCAAAGTGAATCCCGTGATCCCTGAAGTTGTGAACCAGATCGCGTTCGAGGTGATTGGCAACGACGTTACCGTGAGCTTCGCTGCGGAGGCAGGACAATTGCAACTCAACGCGTTTCTGCCCATCCTGGCGCACAGCATCTTCAAAAGCCTGACGCACTTGCGTAACGGCTGTGTGACGCTGGCGGAGCGCTGCGTTCGTGGCATCACGGCGAACCCGGATCGGCTCGACGAGCACATGGAGCGCTCCATCGGCATCGTTACTGCGCTCAATCCTTACATCGGGTACGAAAACGCAACTGAGATCGCGCAGGAAGCGTTGCGCACTGGGCGCGGCGTAGTCGAGCTAGTTCTCAAAAAGAAACTGCTCAGCAGGGAACAGCTCCGCGAAATTTTGAGGCCGGAATCGCTCACGCGGCCAGTGGCTGCGCCTGGCATCTCGCCTCGTACGAAGCGGCGTCTCACCGGATAACTGAAGCGCTCTCAAGATAGCCCATGTGAATGTCGTTTTGTGCGCTCCAGCTTTGGAGGACCGAATGGCCGCGCAGACCAACGTCAAAGACGCCAAGAACCCATATGTGTCAACTGGACACTTACCATTGCCGGACCGTGTTCAGGCGCTGGTCGCAGAGGCGCACGAACGTTTCAAGACGAATCGGGAGGGGCGCAACTCTGACGTGTACCCAGCCCTGGCCGCAGTACCAGACTCTTTGTTCGGAGTGTGTCTGGTCGGCACGCGCGGAAGTACTTACCGGGCAGGCGACGCGGATTACGAGTTTTCCATCATGAGCGTATCCAAGCCATTCGTGTTCGCTCTGGTCTGCCAGTCGTTAGGCGCGGAGGAAGCGCGCCAACGCCTCGGGGTCAACAGCACGGGGCTACCATTCAATTCGCTCGCCGCTGTCGAGCAGAGCCCGGACGGCAGGACCAACCCCATGGTGAATTCCGGGGCCCTCGCCACAACCAGTCTTGCACCTGGGGCCACTCTCGATGCCAAGTGGCGGTTCATTCATGAGGGCCTGTCGCGCTTCGCCGGGCGGACACTGCCTCTCAACACGGAGGTGTACGCTTCCGCCGCGCAGACCAACGATCGAAATCAGGGCATAGCCCGCCTGCTGCGCAGCCGCGGCAGGATTTACATGGATCCCGCGGAGGCCACGGACTTGTACACTAGACAATGTTCACTGAATGTTTCCGCGAAAGACCTGGCGGTGATGGGAGCAACCCTGGCTGATGGCGGCGTGAATCCGCTCACGCGGGAACGCGTGGTGGATGACGAGAGCTGCCGTTACGCGCTGGCGGTGATGGCCACAGCAGGTCTCTACGAAACCTCCGGCGACTGGCTCTATGACATCGGACTGCCAGGCAAGAGCGGAATTGGCGGTGGGATCGTGACTGTTTCTCCCGGCAAAGCCGGTTTAGGCACGTTTGCTCCGCCTCTGGACCAGGCAGGCAACAGCGTTAAAGGACAACTCGTCGCCAAGTTCCTGGCTGGAGAACTAGGATTGAATTTGTTTGTGTCCAGTCCAGAAGTCGCAGAGAGCACTGGAGAGCAAGCGGACGAAACGCGGAAAGCTGCCTAGAATGTCCATCCAGCTGAGCAGGCGTAAGATCTGGCTCGCGGTCCTGTCGGTTGCGGCCATCGCCCTGTTCTTGCTGCTTGTGCCGCCGCTGCATCAGGACCAGAGTTATCATGGGTTCGCTGACAGGCGCACTATTCTAGGCGTCAGCAACTTCTGGGACGTCATCTCCAACTTACCTTTCGCTGTAGTCGGCCTGATGGGTCTGTTTGCGTTTCGCGATTTACCTTCGCGCATTATCTTTCTCGGAATTTTCGCCACCGCCTTTGGATCGGCCTACTACCATCTACGCCCCGACAATGCCCGGCTTTTTTGGGACCGGCTTCCCATGACCGTCGTATTCATGTCGCTTTTTGCGCTGGCGATTAAACAACGTCCTCTGGTCATTCCGCTTGTCATCATCGGAGCCGCAAGCGTGGTGTGGTGGAGACTCACGGATAATCTGTGGCCTTATGCGCTGGTCCAGTTTGGCCCTATGGTCGCGTTAATTGTGATCGCCTTCCGCAGCGAACCGCGACTGCGTCCCGTGGTAGTGCTTTACGGCTTGTCAAAAATTACGGAGTTCTTCGACCAACAGATTTACGCCGTTTTCCCGCTCAGCGGCCACACGCTAAAGCACCTGCTGGCGGGAGTGGCAACGTGGTACGTCTTCCGCTGGATACAATCCTTGCCTGAGTCGCAAACGGGATTGGCCAGCGCTCCAGCGGAGAGCTGAAGCGGTCTTACAGCCTTTCCACAGTTTACTGCGTCCCACGCAGGGGATCAGGCCTTCAGACTGTGCGTGAAAAATACACTTTTTCAATCGATACGTCATACAGCGCTCGGACATGAGCTCGCGCTTGTGGGCCCCCATTCGCGCCCGTTTTTTGGCGTGAATGGGCATATCAGCGCCCGAATAGGGCGGGGGACCTTGTGGTTCGCTCAGCGGAATCAAGATCTGGAAAGCCGCAAGGTCCCTCCGGCAACCCGGGGGCGCGCAAGGCCATCCAGAGTAGCTGGTGGGTGGTTTGATGCGAAACTCATGGAAGACAATACCGTTGCTTTTTTTTGTGCTGGCTTGTGGCGCCAAACAGACGCCGGCACAAGACACCGGTAACGCGCAGCAGGATGCGATCCGCAAGCTGGAGACCAGAATGGATGAGCTGCGGTCCCAGATGGCGGAGATTCAGTCTGAACTGGATGTGATTCGCGGAACGAAGCTTCCGGCAACGGGGTCGATCAAGAGTACGCTTCCGCCTCCCCTGGTACAGCTACCTCCCGAACAGCAGCAGAGGGCTATAGGCAAGGCGACATCGGATCACCAGACCTTTGCGCAAGAAGAGGAGGACGCACCGCGTCTCTATAACGCGCCACTCGAAACCGATTATCCTGGATTTTTTCACCTGCCGAACACCCGCACCATCTTACGCATCGACGGATCGGCAAGAAGTGACTTCATTTATGACCCGAGAACATCAGTGCTGGGGGATTCGTTCGTTGCTTCATCGATACCGGTTCCATCGCCATCGGGTCCCAGCAATTTCATCGCGAGCATTCGTGGAAGCCGTTTTTCGTCCGACTTTCGCATTCCTGTCAGCGACCAAAAAATTGCGCGGACGTTCATCCAGCTTGATTTCTTCGGAGCCAATGGGGCGACTGCGCCACGGCTGCGCCATTTCTACGCCCAGATAGACAACCTTCTGGTAGGCCAAACCTTCACCAACTTCATGGATCCGGACGCGTTCGCGGACTCGCTGGACACCCAGGGAGCAAACTCAGCCGTTAGCGTGCGTATTCCGCAAGGTCGATACACCTTCCCACTGGGAAAGGGTGCGATCGCTGCTGTCTCCATCGAGGTGCCGTCATCAAATATTAATTTTTCGGTCAACGGTACGCCTGCCGTACCGTTCACTCCCGCTCCGGACGGCACAGTTCGGCTCCGAAGGGAATGGGAACGTGGGCACGTTCAGTTGGCGAGTGTCTTTCGAAATATTGGGGCGCAGCTACCCAACGGGGTGCGGGAGTCCGTCTTTGGATGGGGCCTGAATGCAACGGGTGAACTACGGGCGTACGGCAGGGACAGCTTTGTTGCACAGGTGGCGTACGGCGAGGGAATCTCGCGGTATGTGGGAGACGCTGCCCCCCTTGGGCTCGACGCAGCCCCCAAGTCCCAGACGAACCTGTCGCTCGAAGCCTTGCCACTCTTTGGAACCTACGCCAGTTATCAGCACTACTGGCTACCGGTACTTCGATCGAGCGCGACGTTTAGCCTGGTGCAGCTGCAGAACACCGCGTTCCAGCCGGCCAACACCTATCACAAGGGCACCTACTCGTCAGGCAACCTGATCTGGAGTGTCGTGGGCAGCTTGGATCTTGGTGCCGAGTTCATCTACGGATGGGTGCAGCAGAAGAGCGGGGCCACTGGCAATGCTCCCCGTTTTCAAATTACGGGAAGATATACCTTTGTGAAGCTGCATCCAACGGAATAAGCCTAAGAAGACGGCGATCGGCGCGGCCAATAGCCGCAGGCTGAACACCGATGAAGTCCGGGATCGACTACAAAGCGGTCATCCAGCGCGTTTTTCGCAACATTTTCAAGAAGCACCTGCCACTGGCAGCCGCTGGGATGGCGTATTACTTCCTGATGGCCCTTTTCCCAGCGCTGGTGGTGCTCACCGCAGTCGTGGCATACCTGCCGCTCAAAGACGGGATGCAGGCGGCCACTGCCTTCTTAACAAACCTGGTGCCACCGCCAGGAGTAGAGGTGATCGATAGCCTCCTGAGCGCGATTTCTCCCCACCGCACCAGTTTGCTTTCGGTTGGCCTCCTCACCACGGTGTGGCTGGCATCCCTCGGGTTTAAAGGCGTGATATGGGGCCTCGACATGGTATACGACGACCAGGCGCCTCGGCCTCTTTGGCTCAGCAGGGTGCTGGCTTTCGGTCTCACCTTCGCCGTGGGGTTGCTGATGCTTCTCGGTGTATTTCTGACGGTCGTAGGGCCGGTGTTAACACGGCTGGTTTCACGGTTCGTTCCAGTTCCGGAGTTTTGGTCCCGGGTGTGGCCGTACATCCAGTGGTCTTTGTCAGCGATATTGCTCTTTGTAGCAATCGAGCTGCTATATCTTCTTGTGCCGAGAGTGCCCGCATCGCGGCGGGTAACGCTCCCGGGCGCTCTGTTTGCGGCCGTGGGGTGGCTGGTCCTCTCCTGGGGACTGGGGGTTTACCTCAAGTACTTCGGCGAACTCAAGTCAGACAACGTTTATGGATTGCTGGCAACGCCGATCGCATTCATGGGGTGGATGTACTGGTGCGCGGGAGCCATCCTGGTGGGCGCAGAGATCAATTCGAGTTTGCAGCACTACCGAAGCTTGGTGCCTTCCGATATTGAAGAACGGCTGCCGCCCTACCGGGAAGCCGCCTAGAGCCTTTCCCGCTCCCGCTCCTACTACCCGGCGCGACGGCGTTGCTGCGGAGCCTCTTCCACGGTCGCAGTCTGCTGGGGCCTGGCTTCCAGTGGCGGCGTACGACGATACTCAAATCCTGTTCCCGCGTTGGCAACCAAGTCCATGATGCGCAACAGCAAATCTTCGCGAACGGCGAGGAATTCATCCAGGACGCCGGTTCGAATATGGCAATGGATTTCGATCTCTAAGCCGATGTCGCCAATGCCTACAAAACGAACGCGGGCAACGTTGGGATCCACTTTCGGATGGCTACGGAGCAAATTCTGCATTTCCGTGAGCAGCGAACGTAGTTGCTCTGGCGACGTTTCGTGGCGTAGCCGGATCGTCGCTTGAAACAGAAAGCTGTCACGGCGGCTCAGATTCTCGACATTCATGTTGGCTAGTTGTCCGTTGGGAACAGAGAGCTCGGTGCGATTGGGTGTGCGAAGGCGTGTCGACCGCAGGCTGATGTCCTCGACCACGCCTTCCTTGTCGCCGAGCACGCAGGTCTCACCAACGCGAATCACTTGATCGCCTAGGATGGAGATGCCTCCGAACAAGTTCTCGAGCGTCTTCTGAGCGGCAAAGGCCAGCGCAATACTGCCGATACCAAGTCCCGCAATGGCCGCCGTCATGTCAAATCCGAGAATGGAAACCATCACCAGCGCGGCCGCAACCACCACCGCAGCCTTGAGGATGCGCTGTCCTAAGAGGACGAGAGACCCGCTGCGATATCCGGAGCCGCTGAGCGCCTTGAGGCGTGCTCGCTCGCCCCAGCGGTCAATCAAGCGGAAGACCAGCCAGGCCACTCCCGCCGCCAACAGCAGTCCGGCGCCCCGCCGGTAATACTCGCGAAGTAGAAGGGAGAACCCGAGGAAATGCACTCCCGCTACATGGAAGATGATCGCCAGAATGAGGCTCACCGGCGCTTCAATGGATTCGCTGAGGTCCTGAAGCACGGGATAACGGCGCCATCGACGCCAGATGCGTTGTCCTCCCCGCAGCAACTTGACGATGGCCCACGCCAGCCCAATCGAGACTGGAATGAGCAGCACGAACGCGATCCAGCGCCAAAGAGGCGTACTGAAGAGTTGGCTGGTCCTCAAGAATCCAGGAAGATGGGATTCGACCTCGCCAGTTTCGATCTGGTTGTACAACTCTGGTACAGCCGCCAGCGTTTGCGACGAAAACAGCCACACTTGACTATCACCAGACTCGGCGACACGCACCAGATCGACGTTAGTTTCTTTGTCGTCGATGCGAAACACGCCGATCCTCTCGTGATCTTCGGGCACGCCTGCCTGGATCGATCCTTCGCGCTGTTCGCTGATGGCGCCGACCCGCCCCACGAAGGCACTGTCCATCAGTGCCTGAAGCTGGCGGGCCAGGCCCTCGCCCTCGCGTGCTCGCTCCCTCTTCGAAAGACGGAGATACTGGCTGGCCTCTTGATACTTTCCACTCTGCGCGGCCTGCAGAAACCCGAGTACGGTTCCATGCGGCGTGTCTCTTCCCATGGGATCGCTTGGAGCAGGGTGGGCTTCGGCTTGTTCCGCGCCCTGGGTCTTTCCGCTCTCCTTGGCCGCGGGCTGCTGGTAGCCCGCCGCCGCAGCAGACGCGACCACGAGTAGCAGGGAGCGCGCCAGGAAGCTCCTTATTATGCCTCCCTGTCCAACGGCGCGCGGGCGATCCGCCTCGTGCAGGTCTTTGTTGTCATGGTTGAACATCGTGCGCACCGGTTCCGATCCTCGCTCTGTAGGCCGCTCTCTCATGGGCGTGACGCAACCCGTTCATGAAGGATTCGCAACCTTTAATTACGATGCTGCCAGGACAGCTAGGGGCATCTCCGCAGTCACATTTCTCAATCGCTGCAGGGGGAGTACCCTGATTGCTGAAGCCCACAAAAATCAACAAATTTCCCCGATATCCTGGGATCGTTATGCTCGAGTGTCCTGCGGTGTTTTCTTTATTGTCTTTGGACACCACGAGGCCTTACACTCAAACGTTTGCGTTATGAGCCATAATTTGCTGCCGATTACGTCCGTCGCCAAGAAACTGAATCTACCGGAAGCCTACTTTGAGCCCATTGGTCGTACCGGTGCCAAGCTGAAACTGGATTTGTTGTCGGATCCTCTGTTCCCGCCGCGGGGAAAGCTGATCCTGGTGACGGCGACCACGCCCACCGCCTCTGGGGAAGGCAAGACCGTGACTTCCATTGGGCTCACGCAGGGACTTACGCGCATCGGGAAGAACGCCATCATCACCTCGCGCGAGCCTTCGCTGGGACCGGTGTTCGGCATGAAGGGCGGTGCGGCTGGTGGCGGCAAATCGCAAATCGAGCCCAGCCAGAAGATCAACCTCCACTTCCATGGCGATTTTCACGCCATCACCTCAGCCCATAATCTGCTGGCTGCGCTGATTGATGCGCACGTGTTTCATGGCAACGAACTAGATCTGGATATCAACCAGATCACCTGGCCGCGCACCATGGACATGAATGACCGCGCGTTGCGCCGCATCACGGTGGAGATCGGTGAGAAGAAAGGCGGGCCGGTGCGCCACACCGGGTTCGTGATCACCGCCGCCTCAGAAATCATGGCGATTATGGCGCTGGCCAGCAGCCTGGAAGACTTGCGCCGCCGTCTGGATGCGATCGTTGTGGGCGTTTCGCGTTCCGGCAAGCCGGTGCGCGCCGCCGATCTGAAGGCCACGGGTGCGATGATGGCTCTGCTTGCCGAAGCTGTCATGCCCAACCTGGTGCAGACGACGGAAGGTACGCCGGCCATGGTCCACTGTGGGCCTTTCGGCAACATCGCGCACGGCACCAGCAGCCTGATTTCCCAGAGCATGGGCATTCGCCTGGCGGATTACGTGGTGAACGAGGCCGGCTTCGCCGCCGATTTGGGCGCGGAAAAATACTTTGACATTGTCATGCGGTCTTCCGGCATCGCTCCCGCCTGCGCCGTGCTGGTTACAACCGTGCAGAGCTTACGCAACCAGGGTGAAGGGGACTTGGACCGCGGTTTCCCCAACCTGGCCCGGCACATTCAGAATCTGCAACGTTTTGGCGTTCCCACGGTGGTCGCTATCAACCGCTTTCCCAATGACACTGACGCTGATCTGAAGCGTATGACAAATTACTGCGCCGAGCACGGCGCGGTGAGTGCGATGAGCGAAGCTTTCACCAAGGGCGGCGACGGCGCCACGGACCTGGCCCGGACGGTCGTCGAAACGATCGAGAAAAACCCCCACCCCAAGGTGCGACCTATTTATTCGCTCGATGAGCCGCTGGAAGATAAGATCGAGAAAGTCGCGCGCAATATCTATGGCGCCGCCAGGGTTACCTTCAGTGATAGGGCACGCGCCAAACTGCAACTGTTCAAAGACTGGTGCTTCAGCCAGTTGCCGGTGTGCATCGCCAAGACCCAATATTCATTCTCTGACAATCCCAAGCTCCTGGGAGCGCCTTCCGGCTGGACGCTGAACGTGACCGATGCCTCGCTTTCTGCGGGCGCCGGCTTTGTGGTGGTGATTGCGGGCAACATGATGCTCATGCCTGGATTGCCCAAAGTGTCCCGCGCCGCCAGCATCGACGTGGATTCCAGGGGGGAAATCGTGGGAGTCTGAGGCTCTCCAAGCTTCCCGCTACTTCGACCACGGCCGGCACGACTCCGGTCATTCGCGCGTACGCCACTAGCTGTCCTATGTGCTCGTTGTCGTGAATGATGATGCGCAGATAGATGCCCTCCACCGGCGCGTCCCCATTGAATGTTGACGAGCTCCCCTCTGCTCTCACAGCCTCCGCCGGAAAAGGCCCACAGCCGTGCAAAAAGCGGTGGAACTTTCTTTTGTTCACAATCGTTATAAACATTGCAAGGGAGAGCCTATGCTCACGTTCCTACTGTGGTGCATTCTATTGGTCTTTTGCTGGCCCCTAGCTTTGCTAGCGCTGATCTTGTATCCGCTGGTGTGGTTGCTTCTGCTCCCATTTCGCATTGTTGGCATAGCCGTAAATGGCGTGCTGGAGCTCATCAAAGCCATCATCCTGCTGCCGGCGCGGTTGCTGGCGGGAGGCAAGCCACGTCTAAGACCATCGGCTTAGGGCATTTGCAGGTTTTTTATACAACGTTTTCCCGGTAGTCGAGTCCAAAGGAAGTAGCTGGAATTGCTATAATCGTGCTTTTCGGGAGGTTTGTCTCATGTCGTTACGCCCTTTTTCTTTACTCCTAGCAATCTCAATCCTTGCCATCAGTGCCGCGGCCCAGCAAGCCTGCAGCGTGGTTGAGGTTCCGGTAGGTGTGATCAGCGCCGGCGGGGAAAGCTTCCGGGGACTGATAGCAGATAGTTTTGTTGCCTCCAAGGGTTCGATAAAGTCCGTTAGTTATGATGAAGGTCCACGTCGCGTGCTGCTGGTTGTCGATACCAGTAACAAGCTATCTCACAACGCGCATAAGGCCGCGTCTGAACTTGTGGATTCGTTGGTTAGCGCTAGCCGGCCGGAGGACTCCCTGGCGCTCATTACCGCCCGCGGCCCTGGCGGGATTGTTAAATTCGGGGAAGATCGGGCGGGAATCGCGCGCGCCCTCAGCCCCCAGGGCGGTCCGAGCCGCAAGGGAGGCGTTCTCGATGCCTTGATGGACGGGCTCGAGTGGTTTGAGGGCTCTCGTCCCGGCGATGCGGTTGTCGTGATCGCCGCCGACCTCGATGGGAATCACAAGACCAATGCTAGGGCGGTAGGCAAGGCCCTGGCAGCCCATCACATTCGCATGTTCGGGCTGGCGCTCGGTCCGGTGCAAGCGGGGAGCACGGTTGCCACGAGTACAGTCACCTCAACGACCTCTCAAGGCATGGCGTACGCGGCGCCGGTCACCGGATTACAGGCAATCAACACTGGAGACGAGCACTTTCTCCCCTTGACATACGACAGCGGCGGGCTGCTGCTTGGCGTCATCAATGAGCAGTCTGATGTGCCCCACAGCATGAATGACCCCAAAGTCCAGCAACAGGTGAAGTACAAAGCCCAGCAGATGTACAAGATGGTTTCAGTGTTTTACCGGCTGCGGGTGGAGTCGCCGCAGCTTAGCGATCCCCAACCCTGGACCCTCGGGGTAACTGATGCGATTCGCAAACAGGCGCCAGCTGCGATGTGGCTCCTGTATCCGCGCGAACTTGGACCTTGCTGAATTAGATTTACGCTGAAGAATAAGGACTTGATTCATCTCGAGAGTGGGTCAGGACGAAAGTAACGTCCCCGCCAGAAGCTCCGTCGCAAAACTATTCGAGGATGCTGGTGTTTGTACCCCAAAGACGGCATCAACCCTGGAGGGCTCGAAAGGAGACCGCTCGATTATGCGACGACATCTGGCACATCTGCTGGCGCTGGCAGTTCTGGCTCTGGGAACAACCGTGTGGGCTCAAACCACCGGTTCCAGCGGCAGTACTGACAATTCCGATCTGCAAAACGACCGTAGAGATTTGCGGAACGACAAGAAAGATCTGCAGGCAGATCGAAAAGATATCAACCAAGATAAGAAAGATTTGGCTCAGGACCGTGCGGACCGCAACCGCGATTTGCGCGACTTGAGAACTGACCGGAAAGATTTGGCCAAAGATCGTGCCGACCTTCGTGACGACCGGGAAGATTGCAGGGAAGGGAATAAGGCAGATTGTAAGGACATTTCCAGTGATAAAAAAGATATAGCGAAAGATCGGCGGGATATTGCTCGTGATAAACAAGATCTTCGCAGCGACCAGAAGGACATCAATAGTGACCGGCGGGATTTGAATCAAGACCGCAGGGATGTGCGTAAGGATAAGCGTGACATCCGTCACGACCGGCGCGACATTCGTCGCGACAAGCACGGAAAATAATCGCCTTTTGAAATGTGCATTGGCCCCGGGTATCTGCCCGGGGCTTATTTCTTCCCGCTCGCCGGACCACGAAATACAAGGTCCAGAGTGCCGCCCAAGAAACCCGCCAGTTTCTCGACCTGCTCAATCGTCGCCTCGCGCGTGACGCGCTTGAGACTTGCGAAAGGCTCGATAACGACTTGCACTTTGCCGCCTTGCGATTTGTAGGACCAGGTGCCGGCGATCATTCCGTCCACCAATAAGACCGGTGAAATCCATCCCTGGTTCCGGTACACCCGTTTGTAATGCTTGTCTTCGAGCAGGTGGTCCTTCTCGCGATGCGCCAGCAGATAAGGATCGAAGTGGGGAAGCAAACAGACGGCGCAGCCAGGTCTGGCTGAGCTTTTCAGCAGATCTAGGTCCTCGCGCAGAAGCAGGCAGGGTTCATCTTCCACATTGACCTCAGCCAGCTCGATTTCGAGAGATGCTCGCAACGGCCGCACTTGCGTTGCCGGCAAGCCGCTCCAGAAGGAGAAATCACTGAGCGTGGCCGGTCCGTAGGCGCGCAGGTACTTGCGCAGCAAGGCACACTGGGCCTCGGCCTCCGGCACCGGGCGCGGCTTTCCCTCGGTCAGCCAGTGATCCGTGCGGACAAGCTGCACTTCATTGCCTTCGCCTGAGCCGTAGCAGAGCAGTCCTTCGGCTACGGGAATACGAACGATGCTCCATACCTTATCCATCCAGGCACGCACTCGCTTGCTGACTTTAGGCCGGACGGCTGCCGTGATCTCAGCTCGCGTCAGGGGACCAGCGGCCATGACATCCATGATCAACTCGGTGAGACCATCAGCCTCTTTGCTGCTGACGCCGCACCTGGCCATGATCCGCAGAGCGAAGGCGAGCAGATAGCGCCGTAGCGCTGCCGTGTACAGAAGGAACTCGTCGGCAGGGATGAGGTGCAGCGTCTGCCGCATCACGTGCGTCTTCACAAGCGTGCG
>DATFXI010000039.1:0-5045 GCA_035316085.1 Candidatus Angelobacter sp.
CACAACTCGACGCGGCGCTGGCAGACTTCAAGACTCTGGGCCGCGTGGAAAGAGAAACACAAGGCGGCGAGGAAGTCACCCAGCGCTACGTGGATCTGGAAGCCCGCCTGACCAACGCCCGGCACACCGAGCAGCGGCTGACGGAAATGCTTCGCGACCGCACGGGGAAGCTCTCCGACGTCCTGGCCGTGGAGCTGCAGATCAGCCGGGTTCGCGGCGAGATCGAGCAGATGGAAGCCGAGCGAAAGGGACTGAAGAACCAAGTGGACTATGCCACGCTCAGCATCACGGTGAACGAAGATTACAAGGCAGAGCTGAAAGTTGTTCCGCCTTCCACCAGCACGCAGATCCGCAACGCTGCCGTGGAGGGCTATCGCAACCTGGTGGACGGGTTGCTCGGAATCTTCCTGTGGCTGCTCTCCGTGCTGCCGGCGTTGCTGGTATGGTGCGCGGTGCTGTTCTTCCCAGCACGGTTCGCTTGGAGGAAGTTGCGGCCCAAGTTCGCCCTAGACAAACCAACCTCGTAGACCGGCGGAGCTGCTGCGATATCTCTGCGTTTTAACCATCATTTAACCGGGCGCCAAAGCCCGCGCCAGCTAGAATTACCAGCGAAGATCGCTCGTGACGCCACGCCCCTGAGCTGAATCCAAGCAAGCGTTCCGTAGGGAGGCGGGCCGGATGCACCCGACCCATTTCGCAATCGCGGTATTCCTCCTGTCAATCCCTTCCTGGGGCCAAGGCCCGGGCGCAGGCCTAATCGCAACCAATGTTGAAACGATCCAGGAATCGATGGATTCGCCCCACTACCAGGCGGACTTCTCTCCTGTTATAGCTAACGGATCTCACGCTGTGGCTTGGGACAAAGGACACCTGGTGAGTTTCCCCGTTGGCGAGGTCAAGGAGCCGCTTCTGCTTCACGACAGGAGCGGACGGTTGCTCTTCGACCAGTGGTTGGAATTCAAGAACGCCGTCAGGACGTACATCCAGGACGCAGCGGTTACAACTTCGGGGACTGCCGTGGTGGCGGGATCCGTCGTGAACAACGACGGCGCCTCCGTCGACCTGATCGCCGAGGTGGGAAGAGACGGCATTCGTCATGTGATTCGAACCTCGCCTTTCTACCCGTTTAAAGTTTGCGCCACGGACCAGGGAACGGTGTGGGCCTACGGTGAAGAGTTAGGCGATGACAGGAAGGCCTTGTACCGCCACTACGCGATGCTTCGAGAGTACAGCTTTGACAAAGGAGAGCTTCGGTCCGTGCTGGACCGTTCCACCGTAATTTTGCCCAAGGGAGTTCCGATTATCGGCGCCCGGGAAGAGCTTCAGATGAGATGCAACGCCAACAAAGTCGTTCTTCTCAATGCCCCGGCTAGGGAGCTCATCGAGTACGACTTATCCGCCAGCAGTCTGAGGCGCTGGCCGCTTGCGCCGCTGCCGGATGGCGTTGACTTGGTGCGTATTACTGGAGCGGCACTCACCGATTCCGGCGACTTCTATGTCAGCACGTATGACGCACCAAACGTGAAGGCCCTTACTCGGATCTTAAGGATACGAGTAACCCCTTCTAGAACGGCCGACTGGGTGCAAGTCGTGGCAACCCGAAGCGACAGTAAGTGGTTCGTCCTCCTGGGGAGTGATGGCGACGATTTGGTCTATTCACGAACACGCCACCTCCCAACCGTGTTTTGGTCCCGCCTGGCTCAAGGGGCCGCGGTCTCGGATACTGCCATTCCCGAACCGCGCTAGTCTTCGAGCGTCGAAAGATCACCCACATCGCGGCCCAGTTCTTGCGCTTTGAGCAAACGGCGGATGATCTTGCCGCTGCGCGTCTTGGGCAGCTTGTCCGGGAACGCGATGTCGGCAGGCACGGCGATGGAGCCCAGAGTATGCCGCACGTGGTCTTTCAGTTTGGCCTCGAGCTCGGGTGAGGCCGCGTGGCCCACGCGCAGAATCACGAAGGCCTTGATGTTCTCGCCCTTGATTTCATCCGGGCGGCCGATCACCGCGGCCTCTGCCACCGCGGGATGGCTCACCAGAGCGCCCTCTACATCGGCTGTGCCGATGCGGTGGCCAGCGACGTTCAAAACGTCATCCGCACGGCCCACCACAGTGAAGTAGCCATCCTGATCGTAGATGGCCACGTCGCCGGTGGTATAAGCCTTGGGTACTTTGCCCCAATCCTGCGCGTAGCGCGCGGGATCGCCATACACGGTGCGGAACATATGCGGGAAGGGCCGGCGCAACACCAGCAGCCCGCCCTTGTTGGGCGGCATCTTGTTGCCCTTCTGGTCCACCACTTCCGCCACCACGCCAGGTAGCGCTTTGCCCGCTTTCGCCGGACGCTGCGGGAAAGTGCACATGGTCCCCAGACACGGCCCGCCGGTTTCGGTTTGCCACCAGTTGTCAGCCACGAAGCCGGTCTTGCCATTGTCACAAATCACGCGATACGCCCACTGCAGCGCCTCCGGATTCAGCGGTTCGCCGGCGCAAGTGAACAGCCGTATGCTGCGCAGGTCATATTTTTTTGGCAGCTCGTCGCCGTGGCGCATGAACATGCGAACCGCGGTGGGTGCGGTGAAAATGACCGACGCGCGGTACTTTTCAACCAGCTCCCAGGCCACCGCGGGGTGCGGATAATCGATGGCGCCCTCGCGGAACAGCGTGGTGGCGCCGGCTATTAGCGGCGCGTACACGATGTAGGAATGACCCACTACCCAGCCGATGTCGGAGGTGCAGAAGAAAACGTCGTCGTCGCGGATGTCCCAGAAGCGCGTCATATGGTAGTAAATCCCCACCATGTAGCCGCCGTGGACGTGCACCACGCCCTTCGGCTTGCCTGTAGTCCCGCTGGTGTACAAGATGTAAAGCGGGTCTTCGGCATCCATCACTTCTGCCGGGCACTCGGTTTTCTGCTTGCTGACGAGTTCGTAGAAATCGACTTCATGCGGGCTGAGCTCGATGGTCGGCGTGCCGCGCCGCCAGACCACGACTTTGTCCACAATCTTGAGGCCGGCGATGGCTTCCTCCACGATCGCCCGCAGCTCCACGCGCTTGCCGCGGCGATGCGTGAAATCAGCGGTGAGAATCACGTGCGCCTGGGCGTCTTCAATGCGGCTGCGCAGCGCCTGTACACTGAAGCCGGCATAGACCACGGAGTGCACCGCGCCGATCCGCGCGCAGGCCAGCATCGATACCACGCCCTCTAGAGCCAGCGGCATATAAATGATGACGCGATCGCCTTTCTTCACACCCAGAGACTTCAGCCCGTTGGCGGTGCGGCTGACAAAGTCGAGGAGCTGGCCATAGGTGATCTGCCGCTCCGTGCCGTCTTCCGTCGTCCATGTATAGGCGACTTTGTTCTTGCGTCCGGCTTTCACCTGGCGGTCGAGCGCGTTGTAAGTGATGTTGCACTTGCCGCCCTGGAACCACTCGAAGGTCGGATACTTCCAATCAAAGACTTTCTTCCACGGCTGGAACCATTCCAGTTCTCTGGCCACGGCGTCCCAGAACATCTCCGGATCCTCTACCGAGCGCTTGTATTCGGCGGCATAATCGCGCAGGCGGGCCTGCTCAACCAGAAACTTGGGCGGATGCAGTTCAGTCTCCGCGCGCAAGAGCTGTTCAATACCGCTTTCGATCTGGCCGGTGGGGGACATAGAACCTCCTTCGAATGGAGTGGGGAAGTAGGACACCACGTGCCAGGTCGGCAGGCGCGGGCATGTGCGATGAGCAATCCCCAACCTATGAGCGGCGATGTTACCACTTCTGGTGACCGCGCGGGTCGTGATGGAGGTCACAGTAGGCGGCCATGGGTTAGACTGGCTCTTCACTGATCCGATTCTGTATGCGTGTTCTCATTGCCGGTGGCGGCACCGGCGGACATGTGATCCCGGCCCTGGCCATCGCGCGCGAACTCAAAGCACGCTACGGCGCGGACGTGTTGTTCGTGGGGACCGAGCGCGGCATGGAGAACCGTTTGGTTCCGCAGGCCGGCTTTGGTTTGATGAAGATCAAAGTAGGGGCGCTCAAGAATGTGGGCCTAGTGACTCGCATGCGCACCATGCTTGGGCTGCCCGGAGCAATTGTTGCTGCCCGCAAAATCATCCAGGTGTTTGCGCCGGACGTCGTAGTCGGCGTGGGCGGCTACGCTTCCGGCCCGGCCATGGCGGCCGCGATTATAGCCAAGATTCCGACGCTGGCCTTCGAGCCCAACCTGGTCCCAGGATTCGCCAACAAGATCATTGGCCAAAAGGTTTCGGCTGCAGCCGTCCACTTCGAAGAGACCAAGAAGTTCTTTCGCAACGCGCAGGTAGTGGGCGTGCCGGTACGGCCGGAGTTTTTCAAGGCCACAGCGGGGGACAGCGCCGGCGGCCGTCCGCCGACTTTGCTGGTATTTGGCGGCAGCCAGGGGGCCCATGCCATCAACGCCGCCGTGGCCGGCGCCATCGGGGAATTGCAACATCAGATACCGGGTCTGCACCTCATTCATCAGACCGGTGAGCGCGACTATAATGAAGTACAAACCGCGTACGCGCAGGCCGGAGCTTCGGCGGAAGTTTCGGCTTTCATAGACAATATGCCTGAGGCATTTGCCCGGGCCGATCTTTTGGTGTGCCGGTCGGGTGCCAGCACTGTGGCCGAGGCTACGGCGGCGGGTAAGCCGGCGATTTTCGTCCCGTTCCCGCAAGCCGCGGACGATCATCAGCGGCGCAATGCGGAAGCTATCGTGGCCGGTGGCGCGGCGCTCATGGTTCCGCAGTCAGAGCTGACGCCGGAACGCTTAGCGGAAACCGTGGTTGCGCTGCTGACCGACCGCCAGCGGTTGAAGGAAATGTCAGCGCGGGCGAAAGCGCTTTCCCACGTGGATGCCGCCGGACGCGTGGCGCGTATAGCGGCTGAGTTGGCAGGCTCGAACAAGGCTGCCGATCGATGATGAGCCGCGAGGCCGACTTGCGCGCCGAGCCCGGGGTCCCCGGCGCGCGCGGTTTTCGCGTGCTGGGGTGGTAGCGGCCTGCGAGCAGTTGCAGAAGGATTTCGAGGCGGGA
>DATFXI010000040.1:0-7488 GCA_035316085.1 Candidatus Angelobacter sp.
TTGGTTATGCTCTAGCTGCCGGCTCCTGCGAGGGAGCCAACCGCGTGGATGCATGTACCGTCACAGCCCCTGATGCGATCACTGCTTTCGCAGTCCCTGACCCCAACGAGTCCTCGCAGATCTTGTTGGTTTTTTCGGGTCTGGGTGTCTGACGAATCGCTTCGCCAAACGGATCACCCAGCCTACTTCGGACTGGCAACAGTTGATTGAAGCCAACCCTTTCAGCCGTCGACGCACGCCATCCTAATGTAAGGCAGGTAAAAGTCAACGCCGAAGATTGGTGCAAACAAAGAATATTTTTGCGAACTTCCGGCGAGCACAATCGCTGAAAATTCCGGCGTTTACAGGAACCTTAGAGGCTCGCTGACGTGTTCTCCACAGCGTTTTCCACAAAAAATCGGCATCAGTTGCATATGTCTTTGGAGTAACGCGCGGGCAAAATCATCTTGACGCCGCGCTTCTCTTGCCCCATTGTGGAAAAGTAGGAGCGTGAATGTCGGGTTTCATTGCACACGTTGATGGAGGTTCACATGGCAGCCCGGGGCCGTCTGGTATCGGTGTGGTCATGCGGAAGCCTGACGGCGAAATGGTAAGAATCGCCAAGTGGATCGGCCATCATGACAACAACGTAGCCGAATACGCCGCGCTGCTTGAAGCTCTGCAAGTCGCACTCACTCTCAAAGCGACCGCTCTTCGCGTTTATACCGATTCGGAAATCGTGGTGAAACAGATGACCGGCGAATACCGGTGCCGCAGCCCGCGGCTGTACTCGCTGCATTGGATGTGCCGCAAGCTGGCGCGCTCTCTGGACTTCGCCATCTCCTACATTCCGCGCGAAAGCAACCTGGAAGCGAACCGCCTGGCGAACCACGCTGCGCGCTCCCGCGCACCATTGAAGGCTGAACCTTCCTACTTCTAAACACTTGGGCGTGGGATTGTCCTCTGGTATACCAGCAGGTATACTGGCCCTCCGAAAAAGGACCCATTAGGGAGGGACACCTTGAAAATCACCAAGTTGGTTACGCCCCTTCTCGTGCTGTTGGCCTGTTGTACAGCAGGCGCTCAGCCCAAGAGTCAAAGCAGCCAGCCTGACACAACCGGCACGCCGGACCTGATCGTCAACACCGAACTCCTCAGCCACCAGTGGGTGGTTCGAGATGAACAACTGGACGCGACTGCGTGCAGCGTGGAAGAAGGCGGTATCACGCCGGGCCTTCGCACCATCATTCGTTTCACGGTGGAAACGCCGAATATCGGCGACGCTGACATCGTCGTCGGAGACCCCAATGCCCACGTTGCTGCCAATGACGGGCTGTTCGAGTTCGCCACCTGTCATCACCATTACCACTTCCGTCATTACGCGAAGTATGAACTCATCGATCCCAAGAGCGGATTTGTGTGGAAGGCGGCAAAGAAGGGCTTTTGCATGCTGGATACTGACCCGGTCCCGACGTCCGTCGGCGGACAGCCGCCGCAAAGCCCGCAGTTCAGAAGCTGCGGCGCCGTGGGAATCCCAGGCAATCAGGGAATCAGCCACGGTTGGGCTGACACCTACCGTTTCTTCTTGGGCGGACAATATTTCGTGCTCGACGGTGGCGACGGCCAGCCAGTGGTGCCGCCGGGTGATTACATCATTCGTATCACCGTGAATCCTCCCTTCAAACCTGCGCCGGGGGAGCCATGCCGGTTCTTAGAGAAGATTGATACAGATGGACAGCCGATCTGCCACCAATTGCAGGAATCGAACTACTCCAACAACGTCGGGGAAGTCCTGGTTACGATACCCAATCATCCCGGGAAGTCTGGGAACGGGCCAGGAGCCAACACTCCTGGACATGAAGAGTTGGACGAACACGCCAACAAAGTCCCCTAACCAACGCGCGTGAGCTAAAGAATGGTCCAGGGAATTTTTCCTGGACCATTTTGCCTTTGTTTTCGAACTTGTTGGCAGTTACAAATCTACCTGTCTTGCCTTTGCCTCTCCATGGGGCAGCCTTTT
This sequence comes from Candidatus Angelobacter sp., assembly GCA_035316085.1. Lineage (GTDB taxonomy): Bacteria > Acidobacteriota > Terriglobia > Terriglobales > Acidobacteriaceae > Angelobacter. The sequence goes on from DATFXI010000040.1 coordinate 2,000, forward strand.
GTCGCACCGTCATATCTGTAAGCCACTGAAAACAAATTACATAACAAGCAGTGAATCCTTTTTGACCAGCCGTCCGTATAGCACCCAGGGATTTATGATGAGCCGGGTTGCAGATGCTGTCTGGGGAGCGGCGGTGAGTCTGGAACGCGAATTGACACGGCTACGCAGCGGCGATGTTGAAGCCGTAGCCGCCCTCATGGAGCGTTACCAGCACCGTCTCTACCGGTACTTGCTGCGGCTGGTGCGACAACCGGCCACGGCAGAAGATCTGTTTCAGCAGACGTGGCTGCGGGTGATGGAGCGCATCCAGAGTTACAACCCCCAACACAGCTTTGAGGGCTGGCTGTTTGCCATGGCCCACAACCTGGCCATCGATTTTCTGAGGCGCTACCAGCCGGAGAGCCTGGACGACCCGCTGCCCTCGGGCGACTCGCGCGTGGAGACGATCGCAGGGACCGGCCCGGGGGCTTTCGAACAGTTGCTGGCACGAGAACGCGCCGGCTCGCTGGCCGAATGCGTAGCAGGACTTCCCATAGTCTTTCGTGAAGTTCTCACGCTTCGTTTTGAAGAAGAGATGCGGCTCGAAGAAATCGCCGCGGTCTTGGGCCTGCCGCTGGGCACGGTGAAAACGCGGCTGCATCGCGCGTTGAAACATTTACGGCGGGCCGTGGAAGAGAAATCGGAGTAGGGAATTGAAGATGAACCAGCACGACGATATTCGCGATCTGTTGACCCTGGCGGCCGCCGGCGCGCTGGATGCCGCCGAGCAGCGGAGTGTAGCAGAACATCTGCGCCAGTGCGCCGGCTGCCGCGCTGAGCTCGAGTCCTGGCAGCGGCTCACCGGCGCTCTGGAAGCATTGCCAACGCCGCAGGCGCCGCTGGGGTTGGTGGAACGCACCCGCCGCCAACTCGAAGCGCGGGTTTCAGTCCAGGCTGAGCGCAGCCGGAAGCGAGCTCTTCTCGTGTGGCTGACGGTGCTTGGCTGGGCCAGCACACTTCTCACCTGGCCGTTGTTCCAGTTGCTGGGCGGCAGGATAGCCGGAGCGCTGGACTTGTCGTCGCAAGGGCTGAACCAGGTATGGATTGGTTACCTTGTTGCGTCGTGGACGATCGGCGTCGTCGCCGCGGGATTGCTTGGGCAGCGACACCAGCAAGAAGGAAGGACCCTATGAACCGTTTTTCGGATGAGCTTCGCATCATTTCCCCCATTGCCTGGATCATCGCTGTGCTACTTGCCTTGTGTACATCTGTGCTCCTGTTCACTGTGGCTATCCCGCACGATGCCAAGATGAGTCAATGGCCGGGAGCCGGCCAACTGGCCTTCGCGATCTGGCCGGGGCTTCTGGTTTTCGTGTTTGTGCTGTTGATCGGCTACATCAACGCCGATGCCCGGCGGCGCGGCATGCGTTACGTGATGTGGACCCTACTGGCCATCTTTGTTCCTAACAGCATCGGAATCATTCTTTACTTCATATTCCGCGATCCGCTGATGATGTGCGCGAAATGCGGGGCGCAGGGCCGCGCCGGCTTCGCTTTTTGCCCGCAGTGCGGTGCCGAGCTCGCGACCAACTGCCCATCGTGCAAGCGGGCCACCGAGTCCGGCTGGCAGCGTTGCCCCTATTGCGGAACCGGGCTCAAACCAGCTTCGCCAGTGACGGGCGGGCGTGAGTAACTGCGGAGACTACTTCGGCTCCAACCTCAACTCATGCGCCTTCGCTGCCCGCACGGCCACGTCAGAAAACGCCAGCGTGAAAGTCGTGTAGTTGGACCAGGCGTCCCACTGATCCATATAGTAAGGACTGAAGATCTGTCCGGACTCGCCCAGCACGATATTGAAAGTTGAGCCATCCAGATTGGAGAAGTCCACGGTCATTCGCTCCGACGGGCCAAATGTCCGGCCTACCTGCTTGACGGTGTAGCTGCCACCCGACTGTGGCCTCGTCCCCGGACCAGCCCACTCGCGCAGACCGGGCACAACCCCGAACAACGGATGATTGATCACCACCGGGTACACGGTCCCGTACTTCCACGTGGTGAGATCGGGGGGCGCGTCCTTCACCGCAATTTCCACGGCAGCGGTCAGCAGATCGTCGAAACGCGTGAACCCTTTGGGCAACCACCGAGCCGGGCGGTCACGCACAATCGTTTCCAGCGCCACGGCAGCTTCCGACCAGTCGTAACGAGTCCACTCCGGCCCAAGCTTGGACTCGAGCAGCAACTTCCACAGAGCTACGCGAGACCGGACTTCGATGGTGGGAGCGGCGGAGTCAGCCAGCATGCGGCCATCAAAGTTGCGCATCACTTCCGCGGCCTGGCGGGCGCGAGCCCCGGCGCGGGCAGTGTGGTCGATGGCGGCAACAAAACTTGCCCCGAAAAAGCGGTCGTATTCCGATGTAATGTCCGTCTGCAACGCCAGCATGTCCGCGGGGCTGAACTTCTTCTTGGGGTCGTTCTCCAGCACCTGGTAGATACGTTCCGTGCGGTAGGGTGGGAACCACTGCGTGGCCAGCTGGTAAGGATATCCGGCAGGCGTGATCTTGGCGTTGGCAGTGGCGATGATGCCCGAGGGTGGGTTGAAGACGCTTGGCATTTTCTCGAACGACAAGTAGCCGGTCCAATCATGTTTGCCGTCGGCGCCGGAGACGGGCACAGTGCCATCCCCGGAAGCGCGCACCGGAACAAAGCCCATGGCCTGATAGCCGATGTTGCCGTCCACGTCGGCATAGACCACGTTCTGTGACGGCGTGGCAAACAGGGAGAAGGCTTTGCGGAACTGTTCCCAATCCCGCGCGGAGTTCAGCTCGAAGAGCGGAATGCTGATGCTGCGCGTATCGTAGATCACCCATCCGAGCGCGATCTGGCGCGTCTCACCGGGCAGCAGGCTGGTGATGATGGGCCCGTGGCGCGTGACCACGACGTCCAACGCAACGTCGGGTTGACCTTTCACGCGGATGACTTCGTGAAATGTCTCCGGTTTTTGCCAACCCTGGGGAGTTTCATACTCGCCCGCCGAGTTGAAGTTCTCCACGAACAGGTCTTGCACGTCAGGATTCAGATTGGTGTAGCCCCAGGCTATCCTTTGGTTGTGGCCCACGGTGATCATCGGCATCCCGGGCAGGCTGAAGCCTTCCACGTTGTAGTCGCCGGCGTGGAGCTGAACTTCATACCACACGCCGGGGACGCGGTGCGGTAAATGCATATCGTTCGCCAGCAGGGGTTTGCCGCTGACCGTGTGTGCGCCGGAAATCACCCAGTTGTTCGATCCCGGCACACAACCTTCGCAATCGCTCCACGCCGAATAGGCAGGAATGTTGACTGCGGCGGCCCTTGATTTACCCGCTTGGGTTTTGCTGGGAGTGGCCGACGCTGGAGCGCCGGGCCGGGGCCGCCAGACCGCGCGGTTTTGGCGGGATGGGGTGGTGGGCGCGTCATCACTCGCCACGCTTCCCGGCGGACGGTCGCGCCAGGAACTCGACGGATAGAGATCGGCCATCAGCTGTGGCGAGAGGCGTTGTCCAATCTTCTCGCGCCAGTATTCCATCTCGAACTGGGGGTTCAACAGCTGGCTCATGCCAATGCCCACCAGCACCGAATCCGACGCGGTCCAGCGCCGCGGCGAGTACTTGAGAATACGGAACTCCACGGGAAGGTTCTTCTCGTGCTGGTCAATGTAAGCGTTCACGCCGCGCGCGTAGGCTTCGAAGAAGGCGAGGTCGCGCGCCGGAAGCTGCGCCGTGACGCGATCGGCCACCGCGCGAAGACGCAAAATGCGCTGTTGCTTGTCGAGATCCACCCAGCTGGTGCTGCGCCTTGGCGCTGAGGTCGAACGCGAAGCTGGGGCCGCAGGCGCGCTGGCTGCAGGCAGAATTTCCGCCAGCTCTCCGGCCGAGTACCGCCGCGTCATGTCCATTTGCCACAGACGGTCCTGGGCGGTGACGTACCCTTGCGCAAAGAACAAATCCTCCAAGCTCGACGCAGTCAAGTGGGGAACGCCGTGCGTGTCGCGCACCACGGAGACCGGAGCGCTCAGGCCCGGGAGGACAATCGTGCCGTCCAGTTGTGCCAGCGGAGCGTGCGTTGCCCGGTAAAACCAGGCGCCGACTCCGAACGCGGCGAGCAGAGCGAGCACCAGGAGTCCGGCAACAATTCTGAAAACAATCCTTCCGGCGGTGACGCGGGTTCTAGGCGGGGCAACGGTGGTAGCCATGGGCGCGATTGTAAGAGAAACAGGCTGAATGAACAATCAGCCAAAGAGTGGATGGTCAAAGAATTCAATTAGCCCGAACCCCCAAAGAGCGCTTGGATCTTTCGTTCGATGCTGTTGGGATCCGGATCCAACTGTTCCGCGCGCTCAAACTCCATGTTTGCGTTGTCCGGCTGGCCATTCCCCCGGTAAGCGAGTCCCAGCAGAAAGTGTGCGCGAGCGTCGCCGGGTTCGGAAGCTGCAGCGCGTTGCAGAACGGAAATTGCCGCGGGGTAGTTGCGGTCGTGGATATTGTAGCCCCCGACGCGGAGCTGGCTGACGTGGCCATGAGCCTGCACCACACGCGATCCCGCCGCAGTCAGCACAAGAATCGCCAGCACAATCGTGCCCCACTCCATTAATTTCTTGCCGGAAGCAGCGGCGGCGGCCAGCGGTGCCCCGAAGAGAAAACCAGAGATCAGGCCCCCCAGGTGGGCCATATTGTCGATGCCCGGCAACATCCCGAAAGAGAGATTGAAGATCACAAAGAAAATCAGGCTGCTGAAAATCTGCCGTTTGTGGATGGATGCCAGCGGCACATTTCCAAATTTGATTCCGGAAAGAATCGCGCCGGCAATCCCAAAAACCGCTGCCGAAGCGCCCACCTCCGAGCGCAGTGGATTCAACCCCACGCTCAGCATGGCCCCGCCCACACCGGTCAGAACGTAAATGGCAAGCGTGACGGAGCTGCCAAACAGCCGTTCAGAGAGCTGGCCAAGGCTCCACAGACACCACATGTTCATGGCGAAATGCAAAGGATTCGCATGAACAAAGCCGGCAGTTACCAGGCGCCAGTATTCCCCGCTGAGCGTATAAGGTCCCACGTTACCGCCCCAACGCAACAAAGTCTGATCACTGAAGCCCACGAACGATGTCAACGATCCACTGCTGAGAATCATCCCCAGGAACACCGCAGTATTGATGCCGATGAGAAGCGAGGTCGCCGGAAACTGGAGCATCACGCCGGCGCTCAGCCTGCGGCGGGCGCGGCTGCTGGCACGGCCGGCGCAGCGGTCGCACAGAACAGGAGCCATGCCTTCTTCGTTGAGAGGAAGCTCAGCGCCGCACTTCAGGCAGCTCGGCATGATGGATTAAGCATAGCAACCTTCTTGATTATTCGAAACTTTTGCTGCCCGCCTCAGTGGGCTGCAAAGAACTGCAGTGCTTTCGTAGAGCATTCCGCAGGGACCTCGCTCCACATTTCGTGTGAGGCCTTCGGGAGCGTGACAAATTCCACGCGGGGCAG
>DATFXI010000041.1:0-2412 GCA_035316085.1 Candidatus Angelobacter sp.
GAATAGAGTGCGTGCTCGCATCGTCTTTCACCTATACCGCGTGATACGAGAAACGTCGGTCTAACATGCCCACAAACGCTTGCTCCACCAGTCCGCCCATCTCGCGCGCGCCAACGGCTTTTGTCGCGGCTTGGCGTACAGCCAGATCATTGGTGCGGTGCCCCGCCTCCAGCACCTGCCGGATAGCAGCTTCCAGGTCCGCGGCTTCGTGAGGCATGCCTGCGGAGTGGCGCAGGAGCATGGCCACCGAAGCGATCGCGCCCAGCGGGTTGGCAATGCCCTTTCCGGCGATGTCCGGCGCCGAGCCATGTACCGGCTCATAGAGATCAACTTTCCCGCCGATGGTGGCCGAAGCCAGCATGCCCAGCGATCCGGTGATGGCCGCGGCTTCGTCGGAAAGAATATCGCCGAAAAGGTTCTCGGTGAGAATTACGTCAAAGCGCGCGGGATTGGAGATCAGATGCATGGCGCAGGCATCCACGTACATGTGCTCGAGCGTGATGTCAGGATAATTTTTGGCCACTTGCGTGACCGTGCGCCGCCACAGCTGCGATGTCTCCAGCACGTTGGCTTTGTCTACCGAAGTGAGTTTTTTGCGGCGTTGCCGCGCCTGCTCGAAGGCGATGCGGGCCACGCGCTCAATCTCCGGCGTGGAATAGCGCATGGTGTTGTAGGCGTAATCGCTAGTGGCGCCGAAGCCGCGCGGTTCGGCGAAGTACAGCCCGCCCAGAAGCTCGCGCACGATCAGCACATCAGCCCCTTCCACGCGCGACCGCTGCAATGGAGAACAATCAGCAATCGCGGGGAAGGAAAAGGAGGGGCGCAGGTTAGCGAATCCGCCCAGCGCGCTGCGCAAGCGCAACAAGCCGGCCTCAGGACGACGGTCAGGCGGCAGATGGTCAAACTCTGGCGCTCCTACCGCACCGAGAAAAACGGCGTTGCTGGCCAGGCAGGCGTCCAACGTCTGCTGCGGGAGCGGACTGCCGTGAGAAAGAATGGCTGCGCCGCCGATGGCGTGCTCTTCAAAATGGAAGTCGCAATCGTAAAAATGGCTGAGCGCGCGCAGAATGCGGACTGCTTCCTGGCATACTTCCGGGCCAACACCGTCCCCGGGGAGAACTGTGATCTTGAAACCCATAGAATTTGGACCCAACGTCTCTTTCTTTCTGTTCGAGGTTCCGGTTCAGCCGGCAACTCGCGCAATCGGTTTAGGACGCGCCGTCACCGGCAACAGCGACAGTAAGTCCTGGTCGTAGATGTTTTTCTTGCTCTCCGCCAGCTTCATGAAGCTCTGGTACACGGAATCCAGCTCAGTCTTCGAAGCCGTGTAGCCAAGTTCTGCGAGCCTCTTACCCAACGCGTGCCGTCCGGAGTGTTTGCCCAGCACCAGATTATTGCCGGGCACGCCGACCGATTCCGGCGTCATGATCTCGTAAGTCAGCGGGTTAGCGATCACGCCGTGCTGGTGAATGCCGGCTTCGTGCGCGAACGCGTTGCGGCCGACGATGGCCTTGTTGGGCTGCGGCGTGATGCCGATGATCTCCGCCAGCAAGCAGCTAGTGGGGTAAATCTGCCGTGTATTGATCTGCGTGGTGAAGGGAAGCTGTGCCTGGCGGACGGTCAACGCCATCACGATTTCTTCGAGCGATGCATTGCCGGCGCGTTCGCCGATGCCGTTGATGGTGCACTCCACTTGCCGGGCACCGGCCTGGATGGCGGCCAGCGTGTTCGCCACAGCCAGACCCAGGTCGTTGTGGCAGTGCGTCGAGATAGTAACTCTTTCGATTCCGTGCACCCGTTTCCGCAGCGTGGTGATCAACGCCGCGTACTCTTCCGGGATGGTGTAGCCCACGGTGTCAGGAATGTTGACCACGTTGGCTCCGGCATCGACCGCAGCCTGCACGAAGCGGCAGAGAAAATCCACGTCCGACCGCGACGCGTCTTCCGGGGAAAACTCTACGTCATCGCACAACGACTTGGCGTAGGTCACCGCCCGGTAAACCTGGTCAAGTGCCCGGTCGCGGGTGATTCTGAGCTTGCATTGCAGGTGAAGATCGGAACTGGCCAGGAACACATGAATGCGCGGACGCTTGGCGCGTTCCAGAGCAGCCCAGGCGCGGCGAATGTCCGCCTCGGCGGCGCGGGCCAGGCCGGCGATGATCGGTCCGCGTATGTGCTCGGAAATCAGACGCACCGCATTGAAATCTTCTTCGGCAGCGATGGGGAAGCCGGCTTCAATGATGTCCACTCCCAGTTGCTCCAACTGGTGCGCCATCCGTAACTTATCGTGGATGCCCATGCTGCAGCCGGGAGCCTGCTCGCCGTCGCGCAGGGTGGTGTCAAAGATCCGGATCACGGGCTTGCCGCTGCCGTTGTTCATGGCGGCCTTCCTTTCCCAAGCGTGTCCCCATG
>DATFXI010000042.1:0-14388 GCA_035316085.1 Candidatus Angelobacter sp.
ACTCTGCTTGGCGATCAGGTCGTTGACCTTGATGGTGACTTCGTAAACGCCGGGGACAAGCTGGTCGGGGGACAGGCTTTGCCGCAGAGTGAGCTGGTTGCCTGCGTTGTGCATCTGCTCCGTAGTCTGCGTGAGGTGGAACACAGGGCTTCCGGTGGCAGCGTTCACCACCTGGTACTCAACGGTCGCGGAGGGTTTGCGGGTGGTTTCATCCAGGGCCAGATTGTAGGCTTGCATCCAGAGATTGACTTTCTGGCCGCGCTGGAAGGCCGCAGGCGCGCCGTTTCCGGGCGGAACGCGCGGACGCACGCGCTGGTCGCCGAGAACAAAGCGGCCGCCGCCGAGATCGTGGACTGGCAAAGGTTCCATGAGATCGGCCAGCACCAGGGTGGATGCAGCCAGCTTATCGCCAGCGTTGAAGTCCGGCACGGTGATGGAGCGGGAGAAAACGCCGAGTTTGCCGGAGTTCACGTCTTTCAGCACGATGTCGAGGCGGTAACGCCCGGGACGCAAAGACAAAGCCTCCTGGTATAGCGACACGTTGCCGACAAACTTTTCCAGCAGCTCAGCCGGGACGTCGAGGCGCAGCGGCTCATCAAACGTGCCGGCCACGTGGCCGGAGAGCGTAGTCAGCCGTCCAAAAAGCTCCAGCGCCGCGTGCTGCATGCCGGCTTTACCCACGTACATGAGCTCGCGGTTGGCCACCTGGATAGTGATCGGCACCAGTGCGGCACGGGCGTCGCCCCTAGCGAAGTCTACGCGGACATCAAAGAACAGTGGGTGGGCGCGGATGATATGGCTGACTTCAGCTTTGGGCTCGTAAGCCACCGGCGGCGGGGTAAACAGTCCCTTCGCGATGATGATGCGTTCGAACGGGTCCGACTGCCGGCTCGAGAAAAACGACGATCCCAGGGTTTCCACTCCGTTGCGGCTGCGATTGGCTTTGCTGTCCAAGCCCAACGATTCCTTCAGAGTCGGTCCAGCGTTAGGGACATGAACAAACGGGTCCTTTTCACCGCGATCGATCGTCATGTGATATTCGCCACAGCCGCAACGGTCCACAAACTCGATCTCTATTTCCTCACCGATGCCGTCGAGATGGCGATAGCGCCAGATTTCGAAAGGATACGTAACTGTTTCGCCGCCGCCTTCTTCGGCCGGGCGCAAGTACGGCCCGCCGGCAGGATGGGATTCGATCGAATCCGGCGCACCGTGCAGAATGTAAATTCGGCCGCGATCCGTCTTCCAGCCGGGCATGCCTGCGGCAAAGTGCTCGTTGGCGTACGCGCGGCGCCGCTCGTATTCATCTTTGTATTCGTTCTGCTCACTGTCAGGATTCGGATTGCGAACGTCCCAGAAGTGTTCGACAAAACTGGCACGCTCCTGGTCGTTGGTCAGCTTCTTGAAGGCGTCCCGCTCAGCGTCCGTGATGATCAACGGGACTTCGTCGTCAAGCCATTTCTTGTATGCGCTTTCAGTCTTGCGCGTCGATTTTTTCTTGGGCAAAGGCCGCTGCAACGGGTCCTCTGGCTTGGACGCGGGTGGAGCGGTGGGTTCGGCAGAGTTTTGCGCGACAAGCGGGATGCCGGAAAGAAGCAGACAGGCAACGATGAAAGAGAGCAGGCGGCAGGCGTCGGCAGGCACGGTCACGGCGAGAACCTCCCTGAAGACTGGGCAGTGATCGATGGTCAGTTATGATGACGAAAACCGGGACCTTCCCCGTGAGAACGGAGTGGGAAGGGAATCTTGCAGAGTATTTTGCGGGCTCGCCTCTGGAGTGCCGGCGTCGCTATCTCGCCTTGGCTGCCAGCATGGCCAGGGTCTTTTGCACGCGACGGGCGCGGGTCTCTGGTTTCTTGGCTTGAAGAATGGCGTCGGCGTGTTCTTTCTTATGGGTATAGCTGAGCCGCTCCCACAGTTCTTTTGCCGCACGATTCTTTTTGAAGGCGGCAGAGAGTTCGGGAGGCGGCATGACCGTGCGGGCTTCAGTGTCCAGCGCCACGGTTACCTTAATGATGTCCCCAGCCTTCAGGCCGGCCTCTTCGCGGTGTTCGCGGCGGACCGGCAGATAATACTTGCCGCCGTACACGGAGACAGTGGAGCGGTAGCTGTAGCCGTCGAGAGAAACTTTCACCGGCGGCCGGGCTTTGCCGAACTCTTTTTTCACGTCAAACGGAACTTCAAAAAAGAGAGCGTGTCCTTCAGCTCCAAGCCTGGCATGAAAACGCTTGGCCGGCATCGTAGTACTCCTTAACACTGCGCGATGATACATGCCGTGGCGTGAGTCCCTCAAGTCACATTTCACAAATGGTCGAGCTACTTAGAAGAAGCGCGCCGGTTAAGAAACTTTTTACCGGGCTTTCATCCATGGGAACCGATGGGAGAGTAAAATGAGGTCTTGCTCCTGGCCGGCAATTTCAAACGCGGGCCAAACGGTCCAGCCATCACAAAGGAGACAAATCATGACAACTTCTGCAAAACCAATTCCTGAAGGCTTCCATTCCGTTACTCCCAGCCTAGTGGTGCGGAACGCAGCACAAGCGATCGATTTTTACAAGAAGGCCCTCGGCGCCCAGGAGCTCGTGCGAATGCCCGCGCCGGACGGCACGATCATGCACGCCGAAGTGAAGATCGGCGACTCCGTCATCTTCATCTCAGAGGAATCTCCCAACCGGGGCGTCACCAAATCGCCACAAACTCTGGGTGGCTGTACAGGCACCCTGAATATCTACGTTCCCAACGTTGACCAGGTGTTCAAGCAAGCCATCGCGGCTGGAGGCAAAGAGAGCATGCCGGTGGCGGACCAGTTCTGGGGTGATCGCTACGGGAGCTTTGTCGATCCCTTTGGTCATTCCTGGGGCGTGGGCACACACAAGGAAGACTTGAATGCCGAGCAGATGAAAGAACGGATGCAAGCGTTCTTCAACAGCATGGCCAAGCAGAAAACAGCATAAGACCAACTCTCTTTTTTGAGCCGGGGCGCGAGCTGCATCACATGACTCGCGCCCTGATTCCGAAGTCGCTTCGACGTTGCCATGGTCGAGTGTTTTCGCTGACGAGTGGAGACTGCCCCCGCCTAGCGCACGTGCCCCTTCCACACCCAAGCCAGCACCAGGATGCCCAGAGCAATGCGGTAAATAGCGAAGGGAGTGAAGCCCTTCTGCCGCACCCAATGCATAAACCAGGCCACTACGCCCAAAGCTACGAAAAATGAGACCACGAAGCCGATGATTAGAACGATCCATTCATGAGCGTTGGCGGGCATAGCCCCGAGTTCGCTGGCGGCGGCCGGGCCTTTGGGGTGAAACGTCCGGAACAAGGTGTAGAGGGTTGCGGCCATCATGGTAGGGAAGCTCAAGAAGAAGGAAAACTCGAGCGCAGCGGGCCGTGACATTCCCGCCAGTTGCCCGGCGGCGATCGTGGACATGGAGCGCGACGTCCCCGGAAAGACCGCCGACGCGATCTGGCAAATGCCGATCCAAACAGCCTGGGACATGGACATATCTTCCATGCGCTCGGTCTGGTAGCGGCCTCCGGGGCCGGGCGTGCCGTAGCGCGCGTCCACCATCCACATGACAATGCCGCCCACCAGCAGCGCCCATCCCATCACCGTGAGGCTCTCCAGGTTCTTGCCGATAACCTTGGTCAGCAAGTACGAAGGAACCGCGGTACACACGAACGCGACCGCGACCAGGGTGAGCGGATGGTTGAGCGCCGTGCGGTCGCCACGTTCGCCGCGCGGGAAGCTGCGGAAAAACTGGGCGAGGCGTGGGCCGAAGTAAATAGGCAGGCAAAGGATCGCGCCCAGCTGGATCACGATGGAATACATCTTCCAGAACCCGCTGGAGAGCGAAATCCCCAGCAGCTCCTCGGCGATCCGCAAGTGCGCGGTGGAACTTACGGGCAGGAATTCGGTCAGGCCTTCGATGATGCCCAGCAAAATTGAGAGCAGGATGTCGTGCAAGTAGGCTCCTAATAAGACTGATTGCCGTAGACGGCGACGTTTTGCTGCAAAGCGTAAGCCAAGTTGGCGGCGCGTGGCTTCCAGTCGCCGTCCGGGAAGCGGGAGGCGAGTTCCTGAGTCAAGGCCAAAGCTTTTGCGCGGGCGCGGTCAGCTTTGTCCTGCTGGCGATTGCCCTTGTAGATGTCCACCAGCGCGGCCTGGCGATAGGCCGCGTTGTAAAGCGCCTCAGCCGCTTTGGGCGACTGCGGGTGCTCCCGCGAATACTTCTCGTAAAGTTCCGCTTCTTTCTCCGGACAACCGGCTTCTCCCTTCCAGTCAAAGCAAACCTTGTTGTCGAGCATGTCGTAGGCAGCCAGGTCGGCCCACTTGGTCTGCGGAAATTTCTTGCGGACTTCCTTCATCATTTCGTCATCAATCTGGGTACGCATGTCCGGGCTCAGCTCGCGCGTAGACGGCCGCAGGAGCACACCGGCCTTTTCCAGTTGCCAGCGGATATCGGCGGCGCGCCAGAGGGCTTCGCCGGCCAAGGGAGAGTTGGGCCAGTACTGGTACAAGCGGTAATACAAGCGCATGGCGTCTTCCGCGGCATGTTTGCGCCCGCCACGCTGCTCCGCCTGGCGCTCGGACTCAGCGGCTTCCCCGAAGATAACCTGGTCGGCGTTGGGCGTGGCCGGCGTCACCAGATACCGGCTCTCGATCCAGCCGGAAACGTCTTTGTCCATGGTCAGCCCGGTTTCCACTTTCACGAACACTTGCGCCCAGGATTTACCGTCAACGTTCGAGCGTCCCCTGACCAGCGCCACATCACGCCCGCGGGTGACGACGGCTACGCGTTGCGCGTTCACGTCCGGCGAAATGTACATCGGAGTTTCGCGAATCACCGTGCCGGCTTCCTGGTCGGCAGCGAAGGGGGCCGCCGTGGCTGCGAACATCACAGCGATCAGAAGCATAGCTTTCTTACCAGCATGAAACATGGGTAGCCTCACTTCGTGGCCGCCAGGACCTCGGAGAACAGTTGCGGCTCAACGTTTCCACCGCTGACGACAGCTACTGTTGTACCAGAGGCTCCGGTTTCTTGAGAATGGAACATGGCAGCCGCCGTGGTCACGGCGCCGCTGGGTTCGGCCAATATACGGGCCGCAAACAACAGCCGGCGCATGGCCTGCTTGATTTCATCTTCCTTCACCGTGATGATCGCGTCCACATACTTGCGGATGTGCTCAAAGTTGATAGGGCCGATGCTCTGCGAGCGCAGGCCGTCTGCCATGGTACGCATGGCGCTCTCGCCGGTGATGGATTGAATCGAACCCGTGCGCAGGCTGGCTTGGGCATCGGCCGCGAACTCCGGCTCCACGCCGATGACCTTCACTCCCGGCCGCGATTCTTTGAGCGCCGTGGCTATGCCGCTTATCAGGCCGCCGCCGCCGACCGGGACCAGCACGGTGAACGGGCCTTCCAGGTCGTCGAGGATTTCAAGACCGATGGTACCTTGCCCGGCGATGATCTTCTCGTCGTTATACGGAGGCACCGGCACCAGTCCGCGCTCGCGCTCCAACTCCTCGGCCTTGCGGATGCGGTCTTCGCTGGCCGGGCCGACAAGAACGACCTCCGCGCCCAGCGCGCGTGTGGCTTCCAATTTGACCTTCGGCGCAGTGCTCGGCATAACGATCGTCGCTTTCACCTGAAGGGCCCGCGCCGCGTAGGCGACGCCTTGCGCGTGGTTGCCGCTGGAATGCGCCACAACGCCGGGGCGTCGTTCTTCGGCCGAGAGCGAAGAAATCTTGTTGTACGCGCCGCGAAGCTTGAAGGAACCAATCGGCTGAAGATTCTCCGGCTTGACTAGGATGCTTCTGCCATCCAGCCGGCATTCGACCAGCGGCGTGCGCACGGCAATACGGCGCAACAGCGCGCGCGCATTCTGAATGTTTTTGAGAGTCACCATGTTCTCGTGAGTTTTAGTGGTGCTCCTATTAAAGCGTGGAAATGGTGCGATTGTCATCCGGCATAGACCTTGGAGACGACTGTTTACACCCTCATTCTGTAGCCAAGCAGGGAAAACACAGGTGAGACAGGCATGACCAAGCCCACACGTTGTTGGAACCGATCAAGCTCTCTGTCGAGCCACAACCGCCCTACAACTCAGTGGGAGCTAGCGTGAGTCCACTTGAACGGGCCTGCTGGTAGAGCTCGCAATACTTCTCGGCCATTGTCGACCCGCTGAAATGCTGGTGCGTGTGACGCACGCAGACCCCAGGATCGATCTCCCCAAGGCGCCGCACAGCCCGCGCTGCCTCTTCGACGTTCTCAATCAGGAAACCCGTCACGCCGTCGCGGACAATCTCCTGCAGCGCTCCCCGCGCAAAGGCGATCACTGGTGTTCCTGAAGCCGCTGCTTCCATCGCCACCAGCGAACTGGTTTCTTCTACCTGGCTGGTAATCAGCACGGCTTGCGCCTGGCGCAGCAGTCGACGCTTGGTCTGAGCAGATGGCGCCGAAAGGAATGTCGCGCCCGGTATCTGCTGCAAGCGCGGGATAACTTCCTCCTCGAAGTAATTCTGATGGTATGAAAATGGATAGACCTGTCCGGCGAGCGTGATGGAAACGCCTGAGCGCTGAGCGATCTCTAGCGCCAGATGGGGGGCTTTCTCTTCGCAGATGCGGCCCAGCCACAACAAGCCGCGTGGTTTTTCTCCGCCTTTGTCTACGCTCAATGCGAATCGGTCGAGAGCGATACCGTTTGCGACAACGCCGGCCAGCGCACCGAGACTATGGAACGTCCCAGCTTGTGTTTGCGAGACGCAGCTGAACGAAACATTGGCGGGGATATTTTCAAACAAATGTGGCGGGTAGAAATGCCGGGGCAGATGCAGGGTCGCAAGCAGCGGAGCGTCGAACTCCATCGCTCGCGGCCAGAAGCTGCCGGACATATCGTGCACTAAATCAAAGGCCGCGCCGGCGCGCCTGCGATGGCAAACCAATTCCACGATCCTCGCTTGATGGTCGTGATTGCGGCGCTCGAAGTCATCCGTCTGGGAGCACGGATCGCCAGTCACAAAAAGTCTTCCGGCGACATCCGAGCCTGCCGAAGCCGCTACCGTGGTGTCGATGCCGCGGCGAGACATTTCCCGCGCCAGCGTCCATAGGACCTGCTCAGCGCCGCCCGCGCTGTCTTCAGAGACTGTGAGGAGTGGATACGCGATGTAGAGGATGCGCATGTTCATAGCCCTTAGCCTCGCTCTCTGCGCAAGTATTCGGCGAACGCCGCCGACACTTCCTCACCGGTTATATTCCATCCCCACCACTCATAGTTCAGCTTCCAGGGCAACGGTGGCTGTGTGAAGTCATAGTCAGCCAGCGGGCGGTAAGTTTCGTAATCAGGGCGAAAGCTCTCAAGCACCAAGCCTTGCGATTCATAGATGTGAAACATGGCGATCTTCTTTTCGAGTTGACCGCACTCGCTGCACAGCTCGAGTTCCCCGCCGGTCAAGTACGGGAAAGCTTGCATGACGCTGGCGCCCTCGGCATTGCGATGGTAGAGCGGGCTCTCCCACACGGGAAGACGGCTCCGTGTTCTTGCTACGGAAGCCATGAAGCAAACGGCATCGTGGTCCGGATGACCGCCTTCATACGCCAGTGTGAGAATGCACTCCGGTTGCACTTGCGCGATCACTTGCTCGAGCGCCCTCATGGCCGCCGGCAAGGTGCGGAACAACTCCTGGTCCGCGATGCCGCCCGGCGCCAAATTGGAGAGAAATACCGGCGTAGCGCCGGCCGTGCGCAGAGCGCGCCGTGCTTCTTGACGACGGACTTCGGCATAAGCTTCGCGCGATCCATATTTCTTCCAGAATCCTTCCACACGGGGAGCCCCGTCAGTGGCAAAGACCACTACCGCGTGCTGCATACGCTGCATCAGCGCGCCGCAGGCTACCACTTCGTCATCGGGATGGGCCACAAGCACCAGTGTCGAGCCCAGCAGCGGACGAAAAGGGTCCATGGCTGCTATGTGAGATGCAAAGACCGAAGGAAAGTAGCGGTTTACGTGCAAAAGCTTGCGCAGGTATACTCCCGCAGCGGAGGATTGGATCTGAAAGCCTGCTGGACTTTCAACCATGCACAACTTACAGGCTGATATTGAACATCTCTACGCCGCAGGGCAGCTTCAGGGCGAATCGGCCGTAAACGCCCGCAAGGTCTTCGCCGAATTCCGCGGCGCCCTCACCCAGGGCCGAATCCGCGCTGCGGAAAAGCGCGATGGCCAGTGGCGGGTCAACGCTTGGGTAAAACAAGGCATCCTTCTCGGCTTCCGTTTGGGCGAGCTCCAAGACATGAGCGGCCCGGGACCGCTTTCCTTCGTGGACAAAAACACCTTCCCTGCGCGCCATTTTGCAGTCGCCGACCGGGTGCGCGTGGTGCCGGGCGGATCGTCTATCCGCAGCGGCGCGTACATCGCGCCTGGTGTGATCTGCATGCCGCCCATGTACGTGAACGCGGGCGCGTACGTCGACGAAGCCACGCTGATTGACTCCCACGCCCTGGTCGGTTCCTGCGCGCAGGTGGGTAAGCGCGTACACCTGAGTGCGGCAGCCCAGATCGGGGGTGTGCTGGAGCCGGTCAACGCGTCGCCCGTCATCATTGAAGACGATGTGCTGGTGGGGGGCAACTGCGGCGTGTACGAAGGCACACAGGTCCGCCAGGGGGCGGTGCTCGGCGCCGGAGTGATCTTGACCCGCGCCACTCCCCTGTATGACATCGTGCGTGAACAAGTCCATCGCTCCGGCCCGGAAACGCCGCTGGTGGTCCCGGAGAACGCGGTGGTGGTCCCGGGCGCGCGCGCGGTCACAAAAGGCAAAGCCGCCGAGTGGGGACTTTCGCTCTACACGCCGGTGATCGTCAAGTATCGTGACGACAAGACACAAAGTTCGATTGAACTGGAAGATTTGCTGCGGTAACAAAGAAGGGCAGCGCTGCCGAAGTGATTCAGACCGTAGACGAAAACAATTGCGGAACGCGATTTTCACGGGTTAAAGTGATTCCGTGAAAACCCATGATGAGTTATTACGGGAAGTCCAGGATCTGGCGACATACACTGCCGATCCAAAGACGGTGATGCAGCGCATAGCCGATCATCTGCACTCCGTCCTGCCGCGCTACAACAATATCGTGTTTCGCGTGATCGAAGATCCAGACCCTGAAGTGCTGCTGCTGGGGCCTTATGCCGGGAGTTTCCAGCCACGCCTTCGTCTTCCGGTTGGGCAAGGGCTTTGCGGAGCCGCGGCTGCTGAAAGAAAGACCATCGTGGTCGACGACGTGGCGACTGATGCCCGCTACGTCGCAGGTTCCTCCATGGTGAAGTCGGAGATGGCAGTTCCTATCTTCCTTGGCGACAGGCTGGCTGGCGCGATGGATGTTCAAAGTTATTTTGCCGATACCTTCAAGGCTTCCAAGGAGCGCGAATTTGTCGAGTCGTGCGCCGGAGTGGTGGCCAAACACATGGAAGCCCATCGCAAGAAGAAGGGATGACCCGAGCTGCTGAATAATCGAGTCAGAAGTCCGCGCGAATGCGCTGAAGGAAGACTGCCAAGGACTTGAATGAAAAACTCTAATTCACAGAAGAAGTTTCTATTTCTGTTCCTTATTCTCGCCGGATTAGCCGCCGTGTTGTGGGCGGTGGGGCGTTATACCGGCGCTTCAGTGCCTCCGTTGGCGCTGCTGATTGTCCGCTGGGCAGCGCTCGTCGCCTTCTGCGCCTATGCCTTCGCGCGGCGTTCGCTGACGGCGTGGATCTTCGCCGGCATGCTAATTGGCGCGTCCATTGGGCACGACTGGCCCAACGTAGCGAAGAACCTGCAAGTACTGAGCTCTATCTTCCTCAATCTGATCCGGACCATCGTAGCTCCACTGATCTTCAGTACGCTGGTAGTGGGAATCGCCGGCCATGCCGACCTGAAGCAAGTAGGACGCATGGGAGTCAAAGCGCTGATTTACTTCGAAGTGGTGACGACGCTCGCGCTGTTCATCGGTTTGGCTGCCATCAACATTTCGCAGGCTGGCGCCGGCGTCAAGCCTGACCCGCATGCGGTGACGGCTCCGGCCGCCACCCAACCGCAGAAAGCCTCTGACATCATCCTGCATGTCTTTCCTGAAAATATTGCCAAGTCGGTGGCCGAAGGCCAGGTGCTGCAAGTGGTGGTGTTCAGCATCATTTTTGCCACCGCCCTGGCGCTGCTGAGCGAAAGCAAGCGCCGGCCCATGCTCGAATTCTGCGAAAGCCTTTCGGAAGTGATGTTCAAGTTCACCAACATCGTGATGCTGTTTGCGCCGCTGGGCGTGTGCGGAGCCATGGCGTATACAGTAGGAGTAAAGGGTTTCGGGGTCCTGGTGAACCTGCTGAAGCTGGTAGTTACGCTTTACGCAGCCCTGTTCATCTTTTTTTCATGTGTATTGGTGCCGGTAATGTTGCTCGCGCGTCTGCCGGTAAAGCGCTTCCTCAAAGCCGTGATTGAGCCGGTATCGATCGCCTTTGCCACCGCCAGCTCGGAAGCCGCGTTGCCTCGCGCGATGGAATCCATGGTCGCATTCGGCGTTCCGCGCCGGATCGTGGCGTTCGTTCTGCCCACCGGCTACAGCTTCAACCTGGACGGCAGCACGCTGTATCTTTCCATGGCGGCGATTTTCGTGGCCCAGGCTGCAGGCATTCACCTCAGTCTTGGCCAGCAATTGGTAATGATGCTCACGCTCATGCTTACCAGCAAGGGTGTAGCCGGGGTACCTCGCGCTATGCTGGTGATTCTCTCCGGCACGGTGGACTCGTTTAATCTCCCCATGTGGCCGGTCCTCATTCTCCTCGGCGTGGACCAGCTGATGGACATGGGGCGCACCGCCACCAACGTGTTCGGCAATTGCCTGGCCACGGCGGTGGTGGCGCGCTGGGAAGGTGAGCTAGGCAAGGAAGCCCCGTCCGACACGGTGATGGACGCTGTGGCACAATAGTGCCCCATGGTGCAAAGGATTCGAGAGCTTGCTGGCCACCAGCTTGTGCCACCGGAAAAGCATTTCCGCTGGCGTGGTGGCGAGATCACGCGGCTCGAAGGCTTCACCGACGCCGTTTTTGCCCTTGCCGTGACTCTACTTGTGGTCTCGTTGGAGGTGCCCCACACCTTTAACGAGTTGATCACGGCAATGAAGGGTTTCGTGGCCTTCGCCATTTGCTTTGCCACGCTGATCCAGGTCTGGTATTACCACTACATTTTTTCCCGCCGCTACGGGCTGCAGACCACATACGCAATTCTGCTAAACGCGGTTCTCATTTTCGTGGTTTTGTTTTATGTTTATCCGCTGAAGTTTCTTTTTACGCTGGTCGTGGGCGAGTTCTCCGGCGGCATGACGGTCCCCGCGGCCCAGCTGAACCACATGATCACCGCGGAAGGCCAGCCCAGGGTTTTGATGGTGATCTATAGTCTCGGCTATACGGCGGTTTTTGCGCTTTTCGCGCTGCTCTATCATTACGCCTATCAACTGCGGTCGGAGCTCGAACTCAATGAGTACGAGACGCTGCGGACCCGCCATGCTGTGATTTTCCACGTCAGTTTTGCCCTGGTGGGAGTCCTGGTCATTGCGGTGGCGGCGCTCCTGCCTGCCCGATATGCAGGTTATGCAGGGTTGCTCTATACGCTGAACGGCGTGGTCGGCTTTACGGCAGGCGCGATTCTCGGAAAACGCGAGCGGCTGGCGCTGGCACGGGCCGCAAAGGCTGCAGCCAGCGGGGCTTCCTGACGTTGGCCTGCCGATTTCTCTGATAGCATCAAAACTGAGCGATGCCTTCCGGAAAACTACATCTGGCGCCTCTGGGCGGCCTGGGCGAGTTCGGAATGAACTGCATGGCCGTGCGTTGGGGCGATGACATCATCGTCATTGACGCCGGACTGATGTTCCCCGAATCGGAACTGCTAGGCGTGGACATCGTCGTTCCCGACATTACCTACCTGCTGGAGCACCGCGACAAAGTGCGCGGCATCGTGCTCACCCACGGCCACGAGGACCACATCGGCGGGTTGCCATGGATTCTTTCTGAACTGCAAGTGCCGGTGTTCGGCACCGAATTCACGCTGGCGCTAGTCGAAAACAAACTGGACGAGCACGAGCTGCTGGAAGACGCCGACCTGCGCGAAATTCGCGCTGGCACGCGCTTCACCCTTGGGCCATTTACGATTCATCCGATTCAAGTCACGCACAGCCTGGTGGACTGCGTGGCGCTGGCCATCCACACGCAGCTGGGTGTGGTGATCCACACCGGTGACTTCAAGGTGGATCCCACGCCCACCGACAACCGGCTCTTCGATCTGCATACGTTCGCCGAGTACGGCAAAGACGGCAACGTGCTGGCGCTGTTGCAAGATTCCACCAACGCCGAGCGCCGTGGCTACACGCCCAGCGAGCGCGCGGTGCGGGGCCGCTTTGACGAAATCTTTGCTCGCGCCGGGCGGCGGCTGTTCATCTCGTGTTTTTCCTCATCGATTCACCGCATCAAGCTGGCCATCGAGATGGCGCGCGAGTACAAGCGCAAAGTCGCGTTGGTAGGCCGCTCGATGACCGAATCCACGGAGATTGCGCTCGACCTCGGCTACCTCGACGTTCCGGAAGGCACCCTGATCCATCCCGGACAGATCAAGGATTTTTCCCCGCAGCAGGTGTGCGTGCTGATCAGCGGCACGCAGGGAGAGCCCATGTCTGCGCTCTCCCGCGCCGCGGTGGACAACCACAAGCACGCCAAGATCGAACGCGGCGATAGCGTAGTGCTGTCGTCGCGCATCATTCCGGGGAATGAAAAAGCAATCTACCGGATGATTGACCACCTCTTCCGCCGGGAAGCCGACGTGATCTATGAGGACGGGTCCTCGCCGCCGGTGCATGTAAGCGGGCACGCCAGCCAGGAAGAGCTCAAGCTCGTGATGAATCTGGTGAAGCCCAAGTATTTGATTCCCATCCACGGCGAGTACCGGCAAATGCGCCTTCACGCCGACCTGGCGCGCGGAATGCATGGCGCCGTGGGCCAGGTGCTGATGATGGAAAGCGGCGACGTGCTCGAATTCGACGAACTGGGAGCCCGCAAGATCGAAAAGATTCCTGTGGGGCGCATCTGCATTGACTCCGGCTCGCGCAGCGACGTGGTGGAGGACTTGGTGATCAAAGACCGCCGCCACTTGAGCGAAGACGGGTTCGTGCTGCCCATTATCGCTATCAACAAGCTGACAGGCACGGTGGAGTCGATTCCGGAGATCGTGATGCGCGGCTTTGCCGCCGGAAGCGAAGACGGTTTCATGCGTGAGGCCCGCCGCCTGATCGCCACTACTCTGGACAACTCCACCGCCGAAGAAAAGGCCGATATCGGTATCATTAAAGAGAAGGTCCGTGCGGACTTGAAGCGTTTTATCGTGAAGACCACGGCACGGCGTCCGTTGATCATGCCGGTGATCCTGGAGATTTAGTGGCGACCCTTGGGCAGCAACCGGCTCGTTTCCCCTCCGAAGCTACGCCGCAACCGGCGCGGCGAACCAGCAAGCGTCTCGTCTACCTGCTGGTTCTCCTGCTGATCGTGATCGCAGGTGCGACCACGCTGCGGCTCGCCGGCGACACTCACTTGCGCGCCATGGGCATTTTGGCCAAGTTTGCAGATCATAACGCTCGAGGTTTTCCAGCGAGGTTTGCTGAGCATCGTTTCACCGAAGAAGAGGGGCTGGCGGAAACACCGCATGGGCCGCTAAGGTTCCGTCTCTATCGGCCGCAAGGCGGCGGCCATCCCGGCGGAATCGTACTGCTACATGGGATTCACCGCGCCGGGATCGAAGAGCCGCGTTTAGTGAACTTTGCCCGCAACTTGGCGGGCGCCGGCATCGAGGTGATGACGCCGGAGCTTCAGGACCTGGCCGACTACCGGGTAACACCGCGGACGGTGGACGTGATCGGAGACTCCGCTGTGGTTCTCAGCCGCAAGATGGGCTTGCCTAGCGCCGGCATCGTGGGGCTGAGTTTTGGCGGTGGGCTGGCGTTGCTGGCTGCGAGCAAGCCGGAGTATGCCGGCAGCATCGGCTTTGTAGTGGCCGTGGGCTCACATGACGATATGAACCGCGTGGCCCGCTTCTTTGCGGCCAATATCGTGGAAGAGCCGGACGGCTCGTCGGTTGCTTTCAAGGCGCACGAGTACGGTGTGCTGGTGCTGGCGTATTCCCACCTGGAAGACTTCTTCTCGCCAAAAGACGTACCCGCGGCTCGGGACGCGATGCAGAAGTGGCTCTGGGAACAACCCGCCGATGCCATGAAAGCTGCGCAAACCATGAGCCCTGCCGGACAGCAGGAATTCGACCTGATCCTGCATCACCGCGACCAGCTCCAGCCGGCGTTGTTTCAGGCCATCCAGCGGCACAGCG
>DATFXI010000043.1:0-20851 GCA_035316085.1 Candidatus Angelobacter sp.
TCACCGTCTCCTACCAGATTTCAGGACGATCAGTATTGAGTTGTACAGCCATTATTGCGGGAGACGTACGGCCGGATGTTGAGGAACTCGACCCCACAGCCGAGATCGAAGCATGCCTCGCTCAGGTGGAGTCTGCGCTCAAGGCCGGACGGTTGAAACTGGAAATCTCCGGCGACAAAGTCTCGGACGATCTGCGTGCCCGGACGACAAATTCCGCCAAAGACCGTGCGGCCGGCGTGCTGCAACGCATGCTTACAGGCCCCGGCGCGGATCTGGACACCGCTCATCTTCTGGCATCGGCCACTTTGAGTGAAGTTTGCCCTGTCAAGCTGGTCCGTGAAGCCGACGTAGGGCGGTGGTTCAGCGGCCGCAAGCCTGCGACGATCCTGGTCGCCGGTTCTTCGAGCTCTGCAACTCGTTCCGATGCCACAGTGAATCGGACTTACAAATTGGGCTTCGATCCAGCGGACTTGCCCATCGCTTATGTGGAGGTGTCATCGGGGAACTCAAAACAGGCGTTTAAACCTCCGGCCTTCGGTCCGGTTACCCTCGCCGTCGACTCCAACAAACCAGTAACCGTGACCAGCCACTACACGGATGGAGGGCCGCCGTATCAAACCCAGTTATCTCCTGCCGATGAACCCATCCTTATGCCCAAGCACCTCGGGTTCTGCCTGGTGAGCTTCGATGGCAGCCGCCGCAAGCGTGAGGGAGCTCAGCGCATGAAACTTCAGGTCAAGTACAGCCCAGAGGGAAACGGAAGCGAGGATCAGCACACTATTCAATGGGCATTCGGAGACTGGACTGACAGTTGGTATGTGACGGCCAGGGCTTCCAACTTGGCCGGAGTCATCGAATACAGCTGGCAGGAAACTGCCGCTGACGGCACTGTTACCGATCATCCTGCAGTAAAGACCAAGGAAGCAGAAATAAAGATATGACCGAATTTTGGAGGATGAAATGTTAGCGTTGATGAAACAGCAAAGAATTCCGGGAGTCGATGGCGTGTTCGCGTACGGGGACGATGCATCGCCATTTGTTTTCTATCTCCTCGCGGAAACGCCAAGGTTCCGCATCGGGCCGGATGGCTCCCCCGTCTGCCAGTTTCTCAAGTACCGCGAACCCGTTCCCCGCGAGGGAGGCAGGGTGGGCGGAGGATTTCTTATCTGCGACGTGGAGTTTTCGGTCCCGGCTCCCGTAGTAGCCAAGTGCCGGGCGGCACTTCAGGAGCAGGTAAACGCACAGTTTGCCCGTGTCAATCCCAAGCCTGCAGTCCAGATAAGAGAGATCAGCTGGACCAAAGGATCCACCAACGTGCAACTGCTCGATAGCGGAAACGCAAAGTCGACATTGGTGGATCGTCTTCAGAACCCGGGAGCTCCCTCCCTGTACGGTGACTTGATCACCCCGATTACGGTTGAATTTTCGCCCGAAGGCGCCACTCTGGCCGAACAGGCCCTGCAAGGCAAGGGACCGTTGTTGCAGGTGGTCTACGATCTCACCACTCCGGCCAAGCTGCCGCCGATGAAGGTGACGGTGTGGTTCCATGCGAGCAAATTCATGAGTTTCCACCAGAAAGTGGATATCAATGACGGCTGGTACAGCAACCACTCTTACCGTGAGCAGATTCGACAGCAGTTTGTATCCAGTGAATGCGGCAACGTGGATATCGACCCCGGCGCAGTAACCGACCAGAAGATCGTGAATACCATCCGTGACTGGGGCTTTCAGCAACTGGAAGACGGAATCAAGCGCATGGTGCTGGGAGATATTCCTGACGTCTCCAGCGACGCGCGCAAGGTTCCCGACGGTATAAAGCACCTAACGCGCGACATGTTCGTAGGTAAGGTCGCTGACTTCAGCCGTGTGATGACCGAGGGCATGGTGATGGAACTGAACCTTGGGCCGCGCGGAAGCTTGCCTGGCATTACAACGCTGAACGGTAAGGACGGCAAGCCCCTGCAGTGGAAGGATTTCTCGAGGACGGTCGATTTGAATGATCCGTTCTTCCAGCAGATCAACGTCAATGTTCGCGCCAATGCGGACTTCGCCAACCTGCCGATCTTCAGCATCGATGGGCGCATCAGCTACGACGAAGGAGGAACCCACACCAGCAAGCCCTTTTCCCTGGCCAGCCCCAACGATGTCGTAAAGTTCGCGACCTTCATCGAGAACCACAAGAAAGCCTACTCTTACAGCTACAAGGTCAACTACAAAGGCGAGACCAGGTCGTTCGACTCCGGCACATTGCTGAGCAAAGGCGATGAGCCCTTGACTATCGACGTGGGCGATACCGGCGTGTTGGTAGCCAGTGTTCAAGCGGGTGACATCAACTTTGATGAAGTGACGCAAGCGCTCGTCACCGTGCATTACGAAGATCCGCAGAATAACGTTCCAGCCTTGGAGTGGCAGTGCCTACTCGACAAGGACCACAAGGCGCAAACTTTCCAGAAAGTGATCTTTGCCACTCGTGCCGCTTCCTTTACCTACAAAGTGAAGTACGACATGAAGGACGGCAAGACCTATCTCGTCGACTGGAAAACCAATCCAGCATCGCAGATATACGTTCCCAGTCCCTTCGGCGGCCGCAAGACCATTTCTCTGCGCGCCATGGGCGATCTGCAGTCGGACATCAGCCAGATCTTCGTCGACTTGAAATATGTCGATGACACCAACCACTACACCAAGACCACCTCGGTGGCCCTGAATAAAGGGCAGACCTTTGCCGACTGGACGTTCCCGGTCATTGATGAGAATGCCGGCAGCGTTACCTATTCAGGCACCATCCAGTTCCAGGATGGGCAGGTGCAGACCATTGCCGAAGCCACGGCAAGGAAAAATACCATCATGGTCGGCCGTCCCCATGACGATAGCGAGTTCCTCAGCGTCACCGTGCAGCCGGACTTGCTGGACTTTTCCAAGGTGAAGCTGGTCAAAGTCGCGTTGCATTACGTCGATCCCGGCAACGATATGGACAATACCAAAGACTTTGTTTTGACCAGTAAGACCACCACGGCGCCCGTGTGGACGCTGCGACTCCAGGACAAAACCAAGAAGAGCTATGAGTACAAAGCTTCCTTCTACATGTTGGATGGAACGAACAAATCCGTCGGGCCAACCAGCTCGAACGAACCACTTCTGCTATTGGAAGTGCCGGCATAAGGACGACTCTCATGATCTATTTGAATCCGCCGTTCCCGATGATTAACGGTATTTCCTTGCTGCCGGACCACCAGGATCCGACCCAGTTCTACTTCATGCCCCTGGCTCCGAGGCTGACGCTTATGCGCGATCCAGCCACGGGGCAAGGGGTGCCGCAGATCGAGCTGCTGAAGTTCCGTGGCTCTGCCGGGAACGGCGGATTCCTGAATTTCGACTGCAACATCGGTGTCGACCAAAAAGTCAGGGACGATGTTGCCGACGAACTCAGGAGTCAGCTGCACTTGAGAGACAGACCTAAACTTGGCCCTCTGCCGGTAGTGGATGGCACGGTGAGGTTGCTGTTGCTCGGGGCTTCAACTCCGGAGCCGCCCGCGCCTGGGAGGACCGGCACGGGCGCTGCCTCAGGATCATCGTCCGCCGGAGCAGCCACGGCACCGAGTGCCGGTCCCAAATTCGTTACCCGGATCGACCAAGGCGCCCATCCTGCTCTATATGGTGACAATCAGGCCGTTTTTTCAGTTTCTCTCGATGCGGCCGGCGTCTCCGCGCTGGAGCAGGCTCTGCAAGGGGAGATGGCTCCCATGGGAGTGGTGTACGCGTTGGATTACCTGGCCCTCCGCCCAGCTTATAACGTCCACCTGCACATTGACTGGGATCGGGTTCAGAAGTCATTGGACGAGCAGTTCGGAGCTAACTTCATTTTCTTCTCCAGCCAGATCGACACTGCGGTGGACAAGCTGATTGAGAGCCGGGCGATCCAGATGGACGTGGACACTTTTGTCCCCGAAGGCGAGGACACCACCAGCATTATCTCCAGCCGCGACCGCGCCGTTGCTGAAGTGCGGGACATGATTACCAACGCGTTCTTCACCTCCAGCATCGATCCCACCAAGAAGCAGCCGGACGGCTGGGATAAGGCAGCACAGTTCGCTGAGAGCGCTTCCCGCATGGCTGCTACCGGCGGCCTGGGCGGAGCATTCTCCTATAAGAAAACGGATTACACCCGCATCGATAAGAAGATGCTCGATGTAAACATGCGCGAACGCACCACGGTGAAGCGCACGATTTATCCTCAGGGCCATCTTGCAGGTTTGTTCAAGGTGATGCGCGACCAACGCCTTGACCTCAATCGTTTTGTAATTTCGGTAAACCTCGATGATCCGTGGTTCCAGCGGCGGCAGGTCAACGTGATTTCGCGCGCCAACTTCGACGAAGACAACGTCGTCTCGCTCAATGTGCTCACGCGTTACGGCAACGATGGAAAGAGCGTGCTGCTCGATTCCAACCATACGACCGACAAGGTTGACTGGCCCAGCAATCTTTCCGGCGGCGCCGTGGCAAGGGACGTGAGTTATCAATACACAGTTAGTTTCAAGGGTGTTGACGGCACGCAGCGTCCTCCCCGCATCGAATCGCCTCAACTGGTCACCCAGGCGGACAACCTGGAGATTGATCCGCGACTCCTGTACTCGATCGTACACGTTCCCATCACGCCGATCAGCTTCCCCTGGCAAAA
This sequence comes from Candidatus Angelobacter sp., assembly GCA_035316085.1. Lineage (GTDB taxonomy): Bacteria > Acidobacteriota > Terriglobia > Terriglobales > Acidobacteriaceae > Angelobacter. The sequence continues at coordinate 4,679 of DATFXI010000043.1, forward strand.
GTATCCTACGGTCCAGGTAGACGTGCGCTATGCCGATCCTGCCAACCATCTCCGCGAGCAGCAAACCTTCTTCCTGAATGCTGACAAAACTTCAAGTGACTGGAAGCTCTTCGTCCTGAACCCGCAGCATACTTCGTTCGACTACAGAATCATCTACCACAGGGCTGACGGACATGACCTGGAAAAGCCGTGGATGACGACGGACCAGCAGCAGATCATTGTTCGCGATCCCTTCCCGATGAAGCGCAGTGTGGACGTGGTGGCGGCAGTGCCGTGGGACAAAGTGCAAAGTGTGTTCGTTGACCTGTTCTATGACGATCCGGCCAATGGCGTCGCGGTGCAGAGCTCGTTGAGTTTTTCGAAGACCGATCCGGCCCCCAAGAATTTTTCGGTGGAGCTGCGCGATCCCAACCTGCGGCGCGTGGCCTACGAGGTCACCCTCCTGTTCAATGACGGCAAGATGGCGCAGATTCCGCGGTCTTTCACGCTGGACGCGCGAATCTTTGTGCGCAGCGACATGCACGGGCACAAGATCGTGAGCATTCGCCCCCAGGCCGCAAATTTTGAAGACCTCAAAATCAAACAGGTCGTCGTTAATACCAAGTACGAAGACTTGGGCAATGGGCTGAGTTACAACAGCCAGAGCACGATTACGAAACCAGGCGACACCGCCAGCTTCGAATTTGATTACGTTGACCCCAATCAGTCGAAGTACAACTACCAGGCTTCGGTGCAATTCACCAACGGAATGTCACGCGACAGCGAGTGGCAATCGTCTGACGCTCCGGACCTTGTGATTCCGGTGACTTAGAGACTTTGCGGGGAATTAGGCCCCGGCTATCCAGGGCCCCGAATTTTATTGGATTGAGAGGACGATCCCATGTTGTTGTTGTCAGCCCCCAGGACCATCATCGTAGACGGAGTTACGGTCTTTCCCGACCACGCCGACCCCAACCAGTTCTGGTATCTGCCGGGTCCGGTCACGCTGGCCCGCAGACCCGACAACCAGGCGGACTTCACGCTGATCAAGTACAAACCGGCGGCGGTGGAAGGCGGGGCGAAAGGGGGAGGCTTCGTCATGTTCTCCACCTGCCTGAAGCTCGACCGGGCCACCGAGGGCAAGATCATGTCGCGCCTGTCGGGAATTGCGCCCGGCGCACCCATGCTCAGCCTGGTTCCTTTCGATTCGGGAACCGTGCGCTGCATTGCCCTTAACGTGGAAGGCTCGGGGGGCACGACGGCGAAAGCCGCGTCGCCGGGCGCGTTCAATGCGGTGGAGAGCATTCTGGGCGCGACTACACCTTCGCTGCAGGGCGACGAGCAGGCGGCGTTCAGCCTGACCTTGAGCCAGGAAGGCGCGACCATCCTGGAGCAGGCCTACAAACAAGGCACCGGGCCAGTGGGCGTGGTCTACGATCTGAAGTTCACCGGCATGCGCCCAGCGCTGGACGTGATCATCACCGCCGACTCCAAGAGCGTCTACGATGGCTTGAGTGCCAGCCTGAGCGGCCAGTACTACTTTGTGAAAGCGTCGCTGGAGGCGGCCTTTGAGAAACTGAAGCAGGAACGCGTCATCAAGATCCAGGTGTTCCATGCCACTACCGACGAGGATTCCAAGGAAAAGGAAAAATGGGCGTTGGACTTCTTCAAGGAGAAACTGCTGACCGATTGGTTTCAACCCACGCTCGACGTTGGTAATCCCAAGGTAAAGCTGCCGGAATCGGCAGGCTTACCTGATCCGGTGGGTGCTGTAACCTCTGCCGTGAAGAAGGGCAAAGATGGGGGCTCCGATGGCGGCAGCCAGGCAGGTGCCGACGCCGGTAACGACGCGGCTGCCAAAGATGCTGCTCCAAGTGCTCCGAGCGAAGGGGCCGCCGCCGATCCGCCGGCGGCCGGTGATGCTGACTCTGCTGTCGACAAAGGCGCCGACGATGATGCCAGTGCAAGCCACTCGGGCCCTCCGACAACGGCAGGAAAGACCGTGACGGCGGCCACTGCGCCCGCTGCGGCGAGTCGTCAGGCGGCGTCGTTGGAGATTCTCAGCCGGAACCCCGACCGCTCGTCGGAGGGATACGACATCCAGCACACGCCATCGACCTCGGGACTGACCGAGACCATCAAGATAACCGGGGGAGACACCGTGCCCACGGTGAAGGTGGACGGCACGCCGCAGCCCCTGGACGCATCGCGCCAGCTTACGATCGAAGTTGCCCCTGAAGGGCATCACGACATTACGGTCGAGTACGCAGGCGGCGAGCGTCCCGCTGAGACTTTCGAGCTGCTCTTTCAGTATGACTTGCCCGCGGAGGCAGGATTCAAATCCTCGGCTTCCAGCCCGGCCTACAAGGCGTACTTGACTAATACCACCACGGACAAGCCTTTCCGCCGCAGTAAAGCTCCCAATGGCAATTCCACCAGCAGAGGCGCGCAGGCGTTGCGAGACTGGGTCGCCACCCTGGCGGAGCCGAAGGTCGTGGAGATGGACGCCCATGCGAGTTGGGAGGGCCATCCGGAAACGGACACCGCGACCATCCAGCACAACCTTGATTTGTCCAACCGGCGCTTGCAGGTGGCAGTGGGAATCATCGGGGACAAAGCCGAGAAGAAGTTTGTGGGCACGGGCGCTACGGGCGACTCGGAAGCACGGTCCGCGAACCGTCCCAGCAAGCCGGGCGGGACCGACGACAATCACGATCGCGTCACACGGATCAAGGGCTTTACCGGTCCGGCTGCAGCCGGGGCCACCATCAACGCGCGCATCAGCCGGCCAGCGGATCTTCCGCCACCGCCGCCACCCGATAAGCCGAAACCGGACAAGCCCCAACCGGATAAACCAAAACCGGATAAACCAAAACCGGATAAACCCAAGCCCGACCAACCGAAGCCGGATAAGCCGAAGCCCGGCAAGCCGAAGCCGGACCAACCAGACTCACCCAGCGGCGACGGCCAGATTGCCGGCGCACCCCAGGTGGCGTTCAAGCTGAAGTACGTACATCAGGAAGAGCACAAGAGGATGGTCTTTGAATTCCACCGCTCCGATGCCGTGCAGCGCACCTACGCTCCCCAGGGGTTCTTCGGGCTCATGATCAACGATTTGAGCGAGGACCGAAAGCACTTTGTGGAAGTGGATCTGGACGACCCGTTCTTCCGGCAGTTTGCGGTCACCGTGCAGGCGCCCATCAACTTCCAGAAGATCGGCCTGCAGTCTTCTCACGTCTCGCTCGACTACGGCAACCCGCAGGACGCCGCCAACCATAAGCACGGTGACGTGATCTTCGATGCATCGCGTCCCAAGGAGTTCAAGTTCGCGGTGTTCATGAACGCCCAGCACGACACCACCTACCGCTATGCGACCGAATATCATTTCGATCCCGACTCAGGGTGGGACGCTCGCGCCTTTTCGTACCAGTTCCCGCCGCGCACCAGCGAAGACCGCAACCTGTTCCTGAATCCCTACGACCAGATCGGATTCCTGGAAGTGCAGGTGTTCCCGCACCAGATGGACGCCGGGGTGATGGATTCGGTGGACGTTGAACTAACCCATACCGACCCGGGCGGGCAGGTGGTGCAGCGGACCCTGAACGTTACACCCGGGTCGCAGCCGCAATTCTGGAAGGTGCGGCTCGATGATCCGCAGGCGCGTACCTACACCTACCAGCTCACCCACCATCTCAAGGATGGAACGGTGAAACGAGGGGAGCCGGTTACCACCCGGGCCACGGCCTTGCCGGTCAACGACCCGTTCGAGCGCGCCATCGAGATCGACTTTGTTCCCAACCTGAATACAGTCACGACACGGATGGTGTTCATCGACATCCAGTATGACGATGATAAGAACGCGTATCATCGCCAGGAACGCCTGGCGCTGCAAGGCAACACTCAGAACGTGGTGCACCAGCGCATCGCGCTGATGAACCCCGCCAAGAAGGACTATCGCTACCGCTTCACGTTTGTGGGACAAGACGGCCAGCTGAAGCAAGGGGCGTTTAAGGAGACCAACGAGACGCTCATCGCGGTGACGGATGCCCAGTGAACGAGCACGACAGTGACGGCGCAGCGGTGGAACATGCTTTGGATGCGATGTCAGTCTGCGCCCCGGAGGCAACGCAGCGGGCCCGGGCGGCGCTGGAGATCGCCCTAGGTGGCGTACGGGCCTCGGCCTGGCCTGAGGTGGCATGGGCATTCAGCCGCCTGACTCCGGACGGGTTTCCGGTTGAACTCACCTTCTCATCTCTGGGTGGCAGTACTATCCGGTACGTTGTTGAAATCGCGGGACCGGAGACGTCAGAGCATGATCGCATTCACCACGCTTTTCGCAGCTATCGAGCGCTGGCCGCCAGTCAAACCGCAGCTGCGGCACGCGAAGCAGAGCATGTGCTGGCTGCGATGCAGAAGGACAGGGAACTCGAATTTGGAGCGTGGCTAGGGGCGGCACATTCCCAGCAGGGCGACCGCTATAAGATTTACGTGGAAATTCCCCGCGGCGCCACATTGCCGACGATGGCTTCGACCTTGTTCGATGGCGAGTTCCCCCTGCCGCATTGCCGGCCGGTTCCTCTCATGTTTGGCTTGCAGCCCGATAGCGGTGTGCGGGAAATTTACTTCCGTGCACGCGGCCTCACCGACGCTGATTTCGGATTTTTGCTGCGACGCTATGGGCTCAGTGACTCGTATCGCGACGCGCTTGATTTAGTCGAATCGACCTGGGGGCGCTCCGGTCTGCCTCCGGCCGTTGCCGGGTTCAGCGTAGCCGCCAGCCCGGACGTGAGTTCTCGCGCAGTCTCTCTCTTCGCCGGCGCCGAAGTATTGTTCGGCAGCGACGCAAACATCCGCCGGACATTGTTGGAGATCGGACGAAAAGAAGGTTGGAACCTCGGCCTCTATGAAAATGTTTCCGCATTGATCCAGGGCCATGAGGGTCGAAGCACCAGGCACGGAATCATTTCCTGGATTGTTTCCAATCAGGCGCCGGTTGAGTTCCGCATCGGGCTGTGCCCCTCTGAAAGAGCTTCCCGCACAGGATGTTCTAGGTGAAGAAGCGGCGCCGATTTCAGATCAGAAGCTTCCTGAAACGGAAACAGACCAAGACGTGCTGGTAGTCGGGGAGGGAAGCCAGGTTGGTTAGAAGGTCCCAGAGGTTGGTTGCGGGGGGTGGATTTGAACCACCGACCTTTGGGTTATGAGCCCAACGAGCTACCAGGCTGCTCCACCCCGCAGACCAAGAATAACAGTGCGGTCAGAGCCGGTCAAATTGTCAGCGTGCGTTTCCGCTCTCGGTCAAATGTAGAAAGGTCTAGCCAGCCATCGGCGATTTAGCCTTCGAGCGCAGGGCGCTTCTTGTGCCATTCAGTTTGTCTTTCATACGCGCGGGCCGCAGCCAGGACCGTCCCTTCCGCGCCGGGCGCTCCGCTGATCTGTAGACCGACGGGCAGGCCGGCCTTGGTGAATCCGCAGGGAACGGAAATCGTGGGCAGGCCAAGAACGTTGAACGGACGTGTGTTGCGCAACAGGTGCAGCTCTTTTGCGCGAAGCTCGTCGGGCGCGGCCTCCAGTTCGGCGAACGTGGGCGTCACGACGGGAGACGACGGCGTCAAGATGAGATCAACTTTCTCAAAAACGTGCCGGACTTCGCGCCGCTGCCGCAACATTGCCCGGTACGTTTCCACATATTGGCTCGCGGTGACGTCAGCTCCGCTGCGGATACGGCGCAGCGTTTCGGGATGATACTGCTGTTCGTGCGCCGGAAGATATTTCTGGTGGTAGATGTACGGCTCGCAGCGGACGACAGTGCGGTCCACTTCCGTCACCATGCTGATCTCTTCCACGCGGGCGGTGATCTTGCCCAGCGTCAGCGCGGCCTTGTCCACGATTTTTTTGACCTCCGGGTCCACGTCACTGAAAAACTCACAGGCCACCACCGGGCGTAGCCGAGACACCTTTTCCTCCATTGCCGACGGATAATAAACCGGCGGAAATTTCTGGCAGTAGATGTCGTGCTGGTCGTAATGCGCGATGGCCTGCAGGATGAGCGCCGTGTCCTGCACAGTGCGGGCCATGGGGCCAACGTGATCGAGCGACCAGGAAAGCGGAATGATGCCCCGCGTGCTTACCAGTCCGTAGGTCGGCTTCAAGCCAGTGATGCCGCAGTACGCGGCAGGCAGGCGGATCGATCCTGCAGTGTCAGTGCCAATCGCGCCGAAGCACAGCCCCGCAGCCACTGCCGCGGCCGATCCTGAAGACGATCCTCCGGTGATGTGTTTGGGATTCCAGGGATTCTTAGCCGCGCCAAAATGGCCGATCATGCCGCTGCCGCCGTAAGCGAACTCGTGAAGATTGAGTTTGCCCAGCATGACCGCGCCGGCCTGGCGCAGCCGCCGTACCACTTCCGCGTCTTCAGAAGGAACATTGTGTTCCAGCACAGCGCTGGCCGCGGTAGTGCGCACGCCCGCGGTGTCCGCCAGGTCTTTCACAGCCAGAGGAATACCGTGCAACGGTCCTTTCCACTCGCCGCGTGCGATCTCCGCTTCTGCCTTCTTCGCTTCTTCGAGCGCCGACTCTGCAGCAACCGTAATGAAGGCGTTCAGAAGCGGGTTCAGCCTCTCAATTCGCTTGAGACAAGCTTCAGTCAGCTCGACCGGCGAGACTTCCTTCTTCTGCACTGCCTGGCTGGCTTCGGCCAGCTCCAGCAACGGTAATTGCCGCGCGGAACGGGTTACGGAGGACATGGTGAATCGAGAATACCATTGCCGGGTTGCGGCGGAAACGGCTTTGCGAAGAGATTGATGCCACCTTCAATCAATGTGATGGTGGCTTTGCTTGGCGATTGCCCTAAGGCAGAACTGCCGCGCCTGAGTGACGCGGCAGTTAGCATTCCGAACCCAGGAAATACGAAGAGGGAACTAGAACCCGCTGATGGCGAGCCACCGGGCCGGCGCCGTCGCCGTGGCCGGGATGGCGACGAACACGATCGGCGCAATGCAGGGAGAAGGCGGCGTCACCGTGCCTTCGAAGCTTGCATCTCCGGTGGTTGTTGCCGGGGTAATTCCCGCAACCAGGTTAACCACCGTCGGTGCTCCGGCGGCGTCTATGCTCTGGCAGCTCAGGATCACCGCAAAGTTCGCGACCGGGTTGGCGCCGGTCCTGACCAGGACCAGTCCGCGGACGTTCACTTCGATCTCGCCGTTCGCGTGCAGCTCTGCTTTGCCGGCGGCAATCTGCCATGGGGCTCCTGCGCCGCCGATCCCGCGGATGGGATTGGCTGGGCCGGTGAAAGGCGGCACTACTGCTGTCAGCCGGTTGAATTCAAAAAGGTTCTGCGCTTCTTCCCGGTCTCTGTTTCCTCCACCCTTGGCGGAGGCCACGCCCAGCACAAAGAAACACATAATCAGAACACAAAGTCTTTTCATCGGAAACTCCGTTTCTTTTGAGAGTGTGATTACTGCTGGCCCACAGACGACGGACCGAGACCGGCTGGACTACGTTGAGGTCATCTGCTTCCACAACATGCGGCAATGCATGCTCGGAAGGAGGCCAACATCATATGAGAAAGGAACTCCCTGCGAACGTGAAAAATTGGTCAAAACCAGGATCGGCCAAGTGGACGATTTTTGACGCTCCCACGGCTTCGAATCATTGAAAACCAATGTGAGAAATCGGCCAAAAAACAGGAGTGAAGTGCCAGATCGGCTCGTGGGGTATTATGGATTGCCCATGCGAAGCAAGGAACCTGGGATTTCATGACCACTGTGAACGATCGTCTGGATTCCTGGAAGGAAATCGCAGCCTTCTTGCGCCGCGATGTCCGCACTGTCCAGCGCTGGGAGAAGAAAGAGAACCTGCCGGTCCATCGGCATCAGCACGAGAAACTGGGTTCCGTGTATGCCTTCCCCGCTGAGCTGACGCAGTGGTTCAACACGCGTTTGCCGGTTCCAGCTGCCACCGCAGAGAAGACCGCCGACAAGATCAAACTCGCCATCCTGCCTTTTGAAAACCTCGGCGCAGGCCAGGAAGAGACGTACTTTGCCGATGGATTGACCGAAGAGATGACCACGCAGGCCATTCGCCTGCATCCGGCCGAACTCGCAGTGATTGCGCGATCGACGGCAGAGCATTACGACGCAAGCGCCCAGTCGCTCAAGAAAATGAAGCAGGACCTGGGCGTGGATTACGTCCTGGAAGGGAAAGTGCGCCGCAGCGGCAATCGCGTGCGCATCACCGCGCGGCTCAGCGAGGTCCAGGACCAGACGCGGATGTGGGCAGAAACCTATGAGCGTGATCTCAGTGACGTGCTGAGTGTGCAAGCCGAAATCGCGCAGGCCATTGCCCGCGAAATCAACGTGGCTTTGAATTTCGCTGAAACCACTCGTCTTTCCGGCTTGCAGCACGGCCGCCGTGTTGTCCCTGAGGCCTACGACGCTTATCTCATGGGGCGCTACCATCTCCACGCCATGTCGGCGCCGGAAATCCGCAAGAGCGTGGGAGACTTTGAGCGCGCAGCCGAGCTCGATTCTGCCTATGCTCCTGCGCATGCCGGCCTGGCGAGCGCCTGGGCTCTGCTGGCGATCGCGCCCTTCGATGCTGTCCCGCCGAAGGAGGCCATGCCCAAAGCAGAAGCAGCCGCGCAACGGTCCCTGGCATTGGACGATGGCCTGGCGGAAGCGCACACCGCGCTGGCGCTGGTGAACCACCATTACCATTGGAATTGGCAAGGCGCTGAAACCGAGTACAAGCGCGCCATCGAGTTGAACCCCAACTACGCCGCGGCCCATTTGTGGTATTCCTGGTTGCTGCTGGCGCTGGGGCAGCGCGAGCGCGCTTTTCGCGAGATCGAGGAGACGCAGCGCATCGTCGAGGAAACCGATCCGCATCGTCTGGTGGCAGTGCATGCGACGCGGGCGCAAACGTACTATTTTGGCCGCGAATTTCAGCGCGCTGTGGACGAATGCGAAAAGGGGTTGCAGCTTAACCCGAACTATTTCATGCTGCATTACATACTCGGCCGCGCTTACCGGCGCTTGGGCGAAGGTAAGAAAGCCATTGCGCAACTGAAGGCCGCGCGCGACTGTGCTGACGATGCGCCACTCGTGGATGCTGTCTTGGGTTTGGCCTACGCAACCGGCGGCCAAATGGGCGACGCACAAAGGATGATGGAATCGTTCAAGACGGCCGCCAAGAAGCGCTACATTCCACCCACGTATTTCGGCATGCTTTTTGCCGGCCTGGGAGATAAGGACCAGGCTTTCAAGTGGCTGGAAAAAGCTCTAAGCGAGCGCGCCGACGGGCTGACTTGGCTCACCGTTGAACCGATGTTGGACGGCTTGCGCGACGATCCGCGATTTCACAATCTGGTCCGGCGGGTCGGGCTAGTGGAGAAGAACTAGAGCAATGAAGAGAGCAACTGCTGTCCGAACAGTCGGGCTTGCGCTGGCGTTGTGTGCGTCCGCCGGCGCGGCCAACGAGTTCACGCTCTATGAGCTCCAGGCGCCGGAAACGCACCAATTTGCCATTACCTATGATGTCTCCGCGACACGCCCCGGAGCCCAATTTTTCTTCAACCCGATTCGTCCAGGCTCCACGGCGGCCAAAGAGCGCGTGATCGAGCGCGGCACCGGGAAGGACCTCGCGTTCGAAACAGTCAGTGGCAAAGAAGCCAAGGCCAGCGGCCTGGTCTCGCCGGAAACCAAGGATGACGCGCAGTTCATCCGTGTTCGCCTGCCAGCGCCAGTGCCCCAAGGCGGTGAAACGCGCATCCGCATTCTCAAGACATATACCGACGCCGCTTCGTATTACGTCAAAGACGGACAGTTGGTGTTTGAGCGGCCGCTGGGTATCAAGCGGAACGTTGTGGTCCTGCCCAAAGGATGGGAACTGATTGGCTCTGCTTCTCCGGCGATAGTCTCAACTGACGCTGACGGCCGTGTGCGCCTAAGCTTCCTCAATGATCGCGACGACCAGTTGCCGGTCAAAATTATTGCGCGGAGGTTACCATGAGGCAACGCGCGATGGTTGCCGCCCTCTTTCTGTCGTCTGCGCTTTTGGCCCAGCAGGAATCTTTCCACCGCGCCGAGCAAGACCGCGAGATCACCTACTGGCTGCTGGAGCCATCGACCCACCAATTTCGCATTTCCCACGACTTCACCGTCACTCGCGTGGGACAAAAGTACGTGCACAGCTTTGTGCGCAAGGGCAGCGTGGTCTCTCCCGACGCCAGGATGATTGACGTGGACAACGGCAAGCCGCTCAAGACCTATGCCGTCAGCGGGAAGGACGTTAACGCGCTTGGGTATTATCCGGAGAAAACCGATCCGGACTCTGTGGTTGTTCAAGGTGATCTTGAGCACGCAATCGGGGAGGGACAATCAGCCCGTATTCGTGTGGAAGAGACATACACCGATCCGGTAGGCTACACCTTGCAAGACGGAGAACTGGTGTGGACTCGAACCCTGGGACGTCCCGTCAACTACGTAATCCTTCCTGCTGGATGGATGCTGACATCGGTGAACGTCCCGGCGGTCATCACGCTCGATGAGGAAGGCCGCGTGAAGCTGCGTTTCACCAACACTCGCAACGGCGATCTGGCCATCACCATCAAGGCGCGGCCACGGCCGGGGCCGAAACCGGCAGCAATCCCACCGCAAGACAAGTCGGGCCCGAGCTGAGAACAGCTTGATGTGGGCTAGGAAGAACGCCGTTGCCGTGCGACTTCGTACATCACGATGGCCGCCGCCACCGAAACATTGAGCGACGGCACTTTACCGAGCATGGGAATCGAAACTAGGAAATCACATTTCTTGCGGACTTGTTCGTGCAAGCCGTGACCTTCCGAGCCCAGGACCAGAGCGCAATCCATTTTGTAATCCAACTGATCGTAGGACTTGGTCCCGCGTTCATCCAAGCCGACGCTCCATAGGTTGCGGGACTTCAGGTCTTCGATGGCGCGCCCGATGTTCGTGACCTTGGCGATCGGCAGATACTCCGACGCTCCGGCGGAAGCCTTCGCCACGGTTGCCGTCACTCCGGTAGCGCGACGTTCGGGAATAACCAGGCCATCGGCGCCTGCGCCTTCGGCTGTGCGGATGATCGCACCCAGGTTGTGCGGGTCCTCAACGCCATCCAGCACCAGCACGAAAGAGTAAGCCCCACGTTTGCGCGCCAGAACGTCCTCAAGATCGCTGTATCTCTTCTCGGCCGTGACCGCCACCACGCCCTGATGACTGGCACTTCTGGCCAGGCGAGTCAACTGGTCACGCGGCATGGAGCGCACCGCAACTCCCGCAGTGCGGCAAAGCTGTGTGATCTTCTGGATGCGAGCATCTCCGCGTCCCGGCGCCACGGCGACGTATTCAAAACCGCGGCCGCGGGCTGCCAAAGCTTCTTCCACTGCGTGAATGCCGAAAATGACTTGCATAGTGGCCGCCCCAATGTTGCAGGAACCGCGGCAGGGAAGCAAGCGCAGCCGGCGAATTTGACCGCGTCTCTATAATGATGGTTGCTCAGGCATCTACTTCTAGAGTAGAGCTTCAGTCGGAGAAGGCGCCACTTCTTTCATGAGCTCGCGTATGCCAAAACCTCGCCCGGTCGTGCTCTCGATTGCGGGCTACGATCCTTCCTCGGGCGCGGGCGTGACCGCCGACATCAAGACGATTGCCGGCAACGGTTGCTACGGAATCACCTGCATGACGGCGATTACCGTGCAATCTACCCTCGGCGTGAAGCGGGTAGAGCCGCTGGAAGGCAGCCTGATCACCGAAATCCTGAATGAGTTGGCCGGCGATTTGGATATTGCGGCCGTCAAGATAGGCATGCTGGGCTCGGCAGAGGCGGCGCGAGCAGTAGCGGCCTTTCTCAAACGATCGCAAGCCAGGAACGTGGTTCTAGACCCGGTTCTCAAGTCTTCTTCGGGCGCGACCTTGCTTACACAGGAAGGCGTGCAGGTGCTCAAAGAACGACTACTGGGAGGCGCGTCGGTGATTACGCCGAACTTGGACGAGGCGGCCGCGCTAACCGGATTGCGCGTCGGCAACCTTGAAGAGATGGAGGAAGCCGCGCGGCAATTGCAGCGTGCCGGCGCCCGTAACGTGATCATTACCGGCGGACACCTCAATCCGCCCGTCGACTTGATCAGGGTCCAGGGAAAAGGCCCGGCGGTCACCATGAAGGGGACACGGATTGACCGCGGCGCGACGCACGGCACCGGCTGCGCTTTCTCAACCGCCCTTGCCTGCAATCTGGCGTTGGGACGCGCCCTTTTGGACTCAGCCAAGGCGGCCAAACAGTATGTGGAGTCGGCGCTCAAGAGCGCTCCGCGGCTCGGCCGGGGGATCGGGCCCGTGGTGTAAATCCATCTGGCAGCCTTCGTTGCTACGGGTTGACGATCGGTGAGTTCATACGTCTCATTGCTAGTTCCAATAATTCCAGGCCTGTGATGGCAGCAACTCTACGGCCCGGCTGTTTCTTGAAATCTTGAACTTCCAAAAGGTGGCGCAATGATCCCCACTGATGATGGACTTTCCACCCGCGGGACATATGCTCGCGGTGCCTTCTGGTTGCTTCTCCTACTGCTGATCCCTTCCTTCCCACCCGCCACAGCGCAGCAAGCCGGCGTACAGCCCGAGACGGGTTCAATCACGGAGGGCATCCCCGCAATTCCATCCTCGATGGTGGCCGAGGTGGGACGATACACCAATATCAGAGCGGCAGAGATTCTCGGCTGGCATCCGGTGAGGCGCGAGATGCTGATCGTGACATTCCTGTGTAATACGCCGCAAGTCCACTTGGTGAAGTCCCCCGGTGGCGCCCGGACACAGCTGACTTTCTTCGAGGATCGCACTTCCCGTGGCGTGTCTTATCAGCCCACCCGAGGAGACTATTTCATCTTCAGTAAAGATTCGGGTGGCGATCAGAACTATCAGAACCACCGCTACGATGTCGCGACCGGCCAGGTCACTCTGCTCACTGACGGCAAGTCCAAGAATGGACCCGGGGTCTGGTCGAGCCGCGGCGATCGGATTGCCTACAGCTCGACGCGACGCAACGGCACCGATGTCGATCTCTACGTCGTGAATCCCCTCGATCCAAAGAGCGACCGCTTGTTGGTGGAGCTGCAAGGGGGAGGATGGAGTCCCCTCGACTGGGCACCCGACGACTCAACGATCCTGGCTCTTCAGGAGATTTCCATCAGCGAGAGCTATCTATGGTTGATCGAAGTCTCAAGTGGAAAGAAAACGATGTTCACTCCGAAGGATGGCGCGAACCTGGTCGCGTATGGCGACGCCCACTTCAGCAAGGACGGCAAGAGCATCTACGCCATCACCGACCGCGATTCTGACTTCCGGCGACTGGCACGTATCGATATCGCCACTCATCGGTATACATTCCTGACTGCGCACATTCCCTGGGATATTTCTGAAGCCCAGCTCTCCCCTGACGGCAAGATGATCGCAGTCACAAGCAACGAGGACGGCGTAACAACTCTCCATCTGCTCGACGCTGTGTCGGGGCGTGAAAAGTCACTGCCTGGCTTCCCGGCCGGCTATGTGATCGATCTCCACTGGCACCGAAACAGTCGCGATCTGGGCTTCAGCCTGGACTCGGCGCGGTCGAGTGATGACGCCTATTCCCTCGACACCAAGACGGGCAAAGTTGAAAGATGGACGTTCAGCGAGCTTGGCGGCCTGCACACGGAGGGATTTGTCGACCCTCGCGTGATTCACTGGAAGAGCTTTGATGACAAGATCATCTCCGGGATCCTTTATCGTCCACCGGCGCGCTTTACCGGAAAGCGTCCGGTCATCGTCGACATTCATGGTGGGCCCGAGGACCAATTTCAGCCTTACTTCCTCGGCCAACAAAACTACTACTTGAACGAGCTGGGAGTTGCGCTGCTCTTCCCGAACATCCGAGGTTCCTCGGGCTTCGGAAAGGCGTTTGTGAATCTGGACAACGGGTCGCTCCGAGAGAATGCCTACAAGGATATTGGGTCTTTGCTCGATTGGATTGGAACACAACCGGATCTCGACGCGGGCCGGGTGATGGTCACCGGTGCCAGCTATGGCGGCAATGTAGCGCTCGTAACGGCCATGAAGTATCCCGGTCGCATCCGCTGCGCGGTAGACATCTATGGTCCTTCAAACCTGGTCACATTCTTAGAGCGCACGGCCCCTTATCGCCGTGATCTCCGACGCGTGGAATATGGCGACGAACGCGACCCTGAGATGCGCGCATTCCTCGAGAGACTCGCACCCCTGAACAGCGCGGGCTCGATCACCAGTCCGCTGTTCGTGATGCAAGGAGAAAACGATCCGATCGTGGCACGCAGCGAGTCAGACCAGATTGTGAATGCGGTGCGGAAGAATGGCGTACCGGTCTGGTATTTCGTTGCGAAGAGTGAAGGACATGGCTTCAGCAAGAAGTCGAACAACGACTACCGTTTTTATGCCATGGTAATGTTCGTCAAAAAGTTTCTGTTGAACTGATTTGCGGACGGCATTCGTCTCACTGCTTGTGGTCCGGAGGCGTGGGGGTCGGCTTAGGTTGCGCCCTCGGCTTCTGTACAACAGCTTTGTTATCGCGGGTTTTCAGGGTCAGGGGCGCGCCACTCTGGCGTTTGGCTTCGGCCTGTCCCTCCAGCGTGGAGGTCATCAAGCCGGTGCTTTGTTCTGCGACCTGACGCAGCGGTTGGCCCTCCGCGTCGGCGCGTGTCGCAACGCCGACCTTGGCTTTGGCCCGGTCCGCCGACTGCGCTTGCCGGTAATAGGTCTGCGCGGTTTCCTTGTCCCCATCCAGTTCTGCCAGAAAACCCATATTGTTGATGGTGAATGAATAGCTCGGGTTCAGCTTGTAAGCGTTCAGAAAATCCTGACGTGCCGTCTTACGATCGTTGCGATTCATGGCGGAGACGCCGCGGAGATTCAGGCGCGCTACCTGGGCCTCAACGTCATTATTCTTAGCCAATTGTCGACGGGTGTTCTCCGCGTTGCGGCCGGCGATGTCTGAGATAGCCTTGCCACGCCAATCGTTATTGGAAGTAACCACTACGGGCTCTCGCGAACGAGTGGCCGCGGCACGCGTATAAAACTGGATCGCCTCTTCCAATTCGCCCTCTTTCTCCTTCGCGAAGCCCATATTATTCAGGGTGAAAGGATTCTTGGGTTCGAGTTTGAGGGCTTGTTGAAGCACAAGGTCAGCTTCCGGAGCGCGATCATGACTCAACATCTTTACTGCCTGGCGGTTCAACTGGTTGACTTGCATGTTCCCCTGCCCTGCCCGGCCAGCTACCTTCGCCACGACCTTGCCCTCAGCCTCCTTATCCGTTGACCTATACACAAGCGCTTCCGAAGTATTGAGGGCCGCAAGGTCGTAATAGCGCTGGGCGCGGTCCAGGTCGCCTTCGAGCTCCGCCGCGTAGCCCAAGTTGTTGAGCGTGAAAGGATCATTCGGATCGATGAGGAAAGCCTTGTAAAAGAGCTGCTTGGCCTTCGAGAGGTCGTGCTTCTCGAGCGCTCTCACTCCGTCATGATTGAGTCTTTGGACCGGCGTGTAACCACTCCGCTTGGGCAGTGGCAAGTGCTTCTCCTGGGACTTGACGGGAAGGACGCTCAGAAAAAGCAACAAAAGAAGCAGCGACGGCCGTAGAGAACGCATGAATGAACCCGATTCCTCTCGCAGGCAGCAATCCGGTCACACAACCAGACAGCAGTTCTGCATCCGGTTGGATGGCCGATTGGGGCTTTGGGTTGGGCTACACGCGGTCAGCTGCTTTGCCATCTGAGCAGCTGCTTCTTGCATCCAAGCAAGCGGCGTGGGGGTTCTTCGAGGCATGACGGGAACGCGGGCGATAGGATTGGGGACGTTCTTCCTGACTGCAGGGCTGTTGACGGGCCAATCCATTCCACAAACCGGGACTGGGGGAGCGCAGCCGCCTGGTTCACCGGCAAGCGGCCAGCAGATACCCGTGACACAGCCGCCCTCGGTCCTGACGCCGCAACCACCTGCGGCCAAACCTGACGCTCCGCCCGCAGATGCGCAATCCGGCCCCAGCGAAGCGCAGGAGCCCAAGACGGAGATCCTGGACAGCTCTTCGCCTTCAAGCGGCATCGCAGGTGACGGCCATGATCCCATCCTGGATCCGCCGCCGCTGCCTTCAGGGACCACGACATTGGTGGGCGGTGTGAT
>DATFXI010000044.1:0-5397 GCA_035316085.1 Candidatus Angelobacter sp.
GGCTTGTTGCGTGGAAACATTACGACCGGTGCCGACCATTTGATCAAGTTATTGAAAAATTGGAGCGGGAGACCGGGATCGAACCGGCGACGTCCAGCTTGGGAAGCTGGCATTCTACCACTGAATTACTCCCGCTCTTGGACGACAGCCCTCATTTTAGCAGGCGCGTCAGCGAGCCGCTACACTCTCCTTTGCTGTCATACGAAGACACCCAGCCTGTTGAGCGCCTTGAACAGAAACCAGGTTCCGAAGACCAGGCTGAGGACAACGCTGACCGTCCGGGCATTCCGCGCGAGCCAGCCCGAGAGTCCATCAAGGACTGCAGCGGAACGGCTCGAAGAGGAAATTGCGAGAAGAAGGATCGTTAACGAAACTGACTGCGCCAGCGCCACGAAGACCAGATACACGACGATGCTGGACTTGACACCGAGGTGTACGCCCTCTATTGCGTCGATCGCTGTCAGGGTGAAGATCCACAATTTGGCGTTGATGGCGATGTATCCGGCGCCGGCTGCGAACGCAGCCAGAGGCGACATGGACGCAACCTTTGCGGTCCACTTGGGAGGCGGGGCGTCTTCATCTTCATTCGCCAGCAACTTCTTGAGTGCGGCGGCGTACATCAGCAGAGAAACCGCCAGCAGCAAGCCTCCGACGAATCCCGAGGATGAGGCTTCCGATTGCGCCTCTGGGCCTGAGAACACGAAGCCGAGCAGAACGCCCTGGATCAACCGCATCGCCGTCATGCCTGCCACCCAGGCAACGGCCGCGCGCACAGACGAACGCGCCAGCAAGAGTATGACGATGATCTGGAGCGGCAGGATGGCGCTGACGATGATCAAGGGCGCCAATATGCTCCACATTTCGACCATGGAAGGCTTCTCGCGCGGTCCTGACCAATATCCAGCCGGTGGGTTGCTGTTCTTTGCGCAGGGCCGCTGATCCAGGTGAGTAGATGGCCGGGCGCGCACCGACGTTGGCCGGCTGCCTCCGCGCGTGTGGTACATTCATTCCAACTTCACTTATGGAAGACCGTGTGGAAGACCGGGCCACGCCGCGCTGGCTCGACATCCTCTGGCTGGTTTTTTTGATCAGCCTGGCATTGCTGCCGCCCGCCGGCGAGATGCACAAGCACTTCATCCTCATGGGAATCGGCATCTTCCAACTGCTGGAGCCACAATTTCTCCGTCTCACCGGCAACGCCGGGCCCTCTCTTGCCGTGCTCGTCAAGATCGGTTTGGCGAGCCTGCTCATCGGCCACACGGCTGACGTGGCGCCGATTACCAGCAGCTATTGGCCCATCTTCTTGCTTCCGGTCATGACCGCAGCCATGTACTTCGGACCGCTGGGCACATTGCTCTGGACCACAGCGGCGTCAGCCGCCTACTGCGCCTACCTGATTCCCGCGCGGTTGGAGTTTGACATCACCCGGGAAAACGTGGGGCAGTTGCTGCTGCGCATCGTGTTCTTCTTCATGGTGGCCATGATCGTGAATCGCTTCGTGATCGAGTATCGCTTGCAGGCGCGCCGTTACCAGGCGCTGTCGGAAACGTTGAGCGAGGCCAACCGCAACTTGAAACAGGCACAAGCAGAAGCGCGTCGTGCCGAGCGCCTGGCTGCCTTGGGACAGCTTTCCGCCGGTCTTGCGCACGAGATTCGCAACCCCCTGGGCGTGATGAAAGGCTCGGCCGAACTCCTTAACCAACGGCTCGAAGGTTCTGACTCTCTTTCCAGAGAGCTGTCTGAGTACATTTACACTGAGGTCAACCGGCTGAGCGCGCTGGTCAGCCGCTTTTTGGATTTCGCGCGGCCCTCGCGGCTGGAGCTCCACCCCGCCGACCTGACAGCGGTGATGGAACGATCGCTCAAGGCGGTAGAACAACAGGGAGCCACTGCGCAAGTCAAAATCACTCGTGAATACTCGGCTTCAATGCCGCCGGTGCGTGTGGACCAGGAACTTTGCGAGCAGGCCTTCACCAACTTGCTGTTCAACGCATGCGAAGCAATGGGTGAAGCCGGGGGCGAACTGAAAATCAGAGTTCGTCCCGCCAGTGGTGGAAAAGAAGTTGTGGCCGAGATTGAAGACACCGGGCCGGGGGTGCCCGCGGATATGAGAGAACAGATCTTCAATCCTTTTGTTTCGACCAAGAAGACAGGCGTGGGATTGGGCCTGGCCATCGTGTCGAAGATTATTGACGGTCACGGTGGCACGATCAAACTCATTGACCCGCCGGGACACGGCGCATGTTTTCGCGTGACGCTGCCGGCGGGGTGAGCCAATTGGGTAATTGAGTAATTTTGTAATTTGGTAATGAAAAAACCGAGCTTGGTTCTGCGCTCTTCACTTACCCAATTACCAACTTACGCAATTACCCGATGAACCGATGGCTACAGTCCTGATTGTCGAAGACGAACCAAAGCTGCGCCGGCTGCTGGAGATCAGCCTGGGCGAAGACGGGCATAGTGTGCGAACGGTGGCTGACGCGGAAAGCGCGCTGAAAGGCCTGGCCCGCGAGCCCGCCGACCTGATCGTTACCGACCTCAAGCTGCCGGGGATGGACGGCCTGGAATTCCTGCACGCCGCCAAGCGAATGAATGCGGCCACACCCATGATTGTGATGACGGCATACGGCTCCGTCGAAACCGCGGTGGAAGCGATGAAGGCCGGAGCCAGTGACTACGTGCTCAAGCCGTTCACCATGGCGGAAATGAAGCTGGTCATCAACAAGGAATTGGATGTCCAGCGCGTGCGCGATGAAAACCGCTCGCTCAAGGAAGCTTTGGGCAAGCGTTACCACTTCCAGAACATCGTGGCCCGCAGCTCCAAGATGCAGGAAGTACTGGCGCTGGTGGAGCGCGTGGCCTCAACCAACTCCACGGTGCTGATCGGCGGCGAGAGCGGCGTGGGAAAAGATCTGATCGCGCGCGCCATCCACCAGAATTCGCGCCGGGCTTCCGGGCCGTTCATCAAAATCAACAGCACCGCCATCCCCGACAATCTTTTTGAAAGCGAGCTGTTCGGTTTCGAAAAAGGCGCCTTCACCGGGGCTGTATCCGGCAAGCCTGGCAAGTTCGAGCTGGCCGACAAAGGCACGCTGTTTCTCGACGAGATCGGGGACGTGCCCGCGCCCATCCAGGTGAAACTGTTGCGCGTGCTCCAGGAGCGCGAATTCGAACGCCTGGGCGGGACCAAGACGTTGAAGGTGGACGTGCGCCTGATCGCGGCCACGAACCGGGACCTGCGCGCCGCGCTCGAAGAAGGCACCTTCCGTGAAGACCTGTATTACCGGCTGAACGTTGTGCCGATTGATATCCCGCCGCTGCGAGAACATAAAGAGGACATTCCCGAGCTGGTCGAACATTTTTTTGCCCGCTTTGCTCGCGACAACGGGAAAGAATTCAGCAAAATCACACCGGCCGCGCTGAAAGTGCTCACGGAATATCACTGGCCCGGGAACGTGCGCCAACTGGAGAACATTATCGAGCGGGCCATGGCGCTATCGACAGGGCCGGTGCTGGACGCTCACGACATTCATCTTGACCTGCGCCCCGTGCCCAGCGCCGCTCCGGGCGGTGGCGTGCCGTTTGTGCCCGAAGGAATGACGCTCGAGCAATGGGAAGACGAGATGATCCGCGAAGCCATGCGCCGCGCCCAGGGCAACAAGAGCGAAGCCGCCCGGCTGCTCGGTCTCTCGCGCAACGCGCTGCGCTACCGGTTGGGGAAGCTGGGCGTCGCGGACGATGACGCCAAATGATTTCGCTTTGTCCGGTTGCGTTGTACCGCCCCTGAGCCCCTGCTAGACTCTCTGGCAAGGAGGGGTACCATGCGTATTTGTTTGCGTAGTTTTTTCGTGGTATTGCTGCTGGCATCCGTTGCTGTGTGGGCAGCCGATAGCCAGGCGGGTACGTGGAAGCTGAACCCAGCCAAATCGAAAGGCACAGCCGACCATCCGGTCGCCAAGAGCCTCACCGTCACCATCACGGACCAGGAGGGCGGTATTGTTCTGGACGCGGTGGGCGAGGACGGCAAGGGCGGTCCCATCAAAGTGCATTACAGCGCCAAGTTTGACGGCAAGGACTATCCTGTGACCGGTGCGGCTGATTACGATACCGTGAGCCTGAAGCGGATCGACGCCGACACTATGGAGAGCACCAACAAGAAAAATGGGCAGGTTGTGACCACGATCCGTAGCGTGGTCTCAAAGGACGGCAAGACGCGGACCAGCACCTGGTCCGGCAAGGATTCCAAGGGAACCTCTGAAAACTGGATTTCAGTTTTCGACAAACAGTAAAGCCAGCTGTTTGCGATAGAGCATGACCACCCGCGCCAGCCCGGACCGGCCCACAGTGCTGCTGTTCACGTGGGCCGCGGGCAGCGTGGATGCCATCGCTTATATGGCAGCGCACGTCTTCACCGCCAACATGACCGGGAACGCCGTGCTCATGGGGATTTCCATCGGACAAGGGAAGAGCGGGGCGATTCTCAATTCGCTGGTGGCGCTCATTGTGTTCATCGCCGGCATTGTGCTGGGCGCGGTGTTGGCCGGCGAAGGCGGCGACAAGGCTAAAAGTGTGGCCGCCGTGCACCACGAAATCATCGTGGAGTGCTTCGTGCTCGTGCTTTTCGCAGCCACCTTCTTGCTTCCGCTGCCGCGCGAGAACAAAACCGTCGTCTTGTTGCTGATTGTCTTCTCGGCACTGGCCATGGGACTGCAAAGTGCGGCGGTCAAACGCCTGCATCTACCCGGCATCGCCACCACGTACATCACCGGGACCATCACCAGTTTGTTCACCGGACTGGTGCATTACTTTGCTCCGCGCGCCCGCTTGGCCCGCGCCAGCCACCGTGGCATCGCCCCCAGGTTCAATCCCTCTCTCCGCTTGCAGGCTGAAGTATTTGTGGCGTACTCAGTTGCGGCTCTGATCAGCGCGTTTCTCTACGTGCGGTGGCCGGCGGCTGTGGCTTGGCTGCCGGTGGCGGCGATCGGAGTGGTGGCGATCTCGATGGAAACGCGTCCTGCCGGTAAGTGATGCCGTGATGCTCCAAATCAACCGCAGGTGGTTGAAAACCACCAGTCCACCCCGCCTCATGCAAGCGTAAAGTTATGTAACTCATTGATATTACTGTAGTTAACTAGCAACTCAGGTTGGCATGCCAGTTGCCCTAGTGTTAGGCAAGGTTGAAGTCAGTTCCTCTGAGGAGGAAGGGAAATGAAAACGGGAAGATTCCTCATAGCAGTAGGGTTAGCGGTGACGGTAATGGCGGCATCCGCCTGGGCACAGGAAGACGATTACTCACGCTCAGGCGGAAGCCAGCCGTCAGGCGGGGGCCAGCCGGTGGATGTGGCTCGCGTCAGCATGATCCACGGTGACGTTTCGACGCAGCGCGGCGACAGCGGC
>DATFXI010000045.1:0-13877 GCA_035316085.1 Candidatus Angelobacter sp.
CCAGGGCCCCGGCCTGGATACGCGCGGGAGCAGTAAACTCGATGGTTGCGACCGGCACAGCGGGGATTCCCAGGTTCTCCAGGTTGATGGCATCGTGCAAACTGCACGTTGTGCACGACCCTCAATCGGCCAAGGCTTCGATCACGGCGTCCATGCCGCGCAACTGCTCGATCACCGGCGGCGGCGCGTTCTTGGTATAAGTCGGCTTCTTGACCCGCATCACCTCGGCCGCCTGGTAACGCGTAAGCAGCAGTTCTTCGAGCCGATCAAGAAAGAAACTCCCGCCGGGCTTGCTGATGTCGAGCAATCCGATTCTCTTGCCCTTGAGCGACGCCAGCCGTGCTGGCGGCGCAGCCGCTTGCGGGATGCCTTCATTTCCGGGATGGACAAGTGTGATGGGCATAAACCGATTCTCCTTTATTTGTCAGGAATGGGATAGGTGACCATCTGGCTGCCAGTGGGCCCGGTGGCCCAGCTTCCCAGAACCGCCGAGAATTTGCCGGCGGTCCCGCCGGCCACAAAGATATGGATGGCTTCAAGCGAGCTGAATTTCTGATAGCAGCGCTCGCCCTGAATGGTGACTTCGCGGTATTGCGAAACGAGCTGCGTGCCTTCGCCGCCGTCAGTGGGCGAGTAATGACGCACGGGAATGCCGGTATTTTCAAACAGGAATTGGCGCACCTGCGTCTTGCTGAGGCCATCGCGATGGATCGTCTTCACGTGCTCCGGGCACAAGACCACGACCGCCTCGTTTCTGCCGCACAGGCGATAGCTCCACACCGTGGCCAGCGCCTGACAGATGGCGCGCAGAACAGTCTCTCCGCGCTGCGCGGTGTGCTCGCTCACTCCGCGCGGGGGCTCGGCGGCGAACAGGCTCAGCGCGCTCTGCCCACGTTCGAGCCCCCGGTCCACGTGGAACGGCTCCCAGGGACTCTCTTCTTCGTTCTCGGCGATGCAAAACGAAAACTTGCCGGAATTTCCCAACGCCGACATGTCAATGCCGTCGGGGCGCCCGCCGCCGATGTTGAGCAGGATCAACTGCAGCGCACGCCCCAGCGTGCTGTTGGCGCGGGCAACGTTGCTGAACACATTCTGCCGCGACCAGAAGCCCAATTCTCCCCGCACCGGGCCGTTGATCATGATCAGGGGCGCGGCAAAATGTGTGGTGGCCTGGACGCCGTGGGCGTTGAACCGCTCGTCGCATAGTGCGCGTACCAGCGGCAGCAACACCCGCATCATCTGCGGTTGGCAGCCGGCCATCACCGCGTTAGCTGCGATCTTCTCCACCGTGGCTTCGCCGTAGCAGGGCGGGACACGCGCCACAACGTTCTCCGGGCTCAGCGAACAGGCTGCGAGCATGGCCGCAACTTTTTCCGCCGACGGAGGAACCACCGGCAAGGCATCGCCGAATTGGCGATAGCAAAACTCGACCGGGTCTTCTTGCTCGCCCAGCATGATGCGTTGCGCCGGCTGCGCGATCCGCCGGAGAAGTGGGGCAGAATCGCCGGCGACCGACGCGGCTTCTTCGCTCTGCGGCTCTAGATGGCGCGAGCCGCAGCCGGGCTTCCAGGCCGGCGCGCCATCGTCGGCGGGCGCGATCGGCGCGTGTCCAAGAGCGGCCGCCAGCTCGTTGAGACCGGCCTTGTCAAAACCCACCAACGATTTCGTTACATGGCCCTTCTCGTCGAGAAGAAAGAGTGCGGGAACGGACTGTGGATCGTAGGCCCGCGAGAGTTTGAGACCGCCATCCTGCATTACGGGATAGGCGATCGCCATCTGCCGGACAAATTCGCGCGTGCGGGCATCGTCATCCTGGGAGAGTCCGATAACCTGGACCCCGCCACCGGCAAGCGCGTTGAGATAGGGAAGAGCCAGCTGGCAGGTGGGACAATCCGTCTCAAAAAAGACCAACAGCGCCCTCTTGCCGGGTTGATATCCGGGGATCGACGTGTCTGGGGGGAGCGGCATGCCCTTCAAGATAGCTTTAACAGAGCTTCAGGACAAGAAAGGCCGGTTGTGCCGCCGTTCAAACTCAGCGATTTCGGCTTCGTGCTTCAGGGTCATGCCAATTTCGTCCAGTCCTTCCAGCAGACAAGTGCGGCGAAATGGCTCAACGACGAAATCAGCAACGAAGCCACCGTTACCGGAGACCTGACACTTAGTGAGGTCAACGGTCAGGTGGAAGTACCCGGCTTCATCGCGGGCTTTGAGCGCGGCAATTTCCGAGCGGAGCAGGACTACAGTCAAAATTCCGTTCTTGACGCAGTTGTTGGCGAAGATATCGGCGAAGGAAGGCGCGATGATTGCGCGGAATCCGTAGTCGCGTAGCGCCCACACCGCATGCTCCCGGGAAGAGCCGCAGCCAAAGTTTCTTCCCGCGATCAGGATGCTGGCGCCGGTATACTGCGGCGCGTTCAAAGGAAACACCGGGTTAGGTTTGCCATCGCTGTCGAACCGCCAATCGTAGAACAGGCACTCGCCGTAGCCGGTGCGCTCAGTCCGTTTCAGGAACTGCTTGGGGATGATCTGGTCGGTGTCAACGTTGTCGCGGTCCAGCACGGCGACGATCCCGGTATGCGTCTTGAAACTCTGCATCATCCTAGTCCTTGTACTGCCAGCGACGGATGTCGACAAAATGACCCGCCACGGCGGCTGCTGCCGCCATGGCGGGGCTCACCAGGTGGGTGCGACCGCCCGCACCCTGGCGACCTTCAAAATTGCGATTGCTGGTGGAAGCGCAGCGCTCACCGGGCTGCAGCCGGTCAGCATTCATACCCAGGCACATGGAACAACCTGACTCGCGCCACTCGAAGCCGGCATCGGTAAAGATTCTGTGCAGCCCTTCCTTTTCCGCCGCGGACTTCACCTGCTGCGAGCCTGGCACTACCATAGCGTGAATGCGATTGGCGATCTTGTAGCCCTTGATCACTCGCGCCGCGGCGCGGATATCTTCCAGGCGCGCGTTGGTGCATGAGCCTATGAACACGCGGTCCACCGCGATGTCTTCAATGCGGGTGTGGGGCCGAAGGTCCATGTATTCGAGAGCGCGCTGCATGCTGCCGCGTTCCGAGTCGCTGGCGCCGTGGTCCGGATCCGGCACTTCGCCTGTAACCGGCGCGGCCATGGCCGGGCTGGTGCCCCAGGTCACGAAGGGCGCCAGTTGCGCGGCATTGATTTCCACGGTTGTGTCGAAGCGCGCGCCGGGATCACTGGCCAGGGCTTTCCACTGCAGCTCAGCTCTTTCCCGGGCCTTGCCTTGCGGCGCGTAGCGGCGGTTGAGCAGGTAGGCAAACGTCGTGTGGTCAGGGGCAATCATGCCCGCACGTGCGCCGGCCTCAATGCTCATGTTGCAGATGGTCATGCGCGCTTCCATGGAGAGGTCTTCCACGGCGTCACCCGCGTACTCGATCACATGACCGGCGGCGCCGTCGGCGCCGATCTGCGCAATCATTCCCAACGCCATGTCTTTGGCGGTCACGCCGGGAGCCAGGTTGCCGGTAAATCGCACCAGCAGGGTCCTGGGTTTCTTCTGCACCAGGCACTGCGTGGCCAGCACGTGCTCCACTTCAGAAGTGCCGATGCCAAAGGCCAACGCCCCAAACGCCCCGTGTGTGCTGGTATGGCTGTCGCCGCAGACGATGGTCATGCCGGGCTGCGTCAGCCCCAGCTCCGGCCCCATCACGTGCACAATGCCCTGCTCGGGCGATTGCAAGTCAAACAAACGGATGCCGGTATCGCGGCAGTTTTGCCGCAGGGCCTCCACCTGTTTGCGTGCCAGATCGTCCAGCGCCAACCGGTCGCCGGTAGTGGGAACGTTGTGATCGGCCGTGGCAAACGTAAGGTCAGGACGGCGCACTTTGCGTTGGGCCAGGCGCAGGCCTTCAAAAGCCTGTGGCGAAGTCACTTCATGGACCAGGTGCAAATCGATGTAGAGGATGGTGGAACCTTCAGGGCCTTGGGCGACCACATGGCGGTCCCAGATCTTTTCGAACAGAGTGCGTGCTCGCATCTTCTTTCACCTATACCGCGTGATACGAGAAACGTCGGTCTAACATGCCCACAAATGCTTGCTCCACCAGCCCGCCCATCTCGCGCGCGCCAACCGCTTTCGTCGCGCTGTGGCGCGCGGCCAGATCGTTGGTGCGGTGCCCGGCCTCGAGCACCTGGCGGATGGCGGCTTCCAGGTCCGATGCTTCGTGAGGCATACCTGCTGAGTGGCGCAGGAGCATGGCCACCGAAGCGATCGCGCCCAGCGGGTTGGCAATTCCTTTTCCGGCGATGTCCGGCGCCGAGCCGTGGACCGGCTCATAGAGATCAACCTTGCCGCCAATCGTTGCCGACGCCAGCATGCCAAGGGATCCGGTGATGGCCGCGGCTTCGTCGGAAAGAATGTCGCCAAACAGGTTTTCGGTGAGAATCACGTCAAAGCGCGCCGGATTGGAGATCAGATGCATGGCGCAAGCGTCCACGTACATGTGGTCGAGCGTGACATCAGGATAATCCTTGGCCACCTGTGTTACCGTGCGCCGCCACAGCTGCGATGTTTCGAGCACGTTGGCCTTGTCCACGGAAGTGAGTTTCTTGCGGCGTTGCCGTGCCTGTTCGAAGCCGATGCGGGCTACGCGCTCAATCTCAGGCGTGGAATAGCGCATGGTGTTGAAAGCATAATCGCTGGTGGCGCCGAAGCCGCGCGGTTCGGCGAAGTACAGCCCGCCCAGAAGTTCGCGTACGATCAACACGTCAGCCCCTTCCACGCGCGACCGCTGCAATGGAGAGCAATCAGCGATCGCGGGGAAGGAGATGGAAGGTCGCAGATTGGCGAATCCGCCCAGCGCGCTCCGCAAGCGCAACAGGCCGGCCTCAGGCCGGCGGTCCGGCGGAAGATGATCAAACTCCGGCGCTCCTACCGCGCCGAGAAAGACGGCGTCGCTGGCCAGGCAGGCGTCCAGCGTCGGCTGTGGCAGGGGGCTACCGTGAGAAAGAATGGCCGCGCCGCCGATGGCGTGCTCTTCAAAACGGAAATCGCAATCGTAAAAATGACCGAGCGTGCGCAGGATGCGGAGCGCTTCCTGGCATACTTCCGGGCCAACGCCGTCCCCGGGGAGAACTGTGATCTTGAAACCCATAGAATTTGGACCCAACATCTCTTTCTGGTGTGAGGTTCTGGTTCAGCCGGCAACTCGCGCCACCGGCTTGGGACGCGCTGCGACCGGCAACAGCGACAGCAAATCCTGGTCGTAAATATTTTTCTTGGTCTCCGCCAGCTTCATGAAACTCTGGTACACGGATTCCAGCTCCGTCTTGGAAGCCGTGTAGCCCAGCTCCGCCAGCCGTTTGCCCAGGGCGTGCCGTCCGGAATGTTTGCCCAGCACCAGATTGTTGCCCGGCACGCCGACGGATTCCGGCGTCATGATCTCGTAGGTCAGCGGGTTGGCGATCACGCCGTGCTGGTGAATGCCGGCTTCGTGCGCGAACGCGTTGCGGCCGACGATGGCCTTGTTGGGCTGAGGTGTGATGCCGATAATCTCCGCCAGCAAGCAGCTGGCCGGGTAAATCTGCCGCGTGTTGATCTGGGTGACGTAGGGAAGCTGCATTTGGCGGACAGTCAACGCCATCACGATTTCCTCAAGCGAAGCGTTGCCGGCGCGTTCGCCGATGCCGTTGATGGTGCACTCCACCTGCCGCGCCCCGGCCTGGATAGCGGCCAGCGTGTTGGCCACGGCCAGACCCAGGTCGTTGTGGCAATGCGTTGAGATGGTTACTCTATCGATTCCGTGCACCCGCTTGCGCAACGTGGTGATCAGCGCAGCGTACTCTTCCGGGACGGTATAACCCACAGTGTCAGGAATGTTGACTACGTTGGCCCCGGCATCGACCGCAGCCTGCACGAAGCGGCAGAGAAAATCTACGTTTGACCGCGACGCGTCTTCCGGTGAAAACTCTACGTCGTCGCACAGCGACTTGGCGTAGGTCACGGCGCGGTAAACCTGGTCGAGCGCCTGATCGCGAGTGATTCTGAGCTTGCACTGCAGGTGAAGATCGGAACTGGCCAGGAACACGTGGATGCGCGGATGCTTGGCTCGTTCCAGAGCAGCCCAGGCGCGGCGAATGTCCGGCTCCGCGGCGCGGGCCAGGCCGGCGATGATCGGCCCGCGTATCTGCTCGGAAATCAGGCGCACCGCATTGAAATCTTCTTCCGCGGCAATGGGGAAGCCGGCTTCAATGATGTCCACTCCCAGTTGCTCCAACTGGTGTGCCATCCGTAACTTATCGCGGATGCCCATACTGCAGCCGGGGGCCTGCTCGCCGTCCCGCAAGGTGGTGTCAAAGATCCGGATCACGGGCTTGCCGTTGCCGTTGTTCATGAAGGCCTCCCTTTCACCAGCGTTGTCCCATGCTGGGCCGTTATGATAAATAAGTCAAATTTATAGTTCTTCTGTTATCATAATTTGCATTTATTGTATAAGCGGGCCGTTTTGCCGCGGAAAGAGGGCGGGGCGACATGGATTTCTTTCAACTCGAAACCTTTCTGGCGGTGGTGGAAAGCGGCAGTTTCTCCGGCGCGGCCAAAATCGTGCATCGCACCCAGCCGGCAGTGAGCCAGGTGGTGCGCAAACTGGAAGAAGAGATTGGCGAGCCTCTGCTTGACCGCTCGTCGCGCGACGGCCGGCTTACGGACGCCGGCCGCGTCCTGCAGGAGTACGCCCAGAAGATGCTGAACCTGCGCCGGGAGGCCCGCGCCTCGCTCAAAGAGCTGGGCCAGTTTCAGCGCGGCACACTGACCATTGCTGCCAACGAATTCACGTCGCTCTATCTGCTACGCGTGCTCGAGGAGTACCGCAAGTTTTCGCCCATGATCAAGGTTGCGGTGCAGCGGGCGCTGGCCAGCGGTATTGCCGCGCAGGTGGCGGACCACTCGGTGGAATTGGGCGTGCTCTCCTTTCGTCCTGACCATTCTTCTCTGCAATCGATCGTGGTCTTTCGCGACGAGCTGGTGCTGGTGTTGCCGCCGTCGCATCCATTGGCGGGAGCCGGCAGCGTGAGTATTCGACAGCTGGGCGCGGAATCGTTTGTGGCCCACAATGTGGTTTCGCCTTACCGGCTGAAAGTGCTGGAGGCCTTCAAACGCCACAAGACGCCGCTCAACATGGACGTGGAAATGCCGACCATCGAGGCCATCAAGCGCTTCGTAGCTGCCGGCAACGGCGTGGCCCTGGTGCCGCACATCTCGGTGGAACCCGAGCTGAGCCGGGGCGAGCTGGTTTCCATTCCCGTGCGTGAACTGAAGCTGGAGCGCAAACTGCGCATCATCTACCGCAAGGGCGGCCAGCTTTCCCATGCCGCCCGCGCATTCCTGAAAGTCGCGCAATCCATCGCTGCCAACACCAAGGGAAGCTATTTGTTTCAGATGGAAAGATGACCCAAGGTCCTGCAATTCTCCCACCTCATAAAGACTTGTGTGATGGTTGTGTTAGACTGCGCGCCAAAACTTACCCAGAGGCTCATCATGCATTGCCGGCGAACATTGACCCTCCTCATCGCCCTTGGATTGATCGCGGTCAAACCGGCAGCCCAGAACGTTTCGGAGGCTTTGCGTCAGTCGGCCCTTCAGGGAGATGCCGGGGCACAACTGGCGCTTGGTGACATTTACCGCATCGGGCAAGGCGTACCCCAGGACTTCGCTGAAGCGATCAAATGGTATCGGCTGGCTGCGGCGCAAGGCAGTGTTTCTGCGCAGATCAACCTGGGCAGCATGTATCACCTTGGCTTCGGCGTTCCTAAGGACAACGCGCAAGCCTTGCAGTGGTACCAGAATCCTGCAAAGCAGGGCGACCCCACGGCCGAATTCATGATGGCCCAACTCTACAAAGACGGGGATGGCGTGAAGCAAGACTTGCCGGAAGCCGTGCGCCTGTTCACCAAACTGGCCGATGCAGGAAATCCTTCTGCCCGTTCTGAACTTGGACAGCTGTACTACGAGGGAAAGGGTGTCCCGCAAGACTTTGCCAAGGCCATGAGCCTGCTGCTGCCAATTGCCATCAGTGGAAATCCATATGCCCAGCTCACCGTCGGGCTGATGTACAAGGCTGGTTCTGGGGTGGAACAAGATCGTCTGGAAGCGGATCGATGGATTGGCAAGTCTGCGGAGTGGGGTTTTGTTCCCGCACAACTGGAGTACGGTGCCTTGCTTCGCGATGGCGCCTCCGGCCAGAGAGATCGGGTCCAGGCGGCCAAGTGGTTTTTGATCGCCGCGGAGCGGGGCGGCCCAGCCAACAAATCGAAAGCGGAAGCCGCGCTGAACAATCTACAGAGTAAGTTAACCGCGCCAGAACTCGCCGCAGCCCGCAAAGAAGCCGATGCCTGGATCAAGGCGCACCAGCCGGCCTATCCGGGGCATTTTCGAAATTGATCTTTTCCCGCTAACTGCCGATTGCTGCCTCAGTATTTTGGCACCTTGGGATCGA
This sequence comes from Candidatus Angelobacter sp., assembly GCA_035316085.1. Classification (GTDB taxonomy): domain Bacteria; phylum Acidobacteriota; class Terriglobia; order Terriglobales; family Acidobacteriaceae; genus Angelobacter. Next base: position 8,466 of record DATFXI010000045.1, read on the forward strand.
TCCTGTCTGCCCAGGCCAGGATTCCGCCTTTCAAGTTCTTGGCCTTTTTAAATCCGGCTTGTTGCAGGAAGGCAACGGCCCGGGCGCTGCGCCCGCCCTTGTGGCAATGCACCACCAGTTCCTTATCTTTCGCAGCATCCAGCTCCTGCAAGCGTTTGGGAAGGTCGCCGAGCGGGATCAAATGGCCGCTGATATTGCAAATCTTGTACTCGTGCGGCTCGCGCACATCCAGAATGAAGATTTCTTCTCGAGCGTCGAGCTTCTGTTTCAGCTCCTCAACGGTCATCTCAGGCACGCCGGGCGGGGGAGTGTTCACAGGTTTCTCTTGTCCTCGCAATCCGCAGAATTCTTCGTAGTCAATCAGTTTAGTCACGGTGGGATGGGTACCGCAAACTACGCAGTCAGGATTTTTTCTGAGCTTGAGTTCGCGGAATTTCATGCCCAGGGCATCCACCAGCAGCAGGCGTCCGATCAGCGGATCGCCCGAGCCCAAAATCAGCTTGATGGTCTCCGTGGCCTGGATCAAGCCTACCAGTCCCGGCAAAATTCCCAAAACTCCGCCTTCGGCGCATGATGGCACCGCGCCCGGCGGTGGAGGCTCAGGATACAGGCAGCGATAACACGGCCCCTGTTTTGCGGCGAACACGCTGGCCTGTCCTTCAAAGCGGAAGATGGAGCCGTACACATTGGGCTTGCCGGTGAACACGCAGGCATCGTTGACCAGGAAGCGGGTCGGAAAATTGTCTGTGCCGTCCACGACGATGTCGAAATCGGAGAAGATCTCAAGCGCGTTTGCGCTGGTCAGTTTGGTTTCAAACCTGCGCACTTCGACGAACGGATTGACCGCAGCAATCTTTTCCTTGGCCGACTCCAGCTTGGGACGGCCGACGTCGCTGGTGAAGTGGATGATCTGGCGCTGCAGGTTGGTGAAATCCACCACGTCAAAGTCCACCAAGCCAAGGGTGCCTACGCCCGCCGCTGCCAGGTAGAGCGCCACTGGCGAACCCAGGCCGCCGGCGCCGATCGAAAGCACGCGCGCGGCCTTGAGCTTCTGCTGCCCTTCCACTCCGACTTCCGGCATGATGAGATGCCGCGAATAGCGCAGGACTTCTTCGTTGCTCAGTGACGTTGGCTGCGTAGGCTTGGCCGCCATGGGTGCCGTCCTCAGGACAGGACTTCCACCATTATATCGGTCTTGATCAGAGAGCGACGCCCAGGGGCCGGGCTTGGACCACAATTTCAATTTCTTCGGCTAGGAATTTCTTGCGGTCTTCGCTGCCCACCAGCAGATAGGAATCGGTGGCCGATGCGCGGCCGCGGTCCACGCTGGTGATCACATAGGAACAACCGAACCAATGGGCTTCGGTGAGGTCGGTGGTGGAATAACGTGGCGGGCAATCAGGATGAGAATGATAAAAACCGATGATGCTTTCGGCGCGGCTCCGGGCCAGCTTCAGCGCAGCGATGACCTGCTCCGGGTGGATACTATAGCGGTGGTTCGCCGCGTCGGTGCGGGCGTTTTCGCACTTCAAGGTCATGGTGACCGTGCGCTGCCCACTTTCCGTTGTGCCTAGAATGATCCCGCAACACTCGTTCGGGTAACTGTGCTCTGCTTCCCAGCGGATCAGGTCGTAATCAGCTTTGCTGATTCTCAGCATGGAGCTCTCCTCGGGAAGTGGCGCCATCGAATCAACACTCCGCTTTCTACTGCCAAGGACTTTAGGTCGAAATAACCCACCAGCCCTTAAGACGAAGGCGACCATAATACAGGATGCAAACCCAACTGCTGCAGTTTTGTAGCAGGTTTCTCAGCGATTTTTTTTAAGGCGCCGGCAGCCCGAATCCGGGTGGCGCCAGTGGGTCAGTTTGATGGGGAGTCGTGTGTGCCACCCGGATGAGTTGCTTTTGTGAAGGCCGGGTGGCACAATAAACTCCTGTTTTTGAGAGGGTTTCCGGGGCGGAAAGTTTCGCGCCGTAGACCCGGCTCGGGGCATCAATAAGAGTGTACGAAACTGCGGGCTTCAACAACCCCGCAGGTTGGGCGCCCGCCTTAGGCGGGTGCAGCGAACCTGCTGGAGCCGGCGGATGCTTTCAACATCCCCGTTCCTATTTGAGGAACTGAAGGCGGAAAAAACATGTCGACTGCGATTGCTCCCACGATTGGTGACGAGCGTGGCGCAAGTTGTTCGCTCGAAAACTATCTTGTTCTCCCTGACCGCAGCATGGACGCGCGCATTGCCGCGGCCAGGCGCGAGTTGGGCGAACGCGTAGTGGTGCTAGGCCATCACTACCAGCGCGATGAAGTCATCCGTTTCGCCGATTTTCGCGGCGACTCCTACAAACTTGCCCAGGAAGCCGCGCGCACCAGCGCCGAGTACATCGTTTTTTGCGGTGTGCACTTCATGGCAGAGAGCGCTGACGTTCTCGCTCATGACCGCCAGCAAGTACTGCTGCCGGACTTGAACGCGGGTTGCTCCATGGCTGATATGGCCGAGATCGGCCAGGTGGAGAGCTGCTGGGAGCAACTGGTGGGCCTGGGCCTGACCAGCGAAGAAGGCCGCGGCATCACGCCGCTGACCTACATGAATTCCAGCGCGGCCATCAAAGCTTTCTGCGGCGAACGCGGCGGGCTGGTATGTACTTCATCGAACGCGCCGGCGGCCTTCAAGTGGGCGTTTGAGCGCAACAAAAAAATCCTCTTTCTTCCTGACCAGCACCTGGGCCGCAACACCGCATACCGCATGGGCATTCCGCTCGACGACTGCGTGGTCTGGGACCCCTTCATGATCGGCGGCGGCGTTACACCGGAGCGGCTGCGCGAGGCGCGCGTCATCCTGTGGAAGGGGCACTGCTCCGTCCACCAGCGTTTTCTTCCTGAGCATGTGGACAAAGTCCGCGCCAAGTATCCCGGCATCCGCGTGATTGTTCATCCCGAATGCCGTTGGGAAGTCTGCCAGAAGGCTGACGGCATCGGCTCCACGGAGGGTCTGATCAAGATCATGCGGGAAGCGCCGGCGGGAACGAAATTCGCCGTGGGCACGGAAATCCATCTCGTCAACCGCATGGGGAAAGAGTTCGCCAAGGAAGACAAGATGGTCATCACCCTCGACGACTCCGGCTGTCTCTGCACCACCATGTTTCGCATCTCGCCGCAGCATCTGTGCTGGGCGCTCGAAAATCTGGTGGAAGGCCGCGTGGTCAACCGCATCCAAGTGCCTGAAGAAGTAAAGCACTGGTCGCGCGTGGCGCTCGACCGGATGTTGGAAGTGAAATAGGGAAGATATTCTCGGGAGCCCATCCAAGGCGACCGAGGCGTGGCCGAGAGCATCAGTACTATCGTGAGCTCTGGAAAGTGGATCGTCCTGCGCGTTTGTGCGCTGGTGGCGTGCGCGGCAATCTTTCACACCGGCCAGCCAGCGGAAGCGCAGGTGCCGGTCCAGCACCCGGAAGGCCTGGTCCACGGTTTTCTCGAATTGCGCACGCTCGAAGGCGCGATTCTCGCCGATGGCGATTTGATCCAGAACGTGCGTGGCGATCGCGTGACCACCCGGCTGATCTTTCACTTCAAAGACGGCTCGACCTATGACGATACGGCGATCTTTTCCCAGCGCGGCTCCTTTCGACTGCTCAGCGATCACCTGATTGAGAAAGGGCCGGCCTTCGAGCATCCGATGGACGTGCTGGTCAACGGTCCGACCGGAGAAGTCACCGTCACGTACACGGAGGGCGGCAAGGAGAAAGCCGAGACTGAGCGCCTGCGACTGCCCTCTGACATAGCCAATGGCATCGTCCCGGTGTTGTTGAAGAATATCCGTCCCGGCACTCCGGAAATCAAGTTATCGATGGTGGTCGCGACTCCGAAGCCAAAGCTGGTCAAACTCGGAATCACTCCCCAGGGCGAGGAGACATTTTCCACTGGCAGCGCCACCCACAAAGCCATGCATTACGTGGTGAAGGCCGAACTTGGCGGGCTCACCGGCGCGTTCGCGTCCTTGCTGGGGAAGGAGCCTCCTGATACCCACGTGTGGATTCTCGAGGGCGAAGCCCCCGCGTTCATCAAGATGGAGGGGCCCCTCGCCCTGGGCGGCCCGGTCTGGCGCATGGAACTGGTGAGTCCAACCTGGCCGCGCACACAAGAGAACAAGCCGGCTGAGAAAAAGTGATCGTGAAGTCGATGTAAATCAATTCTCTTTGGGGAGCGGAACAGTCTTGGCGCTGATGCGGCGGAACTTGTTTCCTTCCCAACGGAAAATCAGGACGTTCATCTCGGTGGGGCAACAGCGACCCTGAGGAGAGTCCGCCACAGCCTTCACGGTCAGGAGTTTCTTGTCGGCATTGAACCAGGCGCCAACGGCATCACCGCCATGATGGATGTCTGCTTCAATTTGTTGCGTAATATAGACCTTTCTATCGCGCAGTTCAAAGACCTGCACGACATTGGAATGAGAAGAGCTTCCCACTACCCACTCCCATTCATAGTCAACGACGCTGTGTTGGGCATCCAACTGATAGACCCAGGTCAGCCAAACTTCCGTAAATTGGTGAAGGCCGTCGCCGATGCTAGTGGCAGATTTGCCCCTGCCCTTTCGAAGCTCCTGCCATTGGCCGTCCTCGATCTCGATGGCGCGCAGATTCGCAAAATCTACATGGGCCAAATCGGCAACGTCGGAAGCAAACAGCCAGTTGCTACGGGTCATGTAGACATTGAGTTCCTCGGTCTTCAATGATTGCGAAAACACACACGGCATGGCCGCGACGAGCAGAAGGAAAGCTAGCTTGTTCATGGAAGTGATTTGCCGCCGGAAGGGAATCTTACTTCAAACAACCAGGGGCTAAAGCCCATTCTTTTCGTCCGCAGAACGGCACGACTGAAGTCATGCCCTGACACTTGTCTCGCTGGGCACGACAAGGGTAGCGGACGTTACTTTGCCGTCGCCAGCACGCCCAGCGTCTTTTGCAAGGACGCTTCATCCTCTACGTTTGCCGCTGTCTGGGCGCGGTCGATCTGGCGCATCAGTCCGGTAAGAACTTTGCCGGGGCCGGCTTCCACGAACGTCTTGGCGCCGAGCGCAATCAGCTTCTCCACACAGCTTGACCAGCGGACAGCGCCCGTCACCTGCTGGATGAGGGCGTTACGGGCGGCGTCGCCAGACGTTTTGGGTTCGGCATCAATGTTGGCCACCACAGGAATCGAGGAATCGGAAAACTGGAGCGCGAGCAAATCTTTGGCCAGGCGGTCCTGCGCCGGCTGCATCAGCGCACAGTGGAAGGGAGCGCTCACCGGCAGCATGACGGCGCGTTTGGCGCCGCGTTGCTTGGCCAGTTCGGCGGCGCGTTCTACGGCTTTAGCGCTGCCGGAGATCACGATCTGGTCGGGCGAATTGATGTTGGCCGGAGAAACCACTTCGCCCT
>DATFXI010000046.1:0-9761 GCA_035316085.1 Candidatus Angelobacter sp.
ATACTTCCTTGAGTCGATCGCGCTTTGTCGGCACGGTAGAAGCGCTCAAAGATGCGTGGCTGTACTTCCGCGGGCATGCCGGTGCCGGTATCGGCAACAGTGACCACGTATTCGGTGTCAAGGACCGCTAGTGCAACGCGAACCGCTCCGCCTCTGGGCGTGTACTTGATGGCGTTGTCCAGAAGGTTCCACATCATCTGTCGAAGTAGGCCCTCGTCTCCCTGAAAAGGCGCCTCCGGTGGCGACGGGATCGCCAAGTGAACATTCTTCTGAGAAGCGAGCACGCTGGCCGCCCACGTAATCTCCGTCACCACTTCGTCGAGATAGAACCTGGTGATTTGCAGGGAAGGGTGGCCGGCGTCAGCACGAGCAAGGAGAAACATGTCTTCCACGATGCGCGACAGGCGGCGTGCTTGCTGTTCAATGATGGTAACGGCCGCCTTGTATTCGTTCTTCGCCCGGTCCTCTCGCTCTAGCGTTACTGCAGACGTCGTGCGGATAACCGAAAGCGGAGTGCGCAATTCATGTGAAGCATCTGCCATAAATTGCCGCTGCTGGGAAAAGGAGCTTCCAAGCCGCGCCAGCAACTCATTGAAGGCGGTGGCTAGCCGTCCAAGTTCGTCTCGCGGATTGCCGATGGGCAACCGCTCATCCAGGTTTTCGGCGTTGATTTGCTGTGCACGTGCCGACATTACGGCGACCGGTTGCAGACTTCTCCGCGCCAGGAACCACCCGCCCAGGCCTGCCAGTATGAGCGTGGCTGGTACGAGCACGTAGAGGATGTTCTCCAATAGGTCTAAATTCTGTTCAACTGGTTCCAGTTCCTGGTTGATCACAATCGTGTAGGGCGAGGTCCCTGTTTGCATGTGCATCCGTCCCACAAGCCCTCGGCAGCTATCGTCACTCTCCGGATTCTGTTCAGGCAATGAGTAGAAGCTGGTGGGAGGCAGCGATGCAACGCCGGAAGGCGGCAAGCGCACACGAACCCCGTCTGCGGTCTTGTGCTCTGCCAGCAACTTTCCTTGTGCATCGAAAATTGCGATTGCCTGGGCAGGACGCTGCAGCTCCTGAACAACTTTCGCTGCGGCTGGACCTGCGATCTCGCCGTTGCCGCCCTGGTGTTTTAGGGCTGCTGAGATTGCGGTGAGTGTGGAATACAAGTCGGTATCAACGCGTTCATAAAGTCTTCGCTCAGCGAAGCTGTAGATCGCAACGCTGAAAGCAATGAGGATTGCACTCAGCACGCCTACGTACCATAGAGTCAACCGCAGCCGCACCGAGTCAAGCACCTGTGACCCCCTCCTGGGAAGAAAGCATGTAGCCTCCACCGCGAATCGTATGCAGCAGTTTGCGGGAGTGGCCGTCATCGATCTTGCGGCGAAGCCGCTGAATATAGACTTCAATCAGGTTGGAAAAGGGGTCGAAGTTCTGGTCCCAAACGTGTTCAGCGATTTCAGCGCGGCCGACAACTTGCTCGGCATGGCGGGCGAGATAATCCAATAACGCGTATTCTTTGCCGGTAAGCTCAATAGTGCGACCCGCGCGGCATGCCCGACGCGACAGCGTGTCTATGGTCAAGTTCGCGAGCTGTATGGTCTCTGTTCGTACGGCCGGTCCGCGCCTAAGCAGCGCTCGCACGCGGGCCAGCAGTTCATGTAGATCAAACGGCTTGGTCAGGTAATCGTCGGCGCCCGTATCCAGGCCTCTAACGCGATCTGCGACGGCATCTCGCGCTGTCAACATAAGTATGGGCACGGCCGAGCCGGCGGCGCGCAGCTCGCGGCAGACAGTAAAACCATCCTTTCGAGGCAACAGCAGATCCAAAATAATCAGGTCATAGTCATTGACGCTTGCCCGATAAAGTGCGTCTTCGCCGTCGACTGCTACATCCACGGCATAAGCCTGCTCACGGAGACCTTTGGCAAGCATTCCGGCGGCGCTCGCTTCGTCCTCAACCAATAACATCCGCATGCGTGCCCCTTCCAGAATCGGGCTTCCGCCACACCGATGGTAGCAGGTTGCAGTTAAACGCCAGATAAACGACAAGGGGGCTTTCTAAGGAACTGCTAATATCTTCAGCAGAGGAGCTATCATGGATGCGTTTCTTCGCTCGTTAGTGGTCGTTCTGCTGACGCTTAGTTGGGCGCAAGCGCAAACCCCGACGCCGGTCGTGCAGGCCAACACGATCTTCGCCGGCGCTGACGGAAAATTTGAAGCCGCACCGGACACTGCCGTGCTTCGCCTGGACATCGCGGCGCAGCAAGACACATCGCCCGCGGCGTATCAACACGCTGCAGCCGCTGCTGAGCGCGTGCGCCAAGTAATGAAGAGCAACGGCCTCGACCCCAAAGCGCTGCAGGTCGGGTTCTATTCCGTGCAGCCGATGTACGACTGGAAAAACCCCAAGCACAAGGTGGTTGGCTACCGCGTTTCGACGAGCCTGACTTTGAAGCTGCGTGATTTTTCCAAAATCGGCGGCATCATCGAACAGACCGCCGACATTGACGACATGCAAAACCAGTCTCTCAACTACACGCTGGAGGATATCGAGCCGGCAAAGTCCAAAGCCGCGGAAGACGCGCTGCGGAAGGCCCGCAACCAGGCTAGCGCCGTGGCGTCCGCCGGTGGGCGCACTCTGGGCGAGCTGCTGTACGCCTCAGTGGACGTGACGCAACCCATTATTTATGCGCAGCCGATGGTGCAGCGCGCCGCCATGGCCGGTGTGGCCGCCGCGCCGCCACCGACCGCAGAGTTCACGCCGCAGGCTGTGACCATCAACGCGCACGTGAATGCCATGTTCGCGCTGAGGTAGCCGCAGGCCCTTCGCTTATTGGCCCATCACCAGCGGCAATCCATTCTTGGTGTTGCCGATGACGATGATCTTGGTGTTGGAACTCTTGGCCAGCGTTTCCGTGGCCTCAATTCCTTTCCACTGCAGCAATTGCGGGCTGATCCCCTGAGCCACGATCTGCTGGAAGTCATGGATACCCTGGGCTTCGATTCTCTTTCTGTCAGCTTCTTGCCGCTCTTTTTGCAAACGGAACCCCATGGCCAGCGATTCCTGTTCCGCCTGCTGCTTGGTTTCGATCGATGCGCGTAGCGTGTGGGGAAGCTGGATATCGCGCAACAGTACGCCTTCAATCACGATGCCGCGCGGCTCGAGCGTGGCTTGCAGGCCCTTGCGGATCTCGTCTTCCACTTGCTTACGCGAGCTGGAATAGAGGGTGTTGGCGGAGTGGCCGGCGGTGGTGTCACGGATGATGGAGCGGAACGTCGGCTCAATGATTGTCGCGCCGTATTGCGTCCCGATGGTCTGGAACACGGCCGCTGCTTTGTCAGGGCTCAAGTGAAAGATCAAGGAAGTGTCCATCTCCAGGTTCAAGCCCTCGCTGGAAGGCGTGGAGGTATGTTCTTCCTGCGTCTGTGTGCGCACGCTCATCACATGATTGATCGCGAACGGTGATACGAAATGCGTACCTTCGGGGAGCACTACGCCCGTCACGCGGCCGAACGAAGTGAGCACGCCGACATGTCCAGGCGGTACATAGGCAACGGCAGCGTACACCATGATGAGCACCACAAAAACCATTACTCCGATCGTCACTATGCGGAAGACCGGTGACGGGTTTGCGTCAATGACTCGTGAAGTTCCGAAATTCGCCATAACTCTCCTTTGTGAGTTGGACAAGCTAAAGTTTGTTGTTGCGGCCTCGCGCTACGTCTGCAGAGAGGATCGTCCCGATCCGGGGCCTCGAGCAGCTCGGATTGTGTTACAGAATTCTTACCAGAGCCGGAAGTTTACATGGAAAATTTTTCAGGACCGGGGAATTCCTACCCTCCGGCACAAGCAGAGTAGCCGCTAACTGCTTTGTTTTCAATCGAGGGAAGAATGGCAAGGGGGATGCAATAACCCATGGCAGACGAAGTGGCGCGCATCGGGGCGCTTTCGAGGGTCGAACGGCCAGAGACTCTTTCGAAAGTGCCTCGTTGCTTTTTTGTGAGAGTTCTGTGCAGACTCCGCAGGGACCAAGCAGGGCTCACACCAACTGCACTTTTGCCCGCAGGTCAATGCCGGCCCGACGCAGAATGCCTGCGATCTCGCCGTCATTGAGCCTGGTGGCGTCATACTCCACGCGAATGGTGCGCTCCTTCTCGTCGAACTTGATCTTGCGCACACCGTAAACTTCCCGGGCATTGTTCAACGCCAGCATTTCTCTCTCTCCTGGCGGCGCGCCGTATTTGAAAACCACATCGAGCAAGGTCATCAACCGTCTCCTGGACCGGGCTTGCCGGCCTGTGAATCCTCAATGAATCGCTGAACAATCTAATATAGTCGAATCGGAGGCAAAGACGGAGCGCGAATGGCAGATCACGAAGCCATGGCCGGGTCCGATCGGCCCGGCGCCAATACGGTGCTCGACCCAGTCTGCGGCATGCACGTGGAGCCGGAGAGGGCGCGCGCATCGGCCGAGCACAAAGGAAAGAAATATTTTTTCTGCAGCCAACGCTGCGGTGAACGCTTCACCGCCGAACCGGAAAAATTCCTCGCGTCGCGGCCGCCGGGCGGCCTGGTTCAGCTGGGTGGATCCTCGTCCGCAAGACCCACCCAGCCGCCGGAAGGGGCGCAGCCTCGGGCAATGAAGGGAAGCGTTGACTACGTTTGTCCCATGTGTCCGGAGGTGCGAGAGCCGAAACCAGGGCCATGCCCGAAGTGCGGCATGGCGCTGGAAGCCGCGTTTCCCGCGGTGCAGGAAAAAATCGAATACACCTGCCCTATGCATCCGGAGATCGTGCGCACTGAGCCGGGGAGTTGTCCCATCTGCGGCATGGCGCTCGAGCCACGAACCATCAGCGCCGTTTTTGAAGAGAATGTCGAACTCCGAGACATGCGCCGGCGCTTGTGGATCAGCGCCGCCCTGACGCTTCCCGTTTTCATTGCCGCGATGGGAGATTTCATCCCCGGGCGTCCGCTGGACCAGGTGGCATCGCCGCGCGCCTGGGCCTGGGTTGAAATGGTTCTGACGACGCCGGTTGTGCTGTGGGGTGCGTGGCCCTTCTTCGTTCGTGCATGGCGCTCAATCGTCACGCGAAACTTGAATATGTTCACGCTGATCGGCTTCGGCATAGGTGTCGCTTATTTCTATAGCGTGATTGCCACGCTGTTTCCTCGAATCTTTCCGCCATCGTTTCGCGGCGAGGGAGGAGAAGTCGCGCCTTATTTCGAAGCCGCCTCAGTGATCACTGTGCTCGTGCTGCTGGGGCAGGTCCTGGAACTGAAAGCCCGCAGCGAAACCGGGGCGGCGATCCGTGCGCTGCTCCGTCTGGCTCCGAAAACAGCACGCCGGATTGCTGACGACGGCTCCGAACTGGATGTTGCGCTGGAATCCGTAAAGGTCGGCGATAGGCTGCGGGTACGCCCAGGAGAAAGAATCCCCGTGGACGGAGTTGTCCTGGAAGGTGATAGCAGTGTGGATGAATCCATGATTACGGGAGAGCCTATTCCGGTGGAGAAACAAGCCGGCTCGCGCGTTACCGGAGCCACTATCAACGGGACAGGATCGCTGGTGATGCGCGCTGAGCGCGTGGGCTCTGAGACGCTATTGGCCCAGATCGTGCGCATGGTCAGCGAAGCGCAACGCAGCCGCGCTCCCATCCAGAGCCTTGCCGACGTAGTGTCCGGATACTTTGTCCCCATTGTCGTGGCAATTGCGGTCCTAACGTTTATTGTTTGGTCGGTGTGGGGGCCGAGTCCGCGCATGGCCCACGCGCTGGTCAATGCTGTTGCCGTCCTTATTATTGCGTGCCCGTGTGCTCTGGGACTGGCCACCCCTATGTCCATCATGGTGGCGGCGGGCAAGGCCGCGACCATGGGTGTGCTCTTCAAAGACGCGGAGGCCATCGAGCTGCTTCGCAAGGTTGACACGCTGGTCATTGACAAAACCGGCACGCTGACCGAGGGTAAGCCCAAGCTGGTCACCGTAAGCTCTACCGGCGGAATGAGCGAGCAAGAGCTGCTGCGTCTTGCGGCGACGTTGGAGAAAGCAAGCGAGCATCCGCTGGCGGCTGCCATTGTTTCAGGCGCAAAGGCGCAGGGGATTGATCCGGCTGAGGTAGAAGCATTTCAGTCCGTCACCGGGAAGGGCGTAAAAGGACGGGTCGGGGGCAGGGAAGTCGTGCTCGGGAATCGCGCGCTGCTCGACGGCACGAAGATCGATGTTCATCCGATTGTGGAAGAAGCGGAACGTCTGCGCGCCGACGGACAAACCGTGATGTTCCTCGCGGCCGATGGAAAATTGGCTGGCCTGGTTGGCGTCAACGACCCGATCAAGGCAACCACGCACGAAGCGATCCGGCAATTGCATGCGGAGGGCATTCGCATCGTGATGCTTACTGGCGACAGCAAAACCACCGCCGAAGGTGTGGCCCGGAAGCTCGGGATCGATGACGTGGTCACTGAGGTTCTACCCCAGGACAAGGTTGCAATCGTCAAACGCCTTCAAGGCGAAGGAAGATTTGTCGCTATGGCGGGAGATGGCGTTAACGACGCCCCAGCCCTGGCCCAAGCCCAAGTCGGAATTGCCATGGGGACGGGAACCGACGTCGCCATGCAAACCGCCGGGGTAACCCTCGTGAAAGGCGACTTGCGCGGCATCGTACGTGCACGGCTCCTGAGCCGAAAGACCATCAAGAACATCAAAGAAAATCTGTTCTTCGCTTTCGTCTATAACTCGATTGGCGTGCCAATTGCGGCTGGTGTGTTATATCCATTTTTTGGAATTCTACTGAGCCCCATGCTGGCTGCGGCGGCGATGAGCTTCAGTTCCGTGTCTGTTATTGGCAATGCTCTTCGTTTGCGACGCGTACGCATATGATGTTTTGTTGAGTAATGTAAAGAATTGAAGAATATGTAACTCTGCACCAAATAAACCTCTACTTTCTGTTGACCTATTCCCCGACAAGTGAAACTATCTGAACCTATCCAGCTACTCTGGTTTGTAAACCTAGCAGAGTATCTGGTGGTTCCTTCCGTTGGTCATGGTTTGTCGCGATTGATGAGGTTTACAAACTATGCATAGCTCGCGGAATCCCTTGGTCACATTCCTGTCATTCTGCGTTTTGTTCGCCGCTGTTCTGTACTTTGCGCCTTTCGCGAAAGGGCAAAAACTAGTCGTAAGAACTGATGTGCATCATGATGTGTCTCCACCGCTGCGTGAGATGGCGAAAACGGCTTCCGTGCCGGCGCGGCAGCTGGAAGAAGGAGAGGAGGTCCTCGTCATCCCTCTGCGGCCGGGATACAAGCCTGCGGATGTGCCGGACCCTGTGCTGCAGCCGGTAAGTCCGGGTGCTCGCAGCGCAACCGCTCCGTCGGCGTCTTTGGCTCCCACGCTCCTCTTGAACTTTGACGGCATTGGCCAGGGCACGCCTCCGGGTTTTTTTGATTGCTGCGCGCCACCGGACACGAACGGCGCCGTAGGTCTCACCCAATATGTGCAGTGGGTCAATCTCAGTCTTGCTGTCTTCAACAAGAGCGACGGCAGCTTGGTCGCTGGTTTTCCAGTGGCGGGAAACACTCTCTGGAAAAACTTCGGCGGCTCTTGCGAAAAGAATAACGACGGCGATCCCATCGTGCTGTACGACAAAATCGCCAACCGCTGGGTGTTGAGCCAACTCGTCGTGCGCAATCCAACTCCGCCTCCGACGTTCGGCCCGTTTCTGCAATGCGTAGCTGTGTCCCAAACGTCCGACGCTACCGGAAGCTACAATCGCTATGCGTTCACCTATTCGAATTTCGATGACTATCCCAAAATGAGCGTCTGGCCAGATGCCTACTACATTACCTTCAACATGTTTGATGGCAATACTCTGGCCTTTCTGGGAACGGATGCTTGCGCCTATGATCGCACTGCCATGCTGGCCGGCAACCCGGCCACGCAGATTTGCTTTCAGCAAGCGCCCACCGTGGGCGGCGTGCTGCCGGCAGACATGGACGGAAATACGCAGCCGCCTGCTGGTTCGCCCAACTACATGGTGGAGTTTGACGTAAATTCTCTAAACCTTTACAGATTCCACGTTGACTTTGCCACGCCGGCCAACTCCACTTTCAGCAAGGCAATTAACATTCCCGTGGCGCCGTTCACTCCTCTTTGCAACGGCTCCCGCGGATGTGTCCCACAGCAGGGAACCACGACGAAGTTAGATTCTCTCGGCGACCGCCTGATGTACCGCTTGGCCTACCGGAACTTCGGCGATCATGAGTCGTTAGTGCTGAACCATTCCGTGGCGGCCACGGTGAACAACGTCGCCACTGCCGGCTTGCGCTGGTATGAAATCCAAAATCCCGGCGGCACACCTACGGTCGCGCAGCAGTCAACGTTTGCTCCCGACACCAACTTTCGATGGATGGGAAGCATTGCCATGGATCAGGTGGGGGATATAGCTCTGGGCTATAGCGTCTCCAGCAGCACGATGTTTCCCTCGATTGCGTTTGCCACGCGGTTAGCGACCGATCCGCCGAACACATTGCAGACGCCGGAGATCTCCGTCATCACCGGCGCCGGATCACAGACGGGCGGGCTGACCAGGTGGGGTGACTACAGCGCCATGCAGCTCGATCCGGTTGACGACTGCACCTTCTGGTACACGACGGAGTATTTGAAAGCCAGCGGATCCTTCAACTGGAACACGCGCATCAACAGTTTCAAATATGATTCGTGCGACAAGCCGGACCTGACGATTGTCAGCACGCACGCCGGAAACTTTACCCAGGGAAACACCGGTAAGACTTATGCGATTACAGTCAAAAACTCCGGCGGACAGCCGACGAACGGCACGGTGACCGTAACTGACACGCTGCCTGCAGGGCTTACCGCCACAGCTATCAGCGGCACGAACTGGACCTGCAATCTGGGGACGCTGACTTGTACGCGCAGCGACGCTCTGGCACCCAAGTCCAGCTATGAGGACATAACGCTCACCGTTGATGTCTCTAGCAGCGCGCCCGGCTCGGTCACCAATACGGCCACAGTCGCTGGCGGCGGCGAAAAGAACACGTCGAACGACACGTCCAACGACGTTACGACAATTATTCAACTCGGGCCCGACCCAGCGATTAGTAAAACCCACACAGATCTCTTCATTCAGGGCCAAACCGCGAAGTACACCATCACCGTGACGAACACCGGCCTCTCGCCTTTGGATGGGTCAACCGTGACCGTGACCGACACTCTCCCCACTGGACTCACTGCGAACGCCGCCGTCGGCGGAGGCTGGACCTGCGTCCTAGGCCCGCCTGTCAGTTGCACACGCAGCGACACTCTAGCTTCGAACGCTTCCTATCCGGACATTACGTTGACGGTCAATGTCGCCAACAATGCGCCGCTGGGAGCAGCGGTCAACACGGCTGCGGTCTCCGGCGGCGGCGATCTAAACACTCTGAATGATACGGCCAACGATCCCACGACCATTATTCCTCCGCCGCCCGATCTCACAATTGCCAAGAGCCATACTGGTAATTTTGTTCAGGGGTTCGGGGCTATTTATACCTTGAACGTGAACAATGCTGGCTTGGGAGCGACCAAAGGCACTGTTACCGTCACTGATGCACTCCCCACCGGTCTAACCGTAATTGCGGCGTCTGGCCCTGGATGGACGTGCGTCGTGTCCTCGAACCTGTCAACGATGACATGCACTCGCAGTGATGTTCTAGCCGCTCTCACCAGCTATCCAGCGATCAACCTCAATGTGAATGTGGCGGGAAACGC
>DATFXI010000047.1:0-15443 GCA_035316085.1 Candidatus Angelobacter sp.
GCCCTCCGCACTTACTCTGGAAGACGGCCGGATCTACAAGAACGCTTTCGGCCTGGATCCCCTGGTGGTCAGCCAGACGCTCGAAGAAGTTTCACGCTGCAAGCGCGCCGGCATCATGATCAACACGTTCATGCTGGCTTCTGACTTCGGCCTGGTCCAGTTCGTGCAGAAGGTCACCGCCATGTGCCGCGGTAAAGCCTACTTCACCACACCTCAGAACCTGGGGCAGTATCTGCTGATGGACTACATGTCGCGCAAGATGAAAACCATCCACTGAAGAGATTTGGCAATTGGGTAATTTCGTAATTGGGTAATTGCGAAGACTGCCCGTGGTTTGGTTTTCCAATTAATCAATTGCCAGATTACCCAATTACCAAATCCAATTTACTTCCCCGCTCCTGTTCCTCGGGCGCGGGGCAACCGGCTGAGGCTGGAGAAGATCAGGTCCTGCAGCTCGGTCTCCGACACGCTGACTTTGTCGGGATGCGCGTGGCGCTCCAGCCGTACGATCTCGCGCAGCATGTGCGCCCGCGCGTCACGCGACGCCGCTTCCGTGGTCCGTTCCACACCCAGCATGAACTGCGTCAGTGCGCCGATCTGCGGCATTTGCCTGGGCAGAGTGGGAGCAGCGCCGTTGGCCAGCAGGTCCTGCACGGCCTGGATCACCCGCCCATCAGCGGGCAAGGCAGCGTGCTCGGCCTGCACAAAGTAGGTTGTGACCTGCTCCAGGAGCCCCAGGTTGTGAGGTACGGTACCGTCGCCCGCCAGAGTCTGGGTGTATCCGCTCCAGCTCTGCAGCTTGTTCCAGTCGGCGATGCCGTCCGGCGTCTTGAACCCGAAGCCCGCAATGTAAGTCATGTTAGCGCCGGGAAGCGGACTGGCGGTGCTAATCTCCTTTTGAAAAGCCTTAGCGCTTTCAAAACGCTGCGGAAGCGGGTTCAGGTCGCCGTAGGCAGCTGGGTCCATCAATCGGGCTGCGTGCCCTGACTTGCCCAGGAACGGCAGCATCTGGTAGGTGCTCACAAATGTCTTGGCAAACTGCAGCAACTCCGGCATGAAGTGTTGCTGGTCCAGCAGAGCCACCATCTGCATGACTTCGTTGAGCCCGCTGTAGAGAACCGGAATGGCAAACGATCCATAATTCGGCGTGCCCAGCATGATGAACCGCTGCACGCGGCGGGCCTGATCGGGAAACTGTTGCAGGTAGGACCGGGCAACCAGTCCGCCCAGCGAATGCCCGACCAGCGAAAAACTGCTGCCTGCGGCGAGCGTGGAATCAATCTGTTCTTTCAGTTGCCGCGCCACCTCGCGGATGTCCAAACGCCAGTCGTAGGGAAAAGCAATCACGTTCCAGCGCTGCAACAGCGCCAGCTGTAATTCCCCATAGTATTTCTTGAGTGGCGTCGGGGCTTGGATGGCTTTCATGCTGTTGCCGGCAGCGTCGAGCTCTAGCCGGTCGAAATCGCCACGAATGATGTTCCAGGCGCTGATCCAGATGTGCTCCTCGTTCTCATAGAGCTCGCTGCCAAGAATCCCGGGCAGCACGATCACCGCGCCGGCTGGCGTCGTAGCCATGCTGTGGGCCAGACCCTGCATTCTCTCGAACAACACGTCGCCGAAGTGCACGCGCAGGATTCGCTCGCAGTCGCCGGTGGCCGTGCGAATGATGTTGGCAAACTGGCGGGGCGCGGCTTTCTGTACTTGAGCCAGATATTCGCGTTCGTTGATCAAGCTCGGCCTCCGGCAAACTACGCGGTCAGTTGTCGTATCCACGCCGCGATCGGCCAGGACGCCGCATTATAAGCTTCTAATCTTTTGCCTCGCGCTGCAGGGACCCAGTTTCTGAAAACCGGAAGCTTTGCGTCTTTCCCGAAACGGGGCCAGAGGCGGTACAATTTCATGCCTTTAGATAAAAAGAGGACTGCGATGGCGAGTCGATGGATGGTTTGGCTGTTGTTGGCAGCGTCATTCGCTGCCGCCCCTGGAGTTTTTGCGCAAGGCGTGACGATGACTTGGACCGTGGACGGCGTGCAGCGCACGGCGCTGGTCTTCGCGCCGTCGCCGGGTCCCAGCGTCGCTTCCCGCAGGCTGCCCCTGATCTTTGCTTTTCACGGACACGGCGGCACCAGTCAGACCGCGGCCGTGGGTATGCATTTTCAAACTTTATGGCCAGAAGCCGTCGTGGTATATCCGCAGGGGCTGAAAACACCCAGCAAAATTGATAGCAACGGAGACCAATACGGCTGGCAGGTGGAACGCGGCCAGGCTGGACTCCAAGACCGCGACTTAAAATTCTTTGATGCCATGCTGGCCGGCCTGCGCCAGCAATTCTCCATTGACGATTCGCGCATCTATTCGACCGGATTCTCCAACGGCGCTATGTTCAGTTACCTGCTGTGGGCCGAGCGCGGCAAAGTTCTGGCGGCGGTAGGAGTCTGTGCTGGACACCTGGCGCCCAGCGAGCACCTGACCGTGCCCCGCGCCGTGGTGGTCATCGGCGGCGAGAATGATCCCCTTATTCCCCTTGCAGTGCTGCAGCAAGACATCCAGCTTGATCGCCAGATTAACGGCGCCACCGCCGCGGGCCAACCCTGCGGTCCCATCTGTAAGCTCTATCCTTCAGCGGGAAACACGCCCGTGGCCGCATACATCCATCCCGGCGGACACTTTTTCCCGCCGTGGGCTGCGCCTGCCATCACTCAGTTCTTCAAGCTCCACCCGCAATTGTGAGTTGTGCGCCTGCGAGCTGGCGCGCCATGAGTCATTTCGGTTTCTGTATGGCTGCGGCTCGCTCTTTGACGGAGGCAACGAGTGCAGGGAAGCGGGGATCACTATGGAGCGGCTTCAGGTCAGGATCGGTCTCCGTTCCGAGAGCGTTGGTCGCGGGCAGTCCGTGATCAACGGCTTGCTGCAAGTGAGCAAACGCGTCGCCGGGCCTGCCGGTGCGCGCCTCGAGGCAAGCCAAATTGTACAGGGTTGTTGCCGTGTCGGGATGTTCCTGGCCCTCTACCCGGCGTTGGATCTCGAGCGTCTTTCTTAGCAGTTTTTCCGCTTCCGCGTAGCGATGTTCACTAGCCAAGGTGGTGCCGAGTCCGAACATCGCTTGCAGCGTGTCAGGATGCTCCGGACCCAAAATGCGCCGCTGTTTATCCAGAGCCTCACGCTGTAATTCTTCCGCTTCCTTGACATGCCCTGCTTGCCGCAAATGCCAAGCCAAGTCCAGCATGGTCATTAAGGTGTCAACGTGGGCGGGTCCAAGCACCTTTCGCCGACCGTCGAGCGCTTCCCGCTGCAGTTTGGCTGCTTCGCCGAAACGCTTTTCGGCATCTAAGGTCCACGCCAGATCGTGAATTGAGGTCAGTGTCATTGGGTGTTCAGGCCCGAACAAGCGGCGTCGAGCACTTGAGACCTCTCTCTGCAGCGTCTCCGCGTCGTTATAGCGGCCTTCCAGTCTCAGGGTCCATGCCAGGTTGTTCATGGTTGTCAATGTCTGTGGGTGTTCAGGCCCGAGCACGTGCCGTTGTATTGCGAGCGCTTCTTCCTCCAATCTTTCAGCTTCGGAGGGATAGCCATCGCGATCAAGGCTGGAGGCCAAATCGGTCATCGACACCAACGTCTCGGGGTGCTCGGGACCAAGAATACGGCGCCGGATGTCCAGGGCCTGTCGCTGCAACTCATCCGTTTCCCTGTAGCGGCCCTGCTCTTGCAGACTCCAGGCCAGATAAGCCAAGACCCTCACGGTGCTTGGATCTTCGGGGCCCAGCTCGCGGCGGCGGATTTCGAGACACTTGCGCGCCAGCTTCTCAGCCTCGCCGGCCTGACCTTGCCTGTTGAGGGTCCAGATGAGGCCATCGATGGATCGAAACGTTGCCGGGTCTGTAGGCCGCAATACTTGTTGCCGAATCGCAATGGCCTGCTTGAAAAGGGCCTCCGCGCGAGTGTAGAGGCCCAGGCTTCCGTAGACGCGCGCCATCACGTCCATCATCTGGGCCTGGAGCTCGGGATCTTGGGCCAGTCCCTTATCAATGTCCGCCGACGCTTTGTCCAGAATTTCCCGGGCCGTAATGCTGTTGCCCCGTGCCTCGCTCGGGTCGGACACTTTAAACATGCCGCTCATGAATTCGGTAACGCGATCGGCGCGATCGCGCTCACGAGTGATGCGGCGCAACTGCGCTGCCTGCAAGGCGGCAAAGCCGGCGAGCAACAACATGAGTCCGGCGGCTACAGTGACGCCAATGCGGTGCCGGCGAACGTATTTCTGCAGGCGGTACCCCGCACTGCCCGGGCCCGCCAGCACCGGTTCATGATTCAAGTACCGCCGAATGTCAGCTGCCAGCTCGGAAGGCGTTCCGTAGCGCCGTGCCCGGTCCTTCTCGAGCGCTTTCATCGCGATCCAGTCCAGATCGCCCTTCAGCAGGCTCCGCAATTCACGAGGTTCGATGGCCCGCATGGCTGCCGGGGAAATTGAAGAATCCTTCTCCAGCCCTACCTTGGTGCTGGGGCGCTGCGGGTCGTCCTCACGCAGTTGCCGCAGCACCTCGTGCAGCGGCTTCTGCTTCGCGTCAAGTGGCAGAAACCCGGTCAGCATGACATAGAGCACCACGCCAAGGGAGTACACATCGGTGCGCGTGTCCACGTCCTTTGCGTTGGGATCTGCTTGCTCTGGGCTCATGTAGCCAGGGGTCCCGACAAAGGCTCCTGCCTGTGTGAAGAGGCTCTTCTCCCCTGTGTCTGGCGCAGCGGCTTTGGCCAGACCGAAATCGATGATTCGCGGCAAAGGCTTGCCGTCAAGTTCCACCACGAGAATGTTCGCTGGTTTCAGGTCACGGTGGATGATTGCTTTTTGGTGTGCGTGCTGCACCGCCTCACACACCCCCATGAAGAGCTCCAGCCGCTCGCGAACTCTCAGTTTCTTTTCATCGCAGTAATCGGTGATGGGCAGGCCAGGTACGTACTCCATCACCAGGTAGGGCTGGCCGGCCGATGTCGTGCCGGCTTCAAAAACTTTGGCAATCGCTGGGTGGTCCATCATCGCCAGCGACTGCCTCTCCGCCTGGAAGCGCTGCAGCAGCGATTCGCTGTACATGCCGGTCCGGATCAGTTTCAGCGCGACCTGTCGCCGGACTGGTTCGGTCTGCTCGGCAAGCCACACCTGCCCCATCCCGCCTTCGCCAATTCGCTTGATCAGTCGGTACGGACCGATCGACTGTGGGCTCCGTGGGTCCCAAAGAAGCCCCTCCGGCCAAGGGAATTGCGAGAGGTCACTCGACCTCTTGTGTGCCGCTATCAAGGATGTAACTTCGAGGTGAAGCTCGTGGTCCTGGCCGCAGGCTTTCTCGAGAAACGCGAGGCGCTGGCCGGAATCGTATTCCAGGGCCGCCGAGAACAATTCCTTAATCTTTTCCCAACGCTCCTGTCCTTCCATCGTCCTCCCCCCTTCGCATTTCTCGGGCCAACCAAGCTTTGGCCATGCTCCACTCACGCCCTACAGTCGCCGGTGAAATACCCAGCAGCGCAGCGGTCTCCTCCACGGTGAGCCCTCCGAAGAACCGCAGCTCCACGATCCGGGCTTGCTGGGCGTCCAGTTTTGCCAGGTCCGTCAAAGCGTCGTCCAGCGCGACCACGTCGGTCGCCTGACGCTGAGGCAGTTCGAGGTCCTCGTAGAGTTCCACTTTGCAGTCAGCGCCGCGTTTGCCAGCTCGGTAACTCCGGGCATAGTCCACCAGGATCTGTCGCATGAGCCTGGCGGCAATCGCGATGAAGTGTTCTCGATTTTGCGTCTGAAAGGGTCCCTGCTGCATGAGCCGCAAGTAGGCCTCGTGCACCAAGGCGGTGGTCTGCAGAGTGTGGCCGCTTCGCTCACCGCGCAGGTAGTGGTGGGCCAAGCTGTGGAGTTCGTGGTAGATCAGGGGCACTAAGGCCTGGAGGGCATCCTGATCCCCCGTTCTCCACCGTCCCAGCAAGACGCTTACGGATTGGGGCGGTAGTTGAGGCAACTTGCTAATCTCGCTCAACCGGCCAGTTGGGAAACGATAGTCCCCCTCCGGCCCCAAGTCAATTGTTCCGTCATCGTGTACGTTCCCTCAAACCGAAGTGACCAATGAGGCGTGCTTGTTACCTCTTGTCCCACTGGAAATTTTGAGTAAATTTGTCCGCCTTTTCCGCCTTTACCAATAGAGGGTTTGTGTAGCCCCAAGTAAGGACCAGGGTACCGTTACCTTCAAGATCCAAATCCTTCACTGCGGCTACTTGGTGAACCAATGATGCCGGGATGGTCCAGTTCGCCGATGCAGGACATTCGACCGAAGGAGACGACCTCTTAAGGAGTTAGAAATGACCACCAGCAGTTCCTTACCATTCGACCATCAACAAACCGCGACCCAGGCATTTTCAAGGGTTACCGAACTGGTTATTAAGGAGCCGGAAGGAAAACCGGACATGCCTCCCTATTTTTCGTGGCCAACAAGGTGGCCGGTGAGTGCTGCCGAACTATGGGCTTCGTTCCTCAAGTCACTACTGCGTTTTTAAGGAGAGCAACATGCTAGCGAGTCAGAAGAAAGCGTTCCGAGGCTGCGTTCTCGCCATCTTGGTCTTGGCTGGGGCGGTATGTCTCGCGCAGAAAGACCCCGGTGTCCGCCCGGGACCACCGGGCGCGGGCAAACCGATTGACGGTCTTACGCCCATTGAGCTGTCCATGTTCAACGAAGGCCTGCAGCGAGCCATCCAGCTGGAAGCCGTATGCGACAGTTGCAGCGACCTGACACTGGGGTCATTTATTGACCCGGCCAAAGCTAAGTTAGTGTTTCAGACCAACTCAGCCGGCCTCGGCACGCGTTTCAACGGCGACCAATGTCTCGGCTGCCACAATCAGCCGGCGCTAGGCGGCTCCGGCGGCTTCCTGGTCCCGAATCCGCAGGATCCTCAGGCAAAACAGCGCCCGCCGGAAAACCCGATGTTTGATCTGTTCCCTCATCGCAAGGGCGCAACGAACAAAGTCCCGTCGTTTATCACGCAGTTCGGGCCAATTCGTGAAGTCCGCTTCGTGAAGAAACCTGACGGAACGCCCGACGGCGGTGTTCATCAACTCTTTACTGTGGTCGGGAGATCGGACATCTTCACTCCTGGCATGCCCAACACCTGCACCGCTGAGGTGCTGCCCTCGACGGACTTTGAAGGCGAACTCAAGAAGGGCAACCTGCGCTTTCGTATTCCCACGCCGCTCTTCGGCCTAGGCATGCTGGACGGTATTCAAGACCGCGAAATCCTGGCTCGGCATGAGGCCACAGCTGCTCTCCGCCAAGAGCTCGGAATTCTGGGCGTTCCCAACCGCAGCGGCAATGACGGCACGATTACCCGTTTCGGCTGGAAGGCGCAGAACAAGTCCATCACCATGTTTGCGGGGGAGGCTTACAACGCCGAAATGGGCATCACCACTGAGCTTTTCCCGCAGGCGGTGGATGAAACTTCGGAATGCACGTTCGATAAGAGCGAGCCAAATGACATCGTGCGCATGGATCCCGATGATTCCCGCAACCAAGGGTTCAATAATCCTTTGCATGAAGTTCCTGACTGGTTGATGTTCGGCCTTTTCATGCGCTTTCTCGATGCGCCCAAGCCGGTGCCTCTATCCCACAGCGCCAAGCGTGGCGAGCGTCTGTTCGGCACCGGGTCGGATCACCCCGGCATCGGCTGCGTTTTGTGCCACACTGCAACCATGGTCACTCCGCCCAAGAGTGAGACCGAGGCTCTCCAGAGCCTGACTGTCCATCCATTTTCTGATCTGCTGATCCATCATATGGGCAGAGGCCTTGCGGACGATATCACGCAGGGTGCTGCCACCGGCGACATGTTCCGTACCGCGCCGCTGTGGGGCATCGGACAGCGCATCTTCTTCTTGCACGACGGCCGCACCAACGACCTGCTGCAAGCCATTCAGGCTCATCAGTCCGCAGCACAAACCTGCGGCGCTGATCCATCGCCCTGCTACGGTCCCTCGGAGGCCAACGCTGTGATCCAGCGTTTCAACAATCTCTCGGCGGAAGATAAGCAGGCCATCCTGGAATTTCTCCGCTCGCTGTGATGTTTGCTGAACTTAGGAGAAAAGCCCCGGCTGGGTAAGCCGGGGCTTTTTTTGCGTTGATACCCGGTCTTGCCGCGCTTCATCCTGCCCCCCTTGAGCGCGGCACCACCGGCATACAACGTCGGCAAGAAAGCCACCGGATCGGCTTTCTGTTGTTCTGTGAGACTTAAGTTGAAACCTAAAAGTTTACGCGTCCGCTAAGCCCTCGTGAAACCTCTTCCCGTCAGTCCCACGAAACTTGTGAAGAGGTTGTTGCTGCGAAACTCGCTCTCCTATCCATTGCGAAGTAAAACCTGAAACCCGGCGTCTGACAATGGTCAGCAAGTGAAGATTGCATTAACTTTTAATGAACTGGTAAGTCCATGGGCCATGGGGCTTACTCTGGGTCCTGGAGTTTGGCTCGCGAAAGCTGCTATAGAACCGCTACGCCGGTTTGCCCGCGCTCGGAATCCTAGCCCCCTCGCCGAGCGCGGCACAACCGGAGTTACAACGTTTGCAGGAAAGCCACCAGATCAGCTTTCTGTTGTTCCGTTAGATTCAAATTGAAGCGTTGATCGTAAAAGTCCACCACGTCACCCAGCCTGGCCGCTGAGCCGTTGTGAAAATACGGACCGCGCGCGGCCAGCCCGCGCAGGATCGGCCCCTTAGTTTTGCCGATATCGGCGCACTTGCCGGTGACTAGGGCGCGTCCTGGGTCTGTGGTTTGAATGCTTGCCCCCTTGTTGATGGGCGTAACCGCTCCTGCGTCGCAGTGGAACGTGTAAACAGGAAGCCCGGTGATATCGAGGGCCGGCAGGGCGGGATAGTCGGTAACGCCGATGTTGATGGCCAGCGGCACGGAGTGATTGCCGACATTCGGTGTGTTGTGGCACGTGGTGCACGTCCCGCTAAACGAGGCCGGCACGCCGGGGAGATCGTTCAAGCCGGTCACACCAGAGATGGTAATCGGAAGCGTGTTGAACAAGGTTTCGCCACGGGCCACTGCAGCGCGAGCGCCATTTCTGCTGTGATCATCACCGTCATCGTTATCCTTCAGGTTCGCCCACTTGTCGTAGAGGGTGAAAGCTTCCGGGTTGAAATCGACTCCAGGAGGATTCCCGCCCAGCGGGTCATTGATGCCCACGAAGAACGGCTGCGTGGACAACGCTCTCGGCCCTCCAGTGGCTCCGTGCGCGTGCAGGTTGCCGGCATCACGGTCGAAGGTCTGCGCGGTAGCGAGCTGAAGCTCAAAATTCACGATTTCCGCCAGCTGCGCGTCCGTCGGACGCTTCGCAGCCTGCGCATGACCCAGTGTGGCGCCCGCCGCCTGATCGGTTAGATCGAACTGGAGCGTTTGCCCTTTGAAGGACTCGCGGCCGTCCCACATGACGGTCGTAAGGAAGTTCAGGTTGGTCGAAGGCAGCGGACGGCGGAACAGCGCCAGCCCTGCCGGCGTGGTGTCAGGGCAGTTGTGGGGATCGTCAATGGCAGTCACGGCAAACTCGGCATTCGCCGGAACGCCAATGGAGACCCGAATCAACCCCTTGCTCAGGAGCATGCTGTAAGCCTTCCGGCGCGCCTGGAGAGTGTGGACATCGGCGCTCGGGCAGTCCGCGCCGTCATTGGTACGAAAGATTGGATCCAGTCCCTGACTGGCCCGAAAACGTTCCTGAATGTGCGCCGGCGTCACTGTCCAGGCGTCACTAGCCTGGTGACAGCTTCCACAACTCCGCCCATTGGTTCCCAGGCTCTGGAAGAACGCGTTGGAGGCGGACGGCTCTCCGGCCGGACTGACGGTGCGGATGATCCCGCTCGAGTCCAGAAACGGTATCAGGATTTCGAGATGGCTCTCAGCAAGGCCCACCGTAATCCCGGCCATGGCCAAGAGCGTCACGGTTGCGACCATCAGCTTCGATCTGCGTTTCATAAGACCATTCCGCAACTGGTTTTTCTGTCTTGCCAACATGTTTTTCCCTCTCCCTAGAGTTACAACGCGCGGTGTTTCGCCGGACGGCCGGCGCGTAATTGAGATGTCGTCGACAGTTCCGCCTGCAGCTGCGCTATGGTTGCTTCAGTTGCGTGAATGGCGGGCGCCAGAGACTTCTGGAGTTTGTCCAATTCCCGCTGGTAGAGTGTGAGCGCCTCCGCCTCACCGGCTTCGTTGCCCGTACGCAACAGGCTCTGGAATACTGCTTCGATCTGCTCCTTCTTCGCGTTAATCTCTGCACGGTATTCGGCGAGGACCGCCTGCTGTTCCGCGATCCGCTGGTTCAATTGCCTCGCGTGCAGCGAAACCGGTTCGATGACCGCCTGGCCGGCCCTGGGCGCGGCTGTCTTGGCCTTGTTTGGTGCCGGCGCGCTGCGCGCAGGTTCCGTCTGGTCAGAATCAAAATGGTCCGGAGCAATTTCAAACTGAGCGAAAGCACGTGCACTGAAGAGCAAACAGGCAAGCATGACCAGCCGCAGGAAGTTGAAGGTTCTGAATGCAAACATCTTTACGTTCTCCTTGCCATCACCAGTCCGGCCAGTTCTGGTGATTCGTAGAGATAAGACAGAATTCCCGAAAACATTTCAGGCAAGGTTTGAAGTGAGGTGATTGGCTTTCACCGGGCAGGCCATGGACGGCCGGGCTTCGTACTTCCGGTCATGACCCTTGCTGAGAAGAATGTTCGGGAAGGAGCTTGCTTACCTGTTGGCCGGGTAGTGGTAGAGTTTGCTCCCAGGATTCATCGCTGCGCGATGAACGTCTGCCTAAAGGCCCGCGATTCGCAAGCGAATCGCTAGACGCTGATTACTGCTAGTGGACCAGTTTTTCAAACTGACCCACTACCTGTGGCCGTCAAGATTGGCCCACTCGCCGGAGTGAATGAAGCTGGCCCAGTAGAACGGGTGCCGGCGATCTTTGCGTTTCAGCATGGCAAGTTCGGCCTGGCGCAGGGCATCGCCGCGCCCCTGGCCCCGCTTCAACCCGGTGTAATACGAGGTCATCATTTCGCGTGTGACGCGGTCGCTGACCGGCCACAGACTCATTACCAGCGTTTCGCTGCCGGCCAAGAAGAACGCGCGACGGAGCCCGTAGACACCTTCGCCGTTCCTCACTTCTCCTACCCCGGTTTCGCAGGCGGAGAGCGTCACCAACTTGGTGCCCCAGAGGTTCAGGTTGGATGCCTCCAGGGCCGTGAGAATGCCTTCGCGGCCTCTGCCACCTTGGTTCAGATTGGCGCCGGCAAGAGCCAGGCCGGAACGCAACAATGGCTCTTCGATTTTCAGTGCGGGAGGCTGGCCGCTCTTTGTGTCCGGACCGCTTGTGTTTCGCGACGCTTCAGCATTCGCATCCTGGAGAAAAAAACCATGAGTCGCAATGTGCAGAATCCGAGGTGCGATCAACCTCTGGAGAGCGCTCTTTGTCGCCTGCGTCCCAGTAAGCACGTGAGCTTCCGGAAACAACGATTGAATGACGCGAGCTTCTTGAGCCGTGCCGCTGAGGGGCGCGAAATAGACTTGGGAGAGATCTTGCGCGGCGATGGTGCTCCTGCGCCTTTCCGCGACCGAAGCCGGCTTCAGGCGAGGCTGAGCGCCCGCCACCTGCCTGGGCTCCGGCTCTCCGAAGAGCGGGGCAGCCACCACGACTGGCTTGCTCTTGCTCTCCCGCGTCACCTGCATGCGCAGCAAGTCTCGCCCGGTGGTCAGATAGGTGATCGAGTAGCGCTCCACCATGAAGCGTCCCTGTTCATCGATCAGCGCCTCAAACGGAATCAGGTTGAGCTCCCCGTCCGGCGAGATGAGCAAATGCGTGGCGTCACTGGCCAACGAGCGCACTGGTTGCATGATTTGGACGTCGACGGCCCGCGCCAGCTGTTGCGCGTCTTTGCGCTCGGGATCGCGCAAAGCCTGCCGCAGCTTGTCAACCGCTTCGTCGATCGCCCGTGCCTCGCCGAGCTCTTTCCATTGCACCTCACCGTGATTGCGGACAACGTAAACAGCGTAGTGCGGCTTGCCATAGGCTTTCCGATTGTCCGGGGCCTTGGGATTGAACGGACGGTAAACGGCAAACTCGACCAGCGCCGCGTTCTCCGCGACAGCGGCCTGGATTGCTGCGAGCGTGACCGTCTTCGATCCCTGGTAAAAACCGGCGGTCCGGAGACTCATCTCCCCTTCAAGTTGTTCGCGCTGTTGCTCCAGCCCCTTGGTCTTCTGCGCGTACTCTGCCGGCGAGAGTCTTTGCGGCCCGTTCAGGACCAGTTTGGCCAGCTGCGAGTTCAGGCCATTCAATTGATCGAGCAGTTTTTGGTCCTCCGGACCAAAGCGCTGACGCAGCGCGGTAAGGCTGCTTGAAACCGCATCTTGCACCCGTCCTTTATTCTGAAGGACAGTGGTCACAGCCAGACGGAGCGCGCTGGGGTCGTTGTGGGCAAATTGAGTTTGCAAGGAAATATTTCGCGATGCCCGCAACGAAAGATCATTCAGGAAAATGTGCTTTTCGCGTTCCGACCCCAAAGCCATATTGACGGCAACATAGCGTTCGGCGACTTCGCTGGCTTTGGCTTGCACTTTGACGGCTTCCGACCAGTTGCCCTCCGCCTCAAGACAGCGTGCCAGGCCAAACAAAGAAGTCTGCACGAGCGGATGGCTCATGGCCGCTTTCTGCTCGTGCAGCGTGATGACACGACGGTAGAGTGCCTCCCCTTTCTCAAAGGCTCCCGTCGTGCAATAAACCCTGGCTAGGTCGTTCGCATAGGTTGTGACCATCAGACTCTCTTGACCCATCCCCTTTTCGGCCAGGGACAGCGCGTGCTGAAACATGGCCTCAGCCTTTTGATAGTCGCCTTGTTGGTACGCGACATCCCCGGAAAAGGTGTAAGAAAACGAAAGGTGGAAACTGTCCGGTCCCAGGATCTTTTCCCAGACAGCACGCGATCTCAAATAATAGCTTTCCGCGCCGGCATAGTCGCCGGCGTCGTAGCGAGTGTTTCCCAGCGCCTCCAATACGCCGGCGGCCATCGGCGTTTCGGTCAGCTTTTGCTTCTCCGTGATGGCCCAGGCTCGCTTCTGCATTTCCTCCGCCTTAACCAGGTTGCCCCTGAGGCGAGAGTCGGTGCCTATATGAAGCAGCTCCATGGCTACATCAGGATGGTCAGGGCCCCGCGCTTTCTCCGTGATCTGCAAGGCCCGCAGCTCGACGGGTTCGGCGCGTGCGTAGTCGCCCTCATCGCCGTAGCTGGCGGCCACAAAGGTGAGAGTGGCTCCCACCAGAGGGTCGTCCGGCCCAAGCACCTTTTCGCGGATTTCGAGTACCCGCAGGATCAACGCCTTGGCATCGGACCATTTACCCTCGTCGCGCGTCCGGGCGTATTGTGCGAACAGGGTACGAGCTTCTTGCAGGGCGCGGTCATTTTCTGTTGCCGGCCGCAATTCGGCCAGCCGGACTTCATAGCGCCCCGGCGCTGCTCTCGGCGTAGTGTGGATCTCGAGTCGATAAGTCCCCGACACGTCGGCTACTTCACGGACGGCCAGATCTTCTACATGCGGCCCATACGGAGTCCAGTCCCTTAGGATCTCGCCATCGGGACGTTGGAACGTGAAAGCCACGTTGATCCCATGCTCTTTGATCTCCACTTTCGCGTACTGCCCGGCAGAGAGCGGGAGCAGATAAATGTGTTTCTGCCCACCGGCCAACTCGCGCTCGATAGGCTTGCCGAACTCCAGCGTGGTGATGTCCTGTGAATTTTGCGTTGCAGACGCCTGGGCAGGTGGAGCAGATGCAGGGCTGCCCGGGCTAGCCTGGGCAACAGCCGGCCTGGCGAACGCAGCTACGCACGATAGAGACAGGCACCAGGGAAGAATGCCGCCGACTACGAGCCGAAAACCAAAGCTTCGCTTCATGAGAATCTTCCGTTGCAGGCGAAGGGCGCGGCGAGGCGGGCGCTATTTTAGCACCGCGCGAAATGGATACCCTCCAATAAGCTCCGGACTGCCCCGGGCAGGGATTCCCGTCAGCTCCGCGATGTAATTCTGCTGCTTCAAAAGGCCAGCGCGAACGGTGACGGAAACGGCTTTCTTCTCTCCGGTCGATGTCGAAGTCATAGTTGCGCTCCGCCACAGGACCTGTTTCGTTGCAGGGTCTCTGAGCACGACGCGGTACACGGGAAAGTCGTCTGACTCCAGCGTCAAGAGCAGTACTACCAGGTCCGTTCCCGGCTTGATGGAGATGGTTGGCACTCGAGAAACGCTTCGGCTCGGCGGCAACAGAACAAGGAAAACGGTTGTGAGTTGGTCAAGGTTGCTCTGCAAGTTGCGGAGGCGTTGCAGTTCCTGCTGCGCCTGTGCGTAGGCCGAACGCTGCTGGTCCAGTTGGGTGCGCAAATCCTGTTCCCGCCGGTCCAACTCCGATTGGCGAGCACGGCTCTCGCTCATCTGCCGTTGCAACTGCACGTTGTCCAACAGCAGGTATCCTGCCACCAGCGTCAATACTGCCGCTGCGCCAGCAAATCCCCATTGCAGGACGGGCCGCGAGAACGGAAATCTTCGTCTCGGAGATGCTTTCTTATCGGGCCTTTTTTCGGGCGAAACCACCGTCCGGAGCACCATCGCCGGCGCGGCTGCAGTTCCGCTTTCCCTCTCCAACATGGCACGCGCAGATTGCACTTTCTCCCGCCTCTTGGCGGAGGACAGGTAAAACGACTCAAACCGGGCCAAGTCCTCTCCTCTGGTCTCGCCTCTCACATAGGCATCCACAAGGTCGTATTCAACGGCGCTCAGGCGCGCCGCCACTTCTTCATCGACGATGCTCAGCTCGTCCAGCCGCTCGGTTTCTTCCGCGGGCAGGGCCCCCAAAAGATAGCGCGTCAGGAGTTGATCATCGTACGCACTTTTATCCTGCGAAGACATCATGCCTCTTCAGTAACATCATGCCTTATCCATATAAGACGAAACCGGCGATAATACTTCATGTCTCACGGCAACACCCTCGGATACAGACTTCCAGCTTGTCACGGATGCGGCAAGCCCGGATGCTCAACGCATTAATAGAAAGCCCCAGACGCTTAGCCAATCGGTAACGGCTCTCGATCTTGATCCGCTGCTCACCCCGGTAGTACTCGAGAATGAGCTCGCGGTCCTTCGCCGGCAATTGATCCAGACAATGCTCGAGACATTCGTGCAGCTTCTCTCGCGCCTGATTTTCCGAATCCCCGACAAAACTGCCCGATAAACTGGATAGTACGGCGGAGTGCGCAGGTTCCTCGAAACTTGTCTGGGCTGGCTGAGCTCCGCGGAGATACTCCAGGAAGACAAACCTGGCAACCACGTAGCAATAGTGGGCTGGGGAAAGGTCCGTAATGGAACCCTGTTCCTCGAGTTTTCTTGCCACACGGTTCAGCGTTTC
>DATFXI010000048.1:0-3717 GCA_035316085.1 Candidatus Angelobacter sp.
TGCAGATTTCACCCGCCGCTGGTGGCCGGTCCTGCCGTCGAGGCATGATCCAAACGTCCTGCACCGCTCGGCCTTCGAGCACCCAAGCAAAGTGAGCTTCGCCTTTGAGACTGCGTGCGCTGACATCAACCCAGTAGTGGCGGATGTCGAGTTCCCAGCTGCCTACCAGCCAGCCGTAAAGGTCCAGGTCTTCAGGGATTTCCGCCGATCGCCCGGTCGCAGACAGCCCGGGGAGCTCCCAGTCAATTTTGGGGGCGTCAATTGTTCTCATCTTGTTGTCTCCCTCCGACATCTAAGAGGTCTGTTGGCCGGCGCAGATTCAGCTTGCAGGTCCGGCCAGCGCTGTGGACTCTTATAGCGATTGAAGCGCGAGGGATTCTTGGCAAAAATTGCGGTCGAATTGGAGCAGGCGTTACACCGTCGGGCGGCCATGGGAGCGCCCGGGCAGGCGACGCCTCGTATTCTGGCCCAGGGTGACGGCTGCACCGTCGCCGACGTGCTTTGTACATCCGGCCCTCACGATCGTCCTTTCGAAGAGCAACACCGCCATTACACGATCGCCTTAGTGATGGGAGGAAGTTTTCAATACCGTGGGCGCACGGGATGCGAACTGATGGCGCCCGGCTCTTTGGTACTCGGCAACGCGGGCGAGTCTTTTGAATGTGGACATCAGCATGCCGCCGGCGACCGCTGTCTGGCCTTCTGGTATACCCCTGAGTGCTTTGAGCAACTCGCTGCCGATGCGGGTGCGCGCGACCTGAATTTCCCGGTGCTGCGCCTGCCGCCATTGAAGGAGTTTTCTTCGCTGGCGGCGCGAGCCCTTGCCGCATTCAACCGGGAACGGCGCTCAACCGATGCATCGTCCAACAAGGAACGGGTGCTTGAGGGCTCCTCGCGGGCCAGCGAAGCTGCCACCTGGGAAGAACTGGGCCTTGCGCTTGCAGCCCGGGTGATCCGCCGCGCGAAAAATCTGGCGCCCAGCATCGATGGCCCATTCCCGAGCTCAGTCGCGCGCGTGACCCGTGCCGTCCGCATGATCGAAGCCGAGCCCGATGGCAATCTGACTCTGACAGCTCTCGCCGCTCAAGCCGGTCTCAGCCCGTATCATTTCTTGCGCGTTTTCGAACAGCTCACCGGACTTACGCCTCATCAGTATGTTTTGCGATCGCGGTTGCGCCAGGCCGGAGCACAACTGGCTTCCGGAAGCGGCAAGATTCTGGACGTCGCCTTCGACTGCGGCTTCGGCGACGTTTCGAATTTCAATCGCGCCTTCCGCGCCGAATTCAGCGCGAACCCGCGCCGCTTTCGCACGCCGGCTGATTGCAAGGCCGCGGCAGGCCGGCTCTGCTATCCTCAAGTTGAAAGCCGGAGAGCGTCTATGCACTACCTCCTCAAGACCGAGCCTTCCGAATACAGCTTTGCCGACCTCGAGAAGAGTGACACCACTATCTGGGACGGTGTTAGCAATCCTGTGGCGCTGCGGCACCTGCGCGAAATGCAGAAAGGTGCGAAGCTCGTGATCTACCACACCGGCGACGAGAAGAGCGCCGTCGGCACGGCCACAGTCGAATCTGTGGACGCGGCGGATCCCAAGAACCCGCGGGTCAAGATCAAAGCCGGCAAGGCCATTGCCAAGCCACGGACTCTGGCCGACATCAAGAGCAGCAAACTCTTCGCTGAATCGCCTCTGGTGCGGCAGGGCCGCCTCTCGGTTGTGCCTCTGACCGCGCAGCAGTATGACTGGCTAACCGGACCTTAACCTTTCCTCGCGGTCTTTTCTCTTGCGCTTCGGCGGCGGCGAAGCTCGCAGCAAGTGTGACCCATGTCACATTTCCCATGCCCGCAGAATGGTAGCGTACATGTCCATGACCCCGGCTCACACGCTCAGTGTGAGCGCAAGAGAAAGGAGTCATGGAGATGCCGGACCCCGGACCAGTGCAGCCGAGCCGCCGTCACTTTGCCCAATGGATCCTGGGAGGAGGCTTTCTAGCTTCCGTCGTTTCGTTTCTCTATCCGGTTTTGCGGTATCTGGTGCCGCCTATGCTCCCCGACCTGGGTGGCGACGAAGTGGTGGCGGCGCGGGCCGGTGAGCTGAAGGCAAACACCTTCAAGATTTTTCGCTTCGGCAGCCGCGCCGGCATTCTGGTCCACACCGGGCAGGGCGAGTACCGGGCCATGTCCGCCACTTGCACTCATCTCAGTTGCACCGTGCAGTACCGCGGCGACTTGGGGCAGATCTGGTGCGCCTGCCATAACGGAATGTATGACCTGAACGGACGCAACATTTCCGGCCCGCCGCCGCGCCCCCTGGAGGCCTACCAGGTGCACACACGCGGTGAAGAAATCGTGGTCAGCCGTAAACGCGAGGCCTAGAACGATCATGTTCAAGTTGATTCGCAACTGGCTGGATGAGCGCTTTGGGTGGGACGAGTTGATGGCCCCCCTCCGTCATAAGAAAGTTCCTCTGCACAAATTTTCTGCGTGGTATTTCCTGGGAGGGATCACTCTATTTCTCTTCGGCATCCAGGTGGTCACGGGAATTCTACTTCTGCTCTACTACAGGCCCAGCGCCAACGAAGCTTTTGAAAGCGTGCAATACGTCACGACACGCGTGCAGTTCGGCTGGTTGATCCGCTCCATTCATTCCTGGTCGGCGAATCTGATGATCTTTACCGCATTTGCCCACATGTTCAGCGTGGCTTTCCTGCGCGCGTACCGCAAACCACGCGAGCTCACATGGGTGAGCGGCATGCTTCTGCTGTTTCTGGTCCTGGGTTTTGGATTTTCCGGATACCTGCTGCCTTGGAACACGCTTGCGTTTTTCGCCACCAAGGTAGGGACGGAGATCACCGGCCAGGTCCCGCTGATCGGGCGTCACATGCTGGTGTTTCTGCGGGGCGGCGAAGAAGTTACCGGGGCCACGCTGACCCGCTTCTTCGGCTTCCACGTTGCGCTTTTGCCGGGGATCACCACCGCGCTGTTGCTGTTGCACATCGCCCTGATTCAGCGCTTTGGCATGAGCGCCCCGCCCAGCGTCGAAGCCGCATGGGCCGCCGATCCCACGAAGAAACGGGAAATGAGCTTCTTTCCCAACTTCCTGCTGCGCGAATTGATGGCCTGGTACATCGCTCTGGGCGTTCTGGGAGCGCTGGCCGCCATCTCGCCGTGGGGCTTGGGTGCCAAGGCCGATCCCTTCGCCGTGGCCCCGGCCGGCATCAAGCCGGAGTGGTATTTCCTGTTCATGTTTCAAACGCTGAAGATGATTCCCGCCAAAGTCTGGGTGATTGATGGGGAGGTCTTGGGGGTATTGATCTTCGGTCTGGCCGGGCTGCTCTGGCTCTTGCTGCCGTTCTTCGACCGTGAAGGCAGACGCGGCGCACGCTGGGCCCTGGGAGCCACCATCTTTGCGACGGCTTATGTTGTGGCCATGACGGTATATGGACATGTGGCGAAGTGACCGATTGACTCAATCGTTGCAGCTTTTGGCGTTGCTATGCGGTGCCAGCGGAGTTGCGGTGGCACAGCAGAATTCCTGCGTGGAATGTCACTCGCTCATGGAGCCTCCGATCAAAGTCACCGCTGAGCAGTTTGCCCAAGACATCCACGCGCAGAAGGGGTTGACCTGTGTGAGTTGTCACGGCGGCGACGCCACGAAAGACGATCCAGACGGCGCGATGAACAAGGCCGCAGGTTTTCGCGGCGCTATCAAGCGCGCCG